>CAZDYP010000089.1:0-19941 GCA_964509505.1 uncultured Anaerolineae bacterium | reverse complement strand
AAGCGCAACTCGAAGCGGAGCGACTCCGCGCCGCTAAAGGCAAATAGCTCATGCTCATCCCGAGCTCGCGAGCGTAACACAGCGAAACCCGCGAGGTCTGAGGCTGAACCTCCGATTATATTGCTTCCACTTTCTTCAACTTGCGATTTGGCACCTCGTCAATGCGCGCCGCATCGTTCACGCCGAGCTCTTCATCTACCGAGCTGAGGAACGCCCACTGCCGCCACGCCAATCGCAATGCCCAACATCATCAGCAGCGTGCGCGTCTTGCGTCGCCACAAGTTCTTGAGGATCATGGCGCGCCCTTTCCCATGTTCATCATACACCCAACCCCACTCTCGTTAGTGACAAAAATACCGTAAATATCGGGACATCTAACCCGTTACTTTCGCGCGCGAATGTTGTTTGATATAAGCAGGATGCCCGCGAATAACATTTCATTTTGGAGGACACATGAAGCAACCGCTTGTGGGCGATTGCATGACGCCGAATCCCGTCACCGTTGACCCACAAACGCCTATGCCGGAAGCCCATCGCTTGATGACCGAGAAACGTATCCGGCGTTTGCCTGTCGTCGCGCATGGCAAGCTCGTCGGCATCATCACGCTCGGCGATGTGCGCGAGGCGGAACCATCCAGCGCAACCACCCTCAGCATTTATGAATTGAATTATCTGCTCGCGCGGCTCACGGTGGACAAAATCATGACGCATAACCCTGTGACCATCACACCCGAAGCGACGGTGCGCGAAGCGGCGAAGGTGATGTTGGAACGCAAAATTGGCGCGTTGCCTGTCGTCGCCAATGGCAAGCTGATCGGCATCATCACCGAGTCAGACATTTTCCGTGTGTTGATCCACGAGCCTGCATCGCCTCACAGCGCCTGAAGGAGATTACCATGTATCAAACCATGTTGGTGCCGCTCGATACTTCGCCTCTGGCTGAAGCGGCTTTACCCCATGCGCGCACGCTCGCACAGATCATGCGCGCCAAGCTGGTGTTGCTGTGTGTCGCCGCATTTCCGCACCATGATTACACGGTGCTAGATCCGTCACACACGCAACGATTTCAGATTGAAGAAGAGCGTATCCGTCAAACGACTCAAGATTACCTTGAGCGCATCGCCCGCGAACTGAAAACCGATGGCTTGACCGTTTCGATTGAGTTGCGAGGGAACGAGCCTGTAGCTGATGCCATTCTCGCCACCACCGACGAAGTCGGCGCCGACGTGATTGTGATGTCCACGCACGGGCGCAGCGGCATGGCGCGTTGGCTGCTCGGCAGCATTGCAGATAAGATCGTGCATAGCGCAAAAGTACCTGTGCTGCTAATTCGATCTAAACCTCAGGAGGCGTCTCATGTATAAGAAAATTGTCGTGCCGTTAGACGGTTCAGACTTGGCAGAAGCGGCGTTGCCTCATGCGCGCGCCATCGCCGAACGCGCGGGCGCGGAGCTTTTGTTGTTGCGCGTCGCCGTTTCGCCGCTCTACATCGAATCCCCTGTGGATCCGACCTTCTCAGCCGTGATGGTCGAAAGCGCGCTGAACATGCAAAAGGAAGCGGAACAATATCTGGAGCGTATAGCGACACCATTGCGTGAAACAGGATTGAGCGTGACCACGCGCGTCCATGATGGCGGCACGGCTGCCGAAACGATTCTCGACGAAGCCAAGCAATTCGGCGCTGACCTGATTGTGATGTCCACGCATGGGCGCAGTGGCATCAGCCGGTGGCTCATCGGCAGTGTCGCAGACAAAGTGGTGCATGGCGCGCAAATACCCGTGCTCTTGATTCGCTCGCATCAGTAAGATCAATTGAAAATTTGTCCCACCGAGGAGTCCCCTATGGCTGAATCATCCATTAACTTCGATGCGTATGCGCCTGCGGAAATGGCGCAGCGTGTAGAAACTGTCGGCGTGAAAAAAGCGAAACTCGATGCGGCGACCACGTTCGCGCTCGCCATTCTTGCAGGCGCGTTCATCGCTTTGGGCGCGAACTTCGCCACGCTGGTGTGGGCTGACAACGGCTTGAATTACAGTCTGTCCCGTTTGCTTGGCGGACTTGTCTTCACACTCGGGCTGATTCTGGTCATCGTCGGCGGCGCCGAGCTCTTCACGGGCAACAACCTCATCGTGATGGCATGGGCGGCGCGCAAAGTCTCGACGTGGGGCTTGCTACGCAACTGGCTCATCGTCTATGTCGGCAACTTCGTCGGCTCAGTGCTGACGGCGTACGGTATGTACCTCTCGCAGCAATGGACGTTTGATGCCAACAAGGTCGGCGTCGCTGCATTGAACGTCGCCACTACAAAGGTCACGCTCGACTTCTTGCCCGCGCTCATGCTGGGCATCTTCTGCAACGCGCTCGTCTGTCTCGCCGTGTGGCTCTGCTTCAGCGCGCACACGACGACGGACAAAATCCTCGCCATCATCCCGCCCATCTCCGCCTTCGTCGCAGGCGGCTTCGAACACTCCATCGCCAATATGTACTTCATTCCGCTTGGTTTGTTCTTGCGCGATGAGCCAAGCGTGCTGCTCGCAGCGAACAAGACCGCCGAACAATTAGCGAGCCTGACGTGGCAAGGTTTCTTCATCAACAACCTTCTCCCCGTTACGCTCGGCAACATCATCGGCGGCGCGATCATGGTCGCTGCGATGTACTGGTTCATCTATCTGCGTCACAATCCTGAACATCGTTTCGTCGCGCCGCTGTGGTGGTGGAAGTTGATACGCGATGAACAAAAGCGCTCCCACTAGCAACAGAAAGACCTTGCGGGTTTCCAAAACCCGCGAGGTCTTTCTGTTGCTCATCGTCCTTTGCGCGCCCGCTCCTTTGCCTTCCTCAATCGCTCTAATGTTGCTTGGTCGGATTGGTCGTTTGGTTGTGTAGCCGCATTAGTCGGACTAGTCGGAGTGATCGGACTAGTCGGAGTGATCGGACTAGTTCGATCACTTTGACTAATTGGGCTATTCAGACCACTTGGACTAATTGGGCTATTCAGACCACTTGGACTATTCCGACTCCGCTGCGCCCGCTCACGCGCGGCGAACAAGCCTTTCAAGGCTTGTGGCGCGGCGGTGCGTTGTGGTTGCGCGCGTGGCATTCGCAACCACGCCATCAGTCGTTGCCAATCTTCGTATGTTAAGCGCAAGCGGCGCACAGCCACATCGCACACGAACAACAACGCGACGATGGTCAACCATGCGGGCCAAATCGGCGTTGCGCGCGTCGCAAGTTTTGGCAACGGCGCAAAGGCATCGGCCGCAGCGGTGAGCTCGTGTCCACCCGTCGCTTGCGCTAACCGTGGCAACACGCTTGCGCTGCGCTCAAGGATTTTGTATTCGGGTGAATAGAGCACGACGATGCCCGTCGTCGCGCTCGCAACAGGTGTGCCATTCGCATCGTGTTGCGCGACCTGCACAAGATACGCGCCCGTTTGATTGGGCGTCCATGCAGCGCGATACCGTCCCGCTGCGACTTGGGTCAACGTGATTGGCAAGGAAACCTCGCCTCTACCCGCGTCCGCGCCGAGGATGGTCGCGCGCGTGACCAGCAAATCGCGCGGTCTGCCCGACGCATCGCGCGAGACTACCTCCAAATAGTTGCGCTCTTCTGCATCGGCGCCGAACGCGATTTGCAAACCCTCAGCGCTTTGCTGTGGCAGCGCCCAGTTCGTCAATTGCGCGATGAATACATTGAAGCCATCCCAACGCACCCAATCCGTCGCCCATTGCGCCTTCACATCGGATGTCCATGCCACCGTGCGCCCCAAGCCATATTGCCATGTCGCCAACACAGGATCGCCGCGCTCGCTCAACAACGCGACTTGCGCGGACGACTTGGGTGTTGCGCCATTGTAGCCACGCAACGGAGGCAATTGCCTCACGTCGAGTCCGCGCAAAATCGGCGTCGCGCTTGCAGGCAAAGGATAGAACGGCTCCTCGATGAGGTATTGTCCCGCCGCTTCAATCGTCTCTTTGAAAAAGAGCGCAGGCACTTCGCTCATGGTCACGGCAGGATAATAACGTCCACCGCCCACACGCGCGAGCTGCGCGAGGTGCGCCGCCGAGCCGCTGCCCGCTGCCACAATCGAAAGCGTGATGCCCTCGTCTTGCATCTTCTGAGCTAGCGCATCGAAGTCGCCTGACCTGCTCCAACCATCCGTCAACAAGATCACGTGCTTCACGCGCGCGGGTGTTTGCGCGAGCGCCGCTTCGGCCATGCTCAAGCCTGCGAAGATGTTTGTGCCACCCTCTGCGCGCAAGCCGCCGATTTGTTGTTGCACGCTCGCCGCATCGGCGAATGGCTGTACCTTCATCGCCCACAACGCATCTGCATCAAACGCGACGACGCCGAGATAATCGGCGCGCCCAATTGCGCGCGTCGCTTGCATCACGGCGTCTTTCGCAATGTCAATCTTCGGCAAGCCGCTTTCAATGCGTTGCTCCGGGCGCGCGCGTGGGTCGTCGCAATGGCAACGCCCCATCGAGCCTGACTTGTCAATTACGAACACGAGCGCGAGATTTGCTTCTTTTTTCTGCGAACGCACGTCCATGTCAACAGGCAAAGCTTTCTCGACGGGTGTCCGCAGATACCCGCCCGCGCCATACGCATCAGCGCCGCCGATCATCACCAGCCCACGCCCCAGCTCACGCACATACGAGGGCAGCGCGTTCATCGCCGCAGTGGGCAGCGCCTTCGCAGGCACATTGACCAGAAACACCGCGTCGTAATTCGTTAACGCCGTGAGGTCGCCCGATAGCGCGTTGGGCATGATGCGCTCCGCTTCGATGTTTGCCGCCTTCAACGCCGCCAGCAAATTATCCACCTCACCGTCGCGCCCTGAGCTTGTCGAAGGGTCAACGACCAGCACGCGCGGGGGCCCATGCACAACCGTAAACGCCGCTGCGACGTTGTTTTGCAACAGCGTGTCATTTGCTGCTTGCAACTCGGCGGTGTAACGATGGAAACCTACTTGTTCCGCCGTCAGCGAAAAACTAAGACGACTCTCGCCTGCTTGCAACACCGCATTGCGTGCGCCAAGCAACTTGCCATCGCCCAACAAACGCACGTCGGCAGGTGTGTTGCTCGTGCTGCGAATCGTGACGACGGCTTCAAACGCTTGCCCCTTGCGCACTGATGATGGCACGTCGAGCGCATCTACATAGGTTTCGGATTGTCCAATGGGTGGATTGAGTGACACGACATCTATTACTGCATCACGCACACGCGCGATGTCAACCAGCTCCATCGCACGTCCCGCATTTTCGAGACCATCGGACAACAGCACAATGCGCTTCTGAGTTCCGTCTGGAAAGAGCGCGAGCGCAAGGCGCAACGCCGACGCGATGTTCGTGTGCGAGGTGCGCGGCACAGAAGCCAACGTCGTAATGGTGGGCTCTGCGGACGCCAACCGCTCGACGAGCGGATGCTCACCGAAGACGACGATGGCGGCTTTGTCGCCCGTTTTCATCGTCGTGAGCGATGCACGGATGAAATCTTCGGCGCGTTTCCGCTCCGCTTGCGGCACACTGTCGGAATGATCCACGACGAAGACGACGGTGAGGTCTTGCACAGTCTGTACGAGTTGTGCGCCCGCCAAGCCGAGAATCAGAAAGAGTAGCACGAGCGCGCGCACGATGAGAGGCAGCCAAAACGAAAAACGAAACGCGGAAAGCATCGTGCGTCGCCCAATGAAGGGCAAGGCGAGCAACAAGGGGAGCAAGAGGAGGGCGTATAAGGTTGTAGGGTAGAGGAAAGAAAGACTCATCTAGCGTTTGCCCGCCTGTCGTAACACCTGATCCAACCAGTTAGCCTCTGCTTCAGAGAGCGATGGGGGCGGGGGAGATTGGTGATAGTTGATGGAAAGCTGATAAGCCGCTTCCGTGTAGATGGTCGCCAACGCCGATGGCAAATCCAAAGGCACGTCGGGGTCAACCTCGCGCAAAGGCACAGGCAACACAGGCAAGGGGTCTGCTAAACGAATGGGCCACAGTTCCACACGGTCTTGGCGTGCGCGCACGAGCAGCGCGCGATAAGCCGTCTCAGGCACACGGGGGTGCGTCAGCCAACGCGCACCACGCCGCAACAAATCTATTTCCAACAGATGCACTTCTGCCTGACGTAGGCGTTCACGTTTCCTGCGATAGGCCGTCAGGCCCGGCTCGCGCTTGTTAATCGGCGAGAGGATTTCGATGGCGGTGATAAGTTGGTTCTGCGCTACCGTGCGAATTTCCACTGTGGCAATGCTCACTTGCGGATTCGCTAGTTCAACCGTTACCAGCGCGGGCGTTGGCGAAAGACCTCCCGCCGTTTGACCACCCCACGACTGTGCGATTGGATCTGTCGCTTCATCCGTCGTCAACACTTCCACGTCAGGATACATCACGCCGATCTCTGCTTCAGGTGCTGTATCTTCAATCACCGAAATTTCAAGTCGCGCCACGTAACGCGGCATCAGACGCGGCATCAGTTGTCGGCAAATCTCGGTAGCCAACCGATGATGCACGTCAGGCCACAGATAACTTTCGAGATAAGGATCCATACCTGAGAATGGCGAGGACATAAACACTCCTTCTGGTCTTACAGTTTGCGAATTGCGCTGTGTTGCTGCCACAATGTTTTACCCCATTCTACCACCTGCACGAGATTCCCTCGATACGCCCACAACCATTCCGCCACGAGCAACGCCAACGCCAACCACGCCAGCGGTCGCCACCACTCCTCGCGCGCGCGTGGCAACGCTTGCCCACTAACGTTACCCGCGCCGACAATCGGCAACGTCTCGCGCGGCGTGATGTCCGATTCGTCGGGATTGAACAAATTGACCACCACGTAGAGACGTTGCGCCGCAACGTCTCTCCCCTCCCACATCAATTCATACACACCCAATTGATGCGTTTGGTCAAAGACCACACGACCCTCTTGCGGCGTCAGGCGTTGTGTTTGCCCATTGGGTGCGCGCACGATGGCAGCCGTTGCCTGTGCGGGCGCGAGTATCGCAAACGCATGTCCAACTTCCACGCTCGTCGGCACATTCGTGACGCTACCCGACGCCAACGCATCCAACAAGTTTGCCATCAGCAACGGAAACGCCACCCGCAACGGCAAATCACTGTGACGCAAATCGAACGCGAGGATACCAAGGTGTCTGTTGCCTTGCTCACCCATCATCAACAACGGCGCACTGCTTTTGCTGTCCATGATGACCGCACGCGCCCAGCTGGGCAGCGGCGCCCGTGTGGCAGCTTGTATCGTCACGTCGCGCAAATCCACGTAACGCAAGATGGGGTCGTCGCCGACGACAGGCACAGGCACAGGCGCTTCGACGCTGCCCGTCACCGAAAATAGTTCTGTGGCGCGCAAGGGGGCGATGAAGAGCAGGTTGCCCATTGGCAATGTGGTCGTGGGGACGAAGGAATCGAAGATGGTGAGGTGGAAGTTGGCAGTTGGCGATTGGGTATAAGAGATGGGAGATTGAAATGCGATAACGACATTGGGCATAAGTCGCAAGGCGGTTTCGAGAAAGCGGTTGCCTGTGGTGACGACGCGCACAGAAATTTTTTGATTGGAGGGCGGCACGACATACGCGCGATCATCCAAGGCAAGCATATCGTCGCCTTCCAAGTGCGCTTCAAAGATATGCGCATCGAGCGGCAAGCCTGCAAACGTGACGGCTTGCGCCTGATTAGACGCCAGCATCACGTCGCGCGCCGTCCACACGCGCCCATCAGCATAGAGGACGAGACGACGCGACACCGCTTGAGCGCCATAATTGACGAGCTGCGCAAACGCGGTGAGATGGCGCCCGCCTGCTTCGCGCTGCGCCGAGAATGCGCCGATGGCTTGATTGTGATTGCTGTTACCGATGGACACAAAGCGCGCACGACTCGGCAACGTCACAGGCTGCAATGCGACATGCCCATCCGACAAAATCACGATTTCACTGTCGGGTTCACGCGCGGCGATGGCGGAGGCGATGGTGAGGGCAGAAGGTAAATCGGCGCTGGATATAGCGGAGATTGAAGATTGAAGATTGAAGATTGGAGATTGCGCGCCAGCCGTGATGAGGGTGGCGCGTGATGATGATGGAAGACTATCAATCATTCGTCGCGCGATGGCGACGGCTTCGGCGAGGCGTGACGGTTTCACATCGGTCGCGTTCATGCTGGGCGAGGTATCTATGACGAGGATGAGATGCGACCCCGCAGCGGTGTCGCTCCACGTGAACGGGCGCGCCAATGCGATGATGAGCGCAGCGAGAAACAGCAACTGCAAAAACATCAGCATGTTGGGGCGCAGCCGTTGCCAGGGCGCATTCGCCGCCGTGTCGCGCACGAGCGTGCGCCACAAATAGGTGGACGAGATACGTTGCTCCATGCGCCGCAGCTTGAGGAAGTAGAGCGCGATGATGATGGGCAAGAGTGCGGCGAGAGCGAAAGCGAGGGGAGCAAGGAAGTTCATTATGACGAGTGAACGGTGAACAAGGAACAGTGTTCAGTGTTCAGTGAGCGCTGGACGCTCAACACTGAACGCTGATTACTTCAAGATGCCTCGTCGTCGCAAGAACGACAACACGAGTTCTTCAAACGGCAACGACGTTTCAATCGGCGCGTAGTGGATGGCGCGTGCGGCGCAAACCTGTTGCCATTCGTCCCGCCATATTTGCGCCCGCGCGCGATACCGCGAGAGCAAATCGAAGTCGGCGGTAATTTCGACGGCGTGGTTTGTTTCGCTGTCCAACAACCTCAAGTCGCCTTCGAGCGTGGGATTGAGCTCTTCAGGCGACAACAGATGCAGCGCCGAAATTTCGTAACGGCGTTGCGCGAGCAAGCCAATACCCTCGCGCCACTCAGAATCCATTAAGTCGCTGATGACGACGAGCAGGCCCACGCGCCGTGTCTGTGCCGCGTATTGCGCCAACGCTTTTGCGGGTGATGCCTCACCCGATGGTTGCAACTTTGTCAGCCAATCGAACCACGCTTGTGCTTGGTGTTTGCCGCGATGCGGAGGGAATAGCGTAGGGGCGAACCCTTGGGGTCGTCCGCCCACTGCCGCACCGACCAACCGATCCATCCCAATCAGCGCCACGTAGCCTAAGGCAGCGGCGACGCGTTGCGCGTATTGCCATTTCGCAGGCTCGCCCCAGTTCATGCTCGCGCTGGCATCCACGATGATGTGAATGGTTGCGTCTTCCTCCTCGATGAACAAGCGCAAGAATAATCGCTCCAAGCGCGCGTATGCATTCCAATCAATCTGACGAAAATCGTCGCCGGGCGCGTATTCGCGGAAGTCCGCGAACTCGACGCTGCCGCCGTGTCGTGGACTGCGACGCTCGCCCTTGAACGCGCCGACGCGCGCGCGCCGCGTCACGAGCGTGAGGCGGTCGAGCAGCGTAAGAAAAGAGGGGGATAACAATGACTCTGACATTCACATCTAATGATGGTTCGGAAGTTGCTGAAGTGTAAGAAATTAATTCCATTACGACGGGTGTAGGACCAGTTTGCAACTTGCCCACGTGGACAAGTTAAAAACTTGTCCTGCACCGGCGCTCCATACCCGTACTATTTTTGAACCTTCATCACTCTCCAACCCACTGATGGCGAAGTTCAACTCCTATGCCAACAGATGCTTCACGCTTCACGCATCACCTGTTCCACCAAGTCTCCCACAATCCTATCCGTCGTTACCCCCTCCGCTTGCGCCTCGAAGTTGAGGATGAGGCGATGGCGCAAGGTGGGCAAGGCGGCTTCGCGCAAATCAGCGACGGCGACGTTGTAACGGCCATCGAGCAACGCGATGATTTTGCCCGCGAGAATCAACGCTTGCATCCCGCGCGGGCTCGCGCCCCAACTGACGTAACGCTTCACGATAGGAGGCGCATCGTCGTCTTGCGGCTGCGTCGCACGCACCAATTTCGCCGCCGCGGCCGTCACGTGCGGCGCAATCGGCACGCCGCGCGCGAGCTGTTGCATCGCGATCACGGTTGCGCCATCCGCCACTTTTTCTGGTTGCGGCAACGCCATGCCTGTTGTGCGGTCGGCAATCGTCACGAGCTCGTCCACCGTCGGATAGGCGACGTGCAGCTTGAAGAAGAAGCGGTCGAGTTGCGCTTCGGGCAATGGATACGTGCCTTCCATCTCAAGCGGGTTTTGTGTGGCGAGAACGAAGAACGGTTCGCTCATGCGATGCGTTGTCTTGGCGACGGTGACGCTATGCTCCTGCATCACTTCGAGCATCGCGCTTTGCGTCTTCGGCGTCGCGCGATTGATTTCATCGGCAAGCACCAAATTCGCAAACACAGGGCCTGCCTCGAATTGAAAGCGCCGACGGCTTTGTTCATCTTCAACCAAAATGTTCGTGCCGACGATATCGGCGGGCATCAGGTCGGGCGTAAACTGAATGCGGCTGAAGCGACAGTCCAACACTTGCGCGAGCGTGCGTACGAGCATCGTCTTGCCGAGACCGGGCACGCCTTCGAGCAATGCATTGCCTCCTGCGAGCAACGTGATGAGCGTCTGGCGCACGATGGCGCGCTGCCCGACGATGACTTTGCTCACTTCATGCTCGATGGCTTGCGCGGTCTGCGTGAATTGTTCGGCGGAGAGAGTGGTAGATGTCATAGGTTGGTCAAGATGGAGCGTCAGACCTCACAGGTTTCTAAAACCTGTGAGGTCTCGTCTAATGTCGCAATTCGAGAATCTCTGCATCAGCCAGCAAGAGTTTGATCAGTCGCTCATGCTGCTCGGGTGCGCCATGGACAATCCACGCACAGCTCATGTGCTTGCCCTGCTTGGTTTGGGCGCGGCGACGCGCCTGTAAACCGCATTGCTGAAACGTCGCTTCCAGACGCTCTGGTTTGTCGAGGTCAATCGCAAAGACCAACTCATAGGTGCGTCGGTCTTGCCGGTTGTCCAGCCACGCCTCGACGCGCGGAAAGAACCACATCACCACGAGCATGATGGCTGTTGCGACGGTGGAGAAAACATAATAGCCGCTGCCCACGCCCATGCCCAACGCTGCCGTCAGCCAAATCATCGCCGCCGTCGTCAAGCCTGTCACGCGTCCCCCATCGCGCATGATGACGCCCGCGCCCAAGAAGCCGACGCCCGTGACGATGTTTGCAATGATGCGAGTGGCATTGTCGCCGCCGCCCACCTTCTCCCCAACGATGGTGAACAACGCTGCGCCTGCACAGATAAAGATCATCGTGCGGAAACCCGCCGATTTGTCGCGCACTTCCCGCTCGGCGCCGACCAATCCGCCCAACACGATTGACAACAGAAGTCTCAATACATCGTCCAGCGTAATTGCCATAGCTGTTCACCTCGGTGTAGGTTCTAACGCGCTGAAATATTCTTTCACGTAATCTTGCAGACCTGCTGGAATATACGTGCGTTCCATCGTCTGCCCTGCGATTTGCGCGTATGGGCGATAGACTTGTGTGTATGGCACGACTGAGGGGCCGCTCGCACCGGGTTGTGGCGTTTTGTTCTGTTGCGTCGTCGTCTGCCCGCTCTGAGTTTGTTGCCCGCCCACAAACTCATCGCGTCCTTGTCCCGTGCTGAAGGGCGTATAAACTGAATCTATCTCGCCTGTGCCAAAGGGCTGATTCTGACCTGAGGGTGCGCCCGCCGTACCTGTGCGCGTGCTGGGGGGTAACGCGCTCGCATTGGCGCCGCCGCCGCCGCCAACTTGTTGCCCCTGTGCTTGTCCTTGTTGATTGCCTTGTCCTTGTTGATTGCCTTGCCCCTGTTGTTGAGCTTGCTGTCCTTGATTGGAATTGGGAATTTGGGAGTTGGGATTTTGACTGTGTGCTTGTTGCCCTGCCGCTTGCGCGACCACGCGCTGGCTCGCCTCCGCTTGATTCAATGCCCGCGCTACTTCACGTTGCAGCTCTTGATTGCGCGCCGCCTCGCGCAATGCTTCTGCTGCTTGTGCGGCACGCTGGGTGCGTTGTTCAGCCGTAGCATTCTCATTGCGCGCCGCTTGCGCCAACGTCGCCAATGAGCGCGCGAGCTCGGGGTCATTGCTGGCTGTGTGTGCGGCAGCACGCTCAAGCGCACTCGCCAACGCGGCGCGTTGTTCGGGCGTGAGCTTTTCCAATTGCGCGGCGAGCTGTTCTAGTAGTTTCGCCGTTTCCGCGGCATCCTTTGGTTTCTCTTGCGCGTTTGCCAGCTGCGCCAGCTGTTGCGCGAGCGCGTCGAGCGCCGCCGCTTTCGCTTGCGCGGCAGGGTCGAGCTGGGCGCGCAGCTGTTCTTGCAACTTGGCGAGGTCAGCCAGCGCCTTCGTCGCGTCGCCATCGTTTGCTTTGAGTCGTTCAATCAACTCCCGCATTTGCTGCAACAACGCTTCCTTCTCATCACGGGCAAGCGTCTTGTTCTGTTCAATCTCTTGCGCGAGCTGCTTCAATTTCTCCGCTTCAAGCTTTGCCGTCTGCGCGATGTGTGCGCGTTGCGCGATAACCGCATCCATCGGGTTCGGTGCAACCAGCAACGCCAACACAACCGCGATGGCTAACGCCGCGCGCCAAAGCCACGCGCGCTCGAGGTGAATCGGAAACGCTTCATGTGGCACGATGGCTCGCGCCACGCGCAACGCATCAGCAAGCTGACTCGTCATCAACACTTCGGCGAAATCGGCGCGCACAGGACGCTTGGGGTCTGCGAGGGTAAGCGCCGTCGAGAGGCGATCACGCAAATCCAGTTCGCCGTCCACGCGCCGCGCGATGGCAAAGAATGTCATGCGTCGCGTCACGCTGTACGTTGCCCACGCGATGAGCCACACGACGACGACCGCGAATGCAACGGCGCGATAGTGGTCAATGGGCAACAGTCGTCCCAGCAACAACAACATAGCACACGCGCCGAAGGCGAGCCATGCCGTGCGCGCGAGCCATACGCTGCTATCGCGCAAACGCAAACGGCGTCCGAGTGGGCGCAAGTAAGCGAGTAGTTGATTGTGAACCGTTGTGTCCATAGTTCCCTTCCAGAGGTTACGGCGCTTTTGTCGGGGGCGGCGATGGGGTTGGGGTTGACGTTGGCATAAGAGGTGGCGGCGGCACAACGCGTGCAGGCGCAACCAGTGGCGCAGGTGTCGGCGTCGCTAACAGCTTCGCCTCTTGCTCCAACCGCGCATAGACGAACGGCGCGGCGATGAGCGATGCGAGCAAGAACAAGCCGATGAACAGCCACGCCCATGAACGCACGCGAAAACGTCCCACAGGTTTGACCAATTGTGCGCTGAGCAAATACAACAAAATCGTTAGCCACCCATAACAGCTCACCGTGTAATACCACAATGGGGTGGGCACTCTGAGCTGCGTTGAGAAGACATCGAGACGGCCCCCCGCAATGAACCACAACAACTGCATCGTCGGGAGTGGACTGCTGAACCCGCCGATTGTGGGCGGTGTGACCAACGCAGAAGCCAACGCGCTGAATGGGTTCAAAATCAACAGCCACGCGGGTGGCTGATTGCGCTGTATGGCAGCCGTGACAATATAGATGAACCCTGTGATAAACGTGAACAGCAGAACGACCAAATAGCTCGCGGCGACAGCAGGCGTCGTGCGGCGAAACCATGACGAAAAGAACAAGCCGATGACACTGTAGGTCAATGCGAAACCCAACAAGAGCAACAACGCTTGCAGCATGTCGTTCAATGGCACGCCCCCAAACACAAACGAGACGCTTACCAGTGGAACAGCCGCCAGCAAAATCAAGAAGACATACGACAACGCCGCGATGAGTTTGCCAAACAAAATGGAGGCAGGGCGCAAGGGTGTAGCGATGAGCAGGTCGAACGTCTTGCGCTCGTGCTCGCTGCTGATGGCGCTAGCGGTGAGCGCTGGCACGACAGCGCAGATGAGCGCCAATGCCAAGAACACGACGCCGACGAACACGCATTGCCCAATGAGGGGCCCCATCGTGCTGGCATTGCCGGGCCCGCCACCCAATGACGGCGAATAGAGCGCCAACACCAAGCGATACAGCCCATAGCTGACGCCGCCCAGCAACAACAACGTTACCGTGAGGAAGACGTAAGCGCGCGCGCCGCGCATACGTCCACGCAATTCTTTGACCAAGACAGGATTTAGCGCAAGTTGTAGCTTCATAGTTCGATCACTCGTTCAACGCCAAGTCACGAAGATTCCCGAAGAACACGAAGAAAAAATGGGAGCCTTCGCGGCTTTGTGTTGAAAAGGGTTCGCGCATGTCAAGGAAAGGTGCGTCTGTGCGGAGGGCGCGCGCTGGTGCGCAGACGGCGTTAGAGAACGCCGTCGCCTCACCCCGCGCCATGACTGCGCATGAGCGAAATGGTTTTGTATTGTCACGCCTTGCCTTCCTCTGATGGCGTCGTCAGTTGCAAGAACAACTCTTCGAGCGCGTTACCCGCTTCGCGGAAGTCGGCAATCTGCGCGCCGCGCCCCACGAGTCGCGCCAACAACGCCGCCGCCGCATAGTCGTCGCCGTCCATCGGCAGCTCAACAATTGTGCCGTGATGCCCAACATCAGGTAGCGCGCGCGGGTCGCCGGCGCCTTGCGGCGCGCATTCACGCATGTGCGCCAACGCCGTCGTCGCGTCGGCGAGAAAGCGGACGCGCACAATACGATTCGCTTGCAATTGACGACGAATCGCGGCGAGCGGACCGCACGCAATCAGCTGTCCTTTTTCGATGATGCCGACTTGCGTGCACATCTCTGCCAATTCTGCAAGGATGTGTGAGCTGACGATAACCGTCTTGCCCATCGTCGCCAGCTCCTTCAACAGTTCGCGCATCTCGATCCGCGCGCGCGGATCGAGTCCCGACGCAGGCTCGTCGAGCAGCAAAATCTGTGGGTCATGCACCAGCGCATGAGCAAGGCACAAGCGTTGTTGCATGCCGCGCGACAACGCTTGCACGTTGGCGTCGCGCTTGTCGGCAAGATTCACGAGCTCCAACAGCTCGCCGACCATCGTGTGACGTTTCTTGGCAGGTAATTGATAGCAGCGCGCAAAGAAGTCGAGATATTCCCAGACCAACATGCTGTCATAGACGCCGAAGAAGTCTGGCATGTAGCCGATGAGTTTGCGCGCAGTGCGCGTGTCTTTGTCAATGCGCCGCTCCGCGACCCACACCTCGCCCGACGATGGTTCGAGCAAACCCGCGAGCATCCGCAACGTCGTCGTCTTGCCTGCGCCGTTCGGCCCGATGAAACCGAACAACGCGCCGCGCGTCACCCGCAAATTCAGCTGATGCACGGCGACCATGCGCCCGTAGCGTTTGCTCAGGTTATGGGTTTCGATGGCGTATGCGCCGTTTCCATGCTCTGACATTCAATCTCCACCTAACGTGAAACGCGATGCGGGAAACGCGATGAACTGCTTCACGCATCACGTTTCACACCGCGCGCTCTACGCTCCACACTCGATGTTTCATCAGTTCAACTCCCCCTCAACATCCAAATCATACATCACACATCCATGCGATACGCCGAACATGCTATCCAACCGCAAACGCACGACGCCTTCAGGCGAGACGAAGCGCGCGGGCTCCTTCAACTCGATGCGCCCATTGCGCGGTTCGTCAAGCTTGACCCACGCACCATTGCGGTCGGCGAGCTCTAGCTTGATCGTGTGGTCGAGCGGCGCGACGCGCGCCGCATCGGTTTGCACGACAACCGACAATTTCGTGACACGCAGGCTTCTCAACTCATCAGGCATCTGATATTCCAACGTCGCCGCACCGTGGTTGATGTACAGATGTTGCGCCGCGCCGCATGGCCCCACGTCGCCCGTGATTTCAACCATCCGCACCGCCAAGCTGCCTGCATTGAGCCGCAACGCGCCTGCAGCATAGTGTGCATTTAACGCGGCGACCACCATACTCATTTGTTGCGTCGTCCAACGCGCGCCGACGACCTGTACCGCAAGCGGGCTTGTCTTCAGCCAACCCACGAGCGTCGGGCGCGTGGGCGGCTGCGGGGGCCCACTATAACTTTGATAATAGCTATTCAGCAGTTGTTGTCGCACTTGCGCCTCGCGTGATGGCATCCCCGTCGGTCCCGCATTGCGAAAATCATCTTCGTAGAGGTAATAGGGGAACGAGCTGAACGCCGCCGTGCTCATGACGTGATCGAGTGTCATCGTTTGATTGGGCAGCAGCTCGTTCAGCTTGACGTAGCGGTTACCGTTGACCAACACGACGCCCATGAGCGTTTCGCCCATGCGATTGACGAGCGTGCCACGCACACGGTCGCCCTCAAATGTCAGGTTCGATTCGATGCGCCAACCATCGGGGACAAGCGATTCTGTTTGAAAGCCTTGCATCGCCCATTGATCCACTTGCACACCGCGTACTTGCGCTGGCTCGCCTTGCACCAACTCTGCGCCTAACGCGAGAGGCATCCCGCCACGTCCAAATGGAGCGCCTTCGACCGTCAACGGCGCAATCAGCGCACGTCCCGACACGTTGAGCGTGTACGACGTGCGCTCAGGCGAGAAGACACCGACATAGGTTTGCATGGACGAGGTTGCGCGCGAGCCGAGCGTGAGGATGGATAGTTGGTTGACGATGACTTCACCGCCGCGTGTGCCGTAGGCAAACGCAAACGCGCCCACTGAGAACAACATCGTTAGCGTAGGAATCGTCAGCCAACCCCACGCGAGTCGCTTCAATCGTCGCAAGACCAAGTAATTGATGGGACCGATCAGCGCGATATAGACACAGAGCAAGACCATCAGCCAATTGATCGAAGGCAGTTCAAGGACGGGCAAATTTTGCAGCGCATACGCCAACGAGTTAGCGCGCATCATGCGCGGCGAAACATCGGGCGGCACATTCGGATACGTTGAGCCTGGGGTCAGCACTTTTTCCCAAAAGCGTGCGGTGCCTGCCCACGCATCAAATGGACTGGCGGACACATCGAGCGCGGCGAAGTTGACATAGCCCTCGCCAATGCGCTGCTCGCTGAGCAAGGCGCGTCCTGCTTGTTCAATGAGCGCGCGACCGCCTGTGGGCCACGTCACGACGAATGGGCCCGCCACTCGCACATCTTGGCCTGTAAAGGCAGACAACGCGCCCAACGCAGAGAGCTCGACGGCTTCGCGCGCGATGCGAAAATCTTTCACCAGTTCATCGGGCAACCCCGCTAAGGTGCGCGCCGCGCTCGCACCGCCACCGATGATCAAACGCCCACCTTGCTCGACCCACGCTTGTAGGGCGCGCTGTTGTTCCACTGTGAGTTCGCTGGTGTCCACGCCCGCGATGATGAGCGCATCCAACATGCGCAACCCTTCCACGCGTTCAGGCAGATCGGCGAGTGGCGCGGGCAGTATCCGCACGGGACGCATGCCGCTCGTAAATTTGCCTTGCGGTTCGTTGACGGCGGAGGGCTTCAAGGTCACGCTGGACAAAGCAGCGAATGGCTCGAAGCGGGGCGCGACGACGCCGATGAGATAGTTGATGTTGCGCTCAACGCTGACCGACACCAGCTGCATGGCCAATTCATGGTCGCCATTCAGCAAACGCACACGCACTTCGCGCGCGAACGAAGACGGCAGCACGTAGAGTGTGAGGCGCTTGCGCGCGCCCGTCGGCAATTCGACGGGGACGATGTGCGTAGATTGGCTGCCTGCTTGTGTGGAATCGGCGCGCAGTTCGGCGCGCACAGCGGCGCCATCGTTGCTGACTATGACACGCAACGGCAGCCATTCACCGAACTTGAAATGACCACTGAAGTGTGGCTCGACTTGCAACGATACGGGCGCGGCGAACGGCGTCGCACGCGCAAGCGGCGGCGAAGTTGATGCCAACCCGCATAACGCCAGACCGAGCATGAGCGCGAGACGCGTGCGAAGTTTTGAAGACATAGGCACTCCCACAAACGAATCAACTCCAAGACGTTGCAGTGAAGCGTTTTGTTCCTGAGCATCCTATGAGATAACGTAGCCGATGCTTTGATTATAACACTTGCCCATGTAGGACAAATTGCCAATTTGTCTCGCATGATATCTGGATACGGGGTGGATTTGCTATCCATCCCAAGATGGATTTAGACCCATCAGCAATTTGTGCGACATCATTTTTCAATTTGTGTCACTTGCAGTAGAGTAAGCGTACAAAAGTAGGGCAAGTTTTTAACTTGTCCCCTCGCTGTAGGACAAGTTTTTAACTTACCCGCTATGAAGTGAAGGAGCATCGTCATGACCACTGAAACGCTACCAACGGTGAAACCCGATAAGGCGCTCGATGTGATGCGCTACGAGCGGCACACCTTGGAAGCCATCTTCAAACCCAAGACGGTTGCCGTCGTCGGCGCGACCGACCGCGTCGGCAGCGTGGGACGCACCATCATTTGGAATCTGATTAGCAATCCTTTCGGCGGCACCGTCTATCCCGTCAACCCGAAACATCACAGCATTCTCGGCATCAAAGCCTATCCAAACATCACCGCGATTCCCGACCCGCTCGACCTCGCCATCATCGTCACGCCCGCGCAGACTGTGCCAGACGTGATGAAGGAATGCGCGCAGCTGGGCGTGAAGGGCGCGATCATCATTTCGGCAGGCTTCAAAGAAATCGGCGCGCAGGGCGTCGCGCTCGAACAGCAAATTTTAGAACAGGCCGTGCGCGGACGGATGCGCGTCATCGGCCCCAATTGTCTCGGCGTGATGCGCCCCCTCACTGCGCTCAATGCGACGTTTGCGAGCGGCATGGCGAGCAAAGGCAGCGTTGGGTTCATCAGTCAAAGCGGCGCATTATGCACCGCCGTGCTCGATTGGAGCTTTCGTGAGAACGTCGGCTTTAGCGCATTTGTTTCGCTGGGCTCGATGCTCGACGTAGGCTGGGGCGATCTCATTGATTTTCTCGGTGACGACCCCTACACCCAAAGCATCGTGATTTACATGGAGACGATTGGAGATTCGCGCTCATTCTTGTCAGCAGCGCGTGAGGTTGCGCTCAACAAACCCATCATCGTCATCAAAGCCGGGCGCACGCCAGCGGCGGCGAAAGCGGCCGCTTCACACACGGGTTCACTCGCAGGCAGCGACGACGTGCTAGACACTGCGTTTCATCGTTGCGGGGTGTTGCGCGTGAACAGCATTGCAGAAATGTTTTACATGGCGGAAGTGTTGGCGAAACAACCACGCCCGCGCGGGCCGCGCCTCACGATTCTTACGAATGCGGGTGGACCGGGTGTGTTGGCGACGGACGCGCTCATCAACGACGGCGGTGCCTTGGCAGACTTATCAGCTGAAACGCTGGAAGCTTTGAACCACGTGTTGCCGCCGCATTGGAGTCACAATAACCCTGTTGACATTCTCGGCGACGCCGACCCACAGCGTTACGCGCAAGCTGTCGAGCTAGCGTCGAAGGATCCGAACAGCGATGGGTTGTTGGTGGTGCTGACACCGCAAGCAATGACCGACCCGACAAAAACCGCCGAGCTCATCAAGCCCTTCGCGCAAACGTATCGCAAGCCCATCCTCGCGAGTTGGATGGGCGGCGATAGCGTGGAGGCGGGCGAAAAAATTCTCAACGACGCCAATATCCCGACATTTGGCTATCCCGATACGGCGGCGCGGATGTTCATGCACATGTGGCGTTATTCGGAAAATTTGCGCGGCCTCTACGAGACGCCGATGCTGCCGCCGCAAGACGGCGACTTTCCGCGACGCGATCACGCACAGCGCCTCATCGCCAACGCCCGCCATGCGGGACGCACCCTGCTCACCGAATACGAATCGAAGCAACTGCTCGCGGCGTATGGCATCCCCACTGTTGAAACACGCATCGCAACGACTGAAGCCGACGCGGCGCAAGCAGCCGCAGCTATCGGCTATCCGATCGTGCTCAAATTGCATTCAGAGACCATCACCCACAAAACTGATGTGGGCGGCGTGCAACTCAATTTGCGCGATGCGGCTGCGGTGCGCCAAGCCTATCGCACGATTGAAGC
>CAZDYP010000088.1:16778-19948 GCA_964509505.1 uncultured Anaerolineae bacterium | reverse complement strand
GACGTGCTTGACGTGCTTGACGTGCTTGACGTGCTTGACGTGCTTGACGTGCTTGCTGAGCTCGATACGCTCGGTTAATATGTAATTGTGGCTGTGATTTTATATTTGGAGCTGCGCGCTGTCAAAATTTGCGCTATTGCTAAATGGAGAAAGTGAAGCGCTGAATTTTGCATTGACATTCCTTCTTGCGCCTCTTATACTTTCACCACACAGCCTGCTCGCATCTGCTTGCGTAAGAGAGTAAGAGAGTAAGAGAGTGTTTTAAAAGCCCTTGCGAATGACATTCGCGGCTACCCAGAGCAAAGTCCGCCTACGCGGACTACGAAATATCAGCGTAGGCTGATGGGGCTATGGGTTGCAGCGATTTCTAATCGCCCAGCCATGCCACTTTTAAAACACTCTCTAAAGGAATCCACCCTGTCCCGCGAACTCATCCTCCATTTCACGATGCTGCAAGACAAGGACGCCGACTTCGACGCGCTGAAGGGGAGAGCGTGAAACGTGAAGTGTGAAGCGTGAAACGTGAAGTGACTAACGACGAGGGACTAACGACTAGCGACTAATGACGAGCGACGAGCGACGAGCGACGAGCGACGAGCGACTAACGACTAATGACTAGGAGCAACCCATGACCTCATTCAAGCAAGCCGCCGTATGGTGGTGTTACAAGCAAGTCGGCGTGGCGTTTACAGATTTCGTGCGCGCCGCCGCCGCGTTTGGTTATCAAGGCATCGAATTGCCCGATCCTGAACACTATCCCATCATCAAAGAGCATGGGCTGGAGATCGTTACCCTCAGAGGGCATGATTCGATTCCCGCGGGGCTGAACCGCCGCGCGAACCACGCCCGCATCGAGCGTGAAATCCGCGACAACCTTGAGGTGGCGGTGAAGTGGAGCGTCCCTAATCTGATTTGCTTCAGCGGCAATCGCGATGGCTTGGACGATGCGATGGGGCAAGCGACGACCATAGAAGGCTTGCAGCGTGTCGCGCGGTTTGCCGAAGATGCAGGCGTGACGCTCGTCATGGAACTGCTCAACAGCAAGGTGGATCATCCCGACTATCAATTTGATCGTATGGCATGGGGCGTCGGCGTTTGCGAGCGCGTCGCCTCACCGCACGTCAAAATCCTCTACGATCTTTATCACGCGCAAGTCATGGAAGGCGACCTCATCCGCACCCTCCGCACGCATCACGCTTGGATTGGGCATTATCACACGGCGGGCAATCCAGGACGACACGAGCTCGACGACACACAAGAGCTCAACTATGTGAGCATCATGCGCGCCATCGCCGACACAGGTTTCACGGGATACGTTGGGCAAGAGTTCGTGCCTATCGGCGAACCGTTGGCGGCGTTGCGCGCGGCATACACACTCTGTCACATTTGACCGATGCAAATAGCTGTGTCACCATAACACCCGCGTTGTTTGTTACAAAATTGCCCACTCAAGCGATTGATTCAGGAGCTCACATTACGATTGCCGAAGTGTCATTGCAGGCGTTTCCTTCGACACGCTCTGGATGCAGTGTGCGAAGCAACCTCCCTGTTGTGCAAGGAGATTGCTTCGCCGTGAAACGGCTCGCCATGACGCCTCCGCGTAACATGGGTTAGGAGAATCACTATGCACCATCTTCAGCGCCAACGTGCGCGCGAATTGTTGCGCGAGAAGCAGCTTGATTACGCGCTGTTCGCACACCCACACAGCGTTACATGGTTGACGGGATTTGCTGCGCCGGTGCAGACGGGGCCGAATTTTTTCGCGGGCGCATCCCCGCTCGTTTGGTATGCCGACGGACGCTTCACGTTGATTGTCGTGGACGCCTTCGCCGAAGCTGCGGAGCCGTTTGGGCATGAAGACGACGGTACACTCGTGACGTATCTTGGCTATACCATCGAACAACCGATTGATGGCTTGGGGCATTTGCTCAAAGCATTGCAACCGTTGTGGTCAAACGTAAAAGGGAACGTCGGCGTCGAGCTCGCGGATGTGACGGCGGCGGTGTGTGATGCGTTGCGCGCAGCGGCGCCATCGGCGACATTCACGAACATCAGTGATTGGCTCAAGCCGTTACGCATGGTCAAGACCGAAGAAGAGCTCACCAAATTGCGCGTGAATTTTCGCTTGACCGACATTGGGCAGCGCGCCGCACGCGAAGCCGTCCATGCGGGGCAACGGGAGATTGATGTGTGGGAGGCGGCGCACACGGCGATTCATCAAGCCGCCGGCTGCCGCGTGCCGATGGGCAACGATTGCGCCGTCGGCTATCGGCAGAATAACGTCGGCGGCTGGCCCCTCGGCTACGAGCTTCGCCCCAACGACTCGGTCATCGTTGACCTCAGCACGATTCACTATGGTTATTGGAGCGATAGTTGCAACACGTATTACGTGGGCGAGCCAACAACGAGACAAGCCGAATTGCGCGCCATCGTCGCGGAAGCGTTGGCATTGGGCGCGTCGCTGCTGAAACCCGGCGCCGTCGCCAAAGAAATTGATCAAGCGCTGCGCCAATTCATCGCCCGCTCAGGACATGTGGTGTACCCGCATCACAGTGGACATGGCGTTGGCTTATCAGGACACGAAGCGCCGCGCATCGTGCCATACAACGACGAGCCGTTGGCGGCGGGCATGGTCATCATGTTGGAGCCGGGCATCTATTTACCGAGCGAAACGGGCGTGCGCCTCGAAGATGCGTTCTTGATTACGCAGGATGGGGCAGAACGTATCACGACGCACTTGCTGTAAGGGGCGGTCATGGGTTCGATTCATTCGGCTGCGCGCCCCATGCGCAGCGCCCGCAAAGCAAGACGCGCACACTTTGCGCCGGAATACCTTGCTGTTCTGACGTTCCTCATCGCCAATGTAGTTTGGGTGTGGGGCGTGTTGCTTGGCAGCGTGTCTGATGCGTTGGCGTTGATGCCAGACGATCAAGATGGGGCGAATGTTGTGGTGATGGCACAGCCGACGCCGTTGCCCGCCATCACGTCGAAACGTATCGCGCCATCGGCAACGCCTCACAGTCTGTTCATTCAACCCATTAGCGCCCCGCTTCCTCCCATTGCTACACTCAACGCCCCATTGACGCTCACGCCTGAACCGCCGCCCCTCTCATCCGCTAACGAAGCCTTAATCCCGACAGCCTCCGCAACGCCCCTAGTCTCATCGTCAA
>CAZDYP010000088.1:8038-16678 GCA_964509505.1 uncultured Anaerolineae bacterium | reverse complement strand
CGCTGCATCGCCCACTGTCGCGCCGCCCACACGCACGCCAGATAGCGCCTTGCGTGTGCCTGCACCCAGACCACAAGCGACGACGATTGAGAATCGCACTTATGAGGTGTATTTGCGCGCGGCGACGAAGGCGCATCAAGAGTATCACTATTCGTGTGAGTTCGATGCGGCGTGGGTGGTGTTGAAAACTTATGGCTTCGACGTGAGCGTGGATGAGCAAATGAAGATTGTCGGTGTGGACAAGAGCATCGAGCCGTCGGTGAAGACGACGGATAAAGGCTATTTCATTTACGGCGGCGACATCAGCCAGTATTGGTCAGGCAATTTCGAGAACTATCTGGCGCGCATGAGCGGCGCGGCGATGCGGAAGGTGTTTGAGCATTATAAATTGAAGGTCACACCCGTGAACAATCGCGCAGGCATCGAGATGGCATTGCGCGCGGGACAGCTCGTGTGGATTAAAACGACGGCGGACTTCAAGCCTGGCAAACCCGCGACGTGGGTGCTGCCCGATGGACGCACATATCAGACGGTGCTGGGCAACGACCATGCCGTGACCATCATCGGCTTCAATCAAGCTGGCGTCGTCGTCCGCGACGTGTTGGGACCGACGAACACGAATTGGTATCGCAAGTACGAGTATTTTGTGGATTGGGAGAAGTTTCTAGCGATTTGGGCGCAACAATCGAATGATGGCTTGGCGGTCGCGCCGCCGCAGAAGTAAACCGCGAATGCACAGCACCGCTACGCTGTCACACGAATCTGCGCTAATGTTAATTCATCATGTACGAGATTAAAGCAGCACAACCTTCGATAGAAAACTCGGGCGATATCATCATAGACGAACTCGTGGCGCTGTTTGAAGCGCAGGGACAAGACTGCACTTGTGGCATTGCTAATGGAGCAGTGATGGGCTACGTCGAAGCGGACATGCTTGCGAAAGTGACGGCGCTGCTGCTGCGTTACATGCCGAAAGTAGAAGTTTAGATCGTTACTGAGGAAGCAGAATTGACGCCAGCATAACATCCGCTTCTGCTACGCTGGTTGAAATTTGTCTATTTGTAGCTTTCATTTACACTACTCGTCCATGGTTGGATTCATTTTCACCGCAGAGTCTGTAAGTCGGATTGGTAATCCGACCCTACATCATATGAAAAAACTCTGCCTCTCAGTGTCTCTGCGGTGAACTATGTTAGGAGCAACTACGCATGAAAATTCTTTGGCTCGATAATGGCGACCCTGGCGTGTTCGTGAATCCGTCGGGACCGCATGAGCGTTGGCAAGATCACGGTCTGGGTTTATTACGCACCATCATGCACCAGAAAGGCGTGCCGACCGACTTGTTCTCGTTGCGTTCGATCACGAATTGGCGTGACTTAAATAGCGCCGTCAAAGGCTATGACATCCTGTTAATGAACGTCCGCAGCTATACGTTCCCCTTCGCCTACAAGTCCGCGCAAATTTTCAAGAAGGTCAACCCGCGGGGCATGGTCATCGTCGGCGGCATGCACGCGACGGTCGCGCTCGACGAGTTAGAGCCGCTCAAAGAGTTCGACTACATCGTGCAGGGCCCCGCCGAAGGGAACATCATTGACATCGTGAAAGACCCGCGCTCGTTCTCGCGCGTCATCATGGGCGTTGGCGCGAAGGGCATGGCAGACTGGCCCCTGATGGATCGTGAGCTCTGGCCCAATCCGCAGCTGCCCGATTTTCCATGGCCCCTCGAACCGGAATGCGGATGGGGACCGGGGCCTGTGGCGACGACTCTCACGAGCCGTGTGTGTCCGTGGCAATGCGTCTTCTGTAATGAGGCGTCGTTCATCCCGAACATGGGACGCAAGCCCGTTGACCAGGTCATTGACGAGTTGAACTACCTCGACAAAAAATACGGTCCCCTCGGTTCGGTGGTCATTCACGATTCGATGTTTTTCCAACAACCGCACTGGTTGCGCGAATGGGTCGAAAAATATCCGCGCAAGGCAAATAAAGTCTGGCCCTATTGGGCGGCGGGGCGCAGCGATACCGTGCGCCAATGGCCCGACTTGTTCGAGGCGCTGGTGCGCGAGACGAACTGGCACACAATTTCGATTGGCTTCGAGTCGGGCAGTGACCGGGTGCTAAAAATTTTGAATAAGGAATGCACCGCCGAGGACAACTACATCGCCATTGAGCACCTGAACCGCATCTCAGAGGATTTCGAGCGGCAGGGCAAGAACCCGCCGAAGTTCTGGGCGAACATCATGCTCGGCATTCCGGGCGAGACGCAAGAAGATGCGTACGATACGATTCGCATGTTGAAACGCATGAAGTATGTGCTGCCTTCGATTTCGTATTACGCGCCGTACCCTGGCTCCGCGCTCGGCTATCAGCTCATCGCGGAAGGCAAGAGCAAGATGTCAAAAGATAACTACCATCGCTTCCCTAATGACGAGAAGGTGAAGGGCATTGACTACAAGTTTTATGACCGCTTGCTCAAGGGCAAATACGAGAACGAGGTCAACGCGCAGTTGCCGCAGTTCATGCGCGAGCGGTCAGGCGTGTTTGCGGATGCGCTGATCAAGGCGTAGTGAACAGGTATCGGTTTTCAGGGGTCAGTGAACGGTCATCACTGAACACTGGCTCCTGAATCCTTTTGGGAGAGTCTATGAGTAGTTTCACTAATCCCCATTACATGTACGTTTTCAACATGAAGAATGGCAAGAAAAAGCTGGCGTATGGCGAGACGCCTGACGATGCGTACGAGAATTTGCGCTTGCGGCTCACGGACAAAGAGTTGAGCCAAGTCGTTAAGGAAGGCGCACTGCGCATCAACCAACGCGAGATGCGGAATTACATTCAGCAATTGGGGTGAATGATTTGAATGCTTACTCAGGGTGACGATTGCCCACACCGAAGCGTATGGCAGCAGCATGGGCGGGGAGACAAAGTGGCAGCCATACGAAGCAGGAAACAAATGGGGTTGAGATGTCAGCTACATCTCAACCCCATTTTGTTTTGCACATTCATCATGTCGTCTTTTGTTCAGCAGCAAATCCAAAATGCCGAGTGCTTCACATTGCTGCTGTCAAGTGTCTGCGCTCAACGAACCCGTTGGTTATCTCGGCAATATGTTGAATGACTCGAGGGCTTGCTCGTTGCGTCGCAAAGTCACAGGCATGTCGAGGCGGCGTGAGATGTCCAATCACGCTGGTGCAACGCAACCACTCACGCCGCGCCCCCAATGTTGGCGATGAGCTGTTTTGCTTCGCCGCGTATTGTCTGCGCCATCTCCTTGAGCAGGTTGCTACTTTGATTCATGAGTTAATTGCCAGTATTGCCGATTGGAATAAACCAACGGCTTCGCTTCGTTCAGCACACGCCCTGCGACGACCAAGCCGACAAGGATGACGTTGGCGCCTAAATCAAATTCGTGCATGACCTGGCAATCGGCGAAGGCGATGGCGCAGTCAAGGATGGGCGCGCCTGTGACTGCGGGATGGTGCGGCTCGTTTTGAAAGCGGTCGGCAACGTCCACGGGGCGACCCGCGAAGCGTTCTGATATGACGCGCTGCTGCTCGCCCAAAATGTTGACGGCAAAAATTTTTGCTTGGTGAATCATCTGATAAGTATGTGAGGTTTTAGCAAACGAAACGCTGACGAGGGGAGGGGTGAGCGAAACGGAGGTGAACGAGTTGACGGTCGCGCCGTGAATCTGTTCGCCCCAGCGCGAGGTGACGACGGTCACGCCCGCCGCCCAATGGCGCATGATTTCTTTGAAGTGTTCGGGATCTAAGATGGTCATGGCACGGTAGGGTAATAGACAATATGAGGATTGTCAAAAGCCTATCAAAAATGGAGCAGACCTGTGTAGATGCGATGTTGAGGCGCAGTGTGAAGCCAATCAGCCATGCAGTGAGTATCTTTTTCTCATGAGGCGACGATGCGCTTTCGGTAGCTTTTTTAATGAGGTGACTCGTGCCTTGCAAGCCTATAAGGTGAGTGCTATAATCGCCGCACTTCACAGGATTGGCCAACCTAATCAGCTGAAAGGAGGTGGCGCGACACACCATTCAATTATCTCTCTCCACACATTTCAACCATCATCCCTCAAAATCGCTGATCATTGTCCGCAGTATAGTTTGCCGTTTCAATTGTTCCCCATAGTATAGTTTGCCGTTTCAATTGTTCCCCACCATTAGGAGGAGGATCATGAAGAATCTAAACTCACTGTTCAAACAGAATCGCGTGAACATACTGTTGTGCGCGCTGTTCATCCTAGTCGCCGCCGTCGCCTGTGGCGGTCCCGCACCCACCCCCGCGCCCGCGCCCGCGGCGCAACAAGTACAGCCGACCGCGCCCGCACCCGTCCAACCCCCAGCGGTGCAGCCCAGCCAATTCAAAGAAGCGCCTACGCTCGCCGCACTCGTCAAAGAAAACAAACTACCGCCCGTAGATCAACGCCTGCCCAAAAACCCGCTAGCCATCAAGCCCGTCGAGAAAGTCGGCAGGTATGGCGGCACGTGGCGCACCGCGTTGCTCGGCGGCGCAGACACCGCCTGGCTCGTGCGCACAATTGGCAACGAACATCTGGTGCGTTGGGATCCCGAATGGAAGAAAGTCATTCCCAACGTCGCTGAATCATTTGAAGCGAATAAAGACGCCACCGAGTTCACCTTCAAGTTACGGCAAGGGCTGAAGTGGTCGGATGGCAAACCTTACACCGCAGACGACATCCTATTCTGGTACGAGGATGTGGCCGCCAACAAGGAACTCAATCCGGGCGGCTTGCCTAGCTGGATGAAATCCGGTGGCAAAGATGGCAGCGTCGAAAGGGTTGACCAGTTCACCGTCAAATTCAAATTCCCAGCGCCCAATGGCTTGTTCCTCCAGCGTCTCGCCACGCCCGACGGCTCTGGGCCCACGAGCTTCCCCAAAGAATACCTCAAGCAGTTCCACAGCAAATACAACAAAGACAACCTTCAAGCCCTCATCACCGAAGCGAAAGCCGAGAACTGGGTGAAGCTGTTCCAGCTCAAAGGCTCTAGCGTACCCGGCGTCGCAGGTTCGGATGCGCGTTGGCAGAACAAAGATTTGCCGACGCTGCATGGCTGGATGATCACCACGCCCTATGGCGCAGGCACGCGCGTCGTCGCCGAGCGTAACCCATACTACTTCAAGGTGGACTCGGAGGGCAATCAACTGCCCTACATTGACCGCGTGGTGTACGACGTGATGCAAGACCGCGAGGTGTTGGTCTTGAAAGCCGTCAATGGCGAGATTGATTTCCAAGACCGCCACATCGCCACCAACTCAAACAAGGCGGTTTTTACCGACAACCAACAGAAGGGGCAATATCGCTTCTTCGAGACGGTGCCGAGCAGCATGAACGACCTCATCATCGCGCTGAACCTGACGCACAAGAACCCCGAGATGCGAAAAATTTTCCAGAACAAAGATTTCCGCATTGGTCTCTCGTACGCCATCAACCGCAAAGAGATCATTGACCTCATCTATGTTGGTCAAGGTCAACCCTATCAGGCTGGGCCGCGTCCCACCTCGCCGTTCTACAACGAGAAGCTCGCCAAGCAATACACCGAGTTCGACGTCGCCAAAGCCAATGAATATCTCGACAAAGTGTTGCCTAAGAAAGATGCGGAGGGCTTCCGGCTAGGGGCCGATGGCAAACGCTTCACCTTCGTCGTCGAAGTGACCGGCGCGACAGGCACCGAGCGTGTGGATGGCATGAAGCTCATTCAAGGGTACTGGAAGAAAGTCGGTATTGACATGCAGGTGAAAGAAGAAGACCGCACGTTGCTCTACAACCGCAAAGACGCCAACGAGCATGATGCAGTGGTGTGGGGCGGCGACGGCGGCTTGGATGTCATTCTAGAACCGCGCTGGTATTTCCCCTACAGCACCGAATCCAACTACGCCGAAGCGTGGGTGACGTGGTGGAACCCCGGCGGCAACCCGCGCACCGCGCCCGAAGAACCCCCTGCCGCAACGAAGAAACAAATCGAGCTCTACAAAGAACTGACGGCGACCGGCGACGAGGCGAAACAAACTGCGTTGATGAAAGAAATTCTCGACATCGCCGCCGATCAATTCTACATCATCGGGATCAGCTTGTCGCCCAATGGGTATGGCATCGTGAAGAACAGCATGTCCAACGTGCCAAAGACCATGCCCGGTGCGTGGTTGTTCCCCAATCCTGCACCCGTCAATCCGTCGCAATTCTTCTTTGCAACGTCACAGTAAGTCTAGTCTAAGGGGTCGTTTAGTCGGATAGTCAGGTAGTCGCTTAGTCGGATTAGTCGAATGAGTCGGATTAGTCGAATGAGTCGGATTAGTCGAATGAGTCGGATTAGCCTGATTGGTCAGACCAACCCGACCAACCCGACCAATCCGACTAAGCGACCAAGCGACTAAATGACCAATCCGACTAAGCGACTAAGCGACCAAGTGACGACTTGAGGGTTGGTATGCTTCAATACATCGTGCGTCGCATCGTGTTGATGATCCCGACGCTCATTGGCATCTCGATTGTCGCATTCCTCATCATCCAACTGCCGCCCGGCGATTTTTTATCGTCGCTCGTCGCGGGCATGGCATCGCAAGGCGAAACGGTCAACCAAGAAGCGATTGAAGCGTTACGCGAACAATATGGGTTAGGACAGCCCATCTACATGCAATATCTCAAGTGGATGGGCGGCGTGCTGCGCGGCGACTTTGGTCGCTCCTTTGAATGGAATCGCCCCGTCTCCGAGCTCATCTGGGACCGGCTGGCGTTCAGCTTCTTACTCGCGCTCAGTACCTTGCTCTTGACATGGGCGCTCGCCTTTCCCATCGGCATCTTCTCGGCGGTCAAACGCTATTCGCTGAGTGATTACACAGCAACCTTCTTCGGCTTCTTGGGTTTAGCGATTCCAGAGTTCATGATCGCGTTGGTGTTGATGTACGTCGCGTTCAAATACTTCGGACAGAGCGTCGGCGGCTTTTTCTCACCCGATTTCATCGAAGCGCCGTGGAGCGTGGCGAAGGTGTGGGATCTGTTACAGCACTTGTGGATTCCTATACTCATCATCGGCTTCAGCCACACCGCAGGTCTCATTCGCATCATGCGCGCGAACTTGCTCGACGAATTGCACAAGCCCTACGTCGTCACCGCGCGCTCGAAAGGTTTGTCGGAGACGCGACTACTGATGAAGTATCCCGTGCGCCTCGCGTTGAATCCGTTCGTCAGCACAGTTGGCTGGACGTTACCCGCGCTCGTCTCAGGCGAAGCGATCATCGCCGTCGTGTTAAGCTTGCCGACGACGGGCCCCTTGTTATTGCGCGCCTTGTTCGCCAAAGACATGTATCTGGCAGGCAGCTTCATTTTCATGTTGAGCGTGCTGACCGTGATTGGCACGCTGCTGTCAGACATTTTGCTGGCGTGGCTCGATCCACGCATTCGTTACCAGTGAGTTGCCCATGGCCGAAGCGAGCAGACCTTTCGTTAGCGATACACCCCTCCCACTCCCTACCTCAGCCCCCTTGGGTGCCATTGTCGAAGAGACGATTTCCGTCGCGTCGCAATGGCAATTGATGTGGTGGAAATTCCGCAAGCACAAGCTGGCGGTGGCGGGCGGCATCGTCACCCTCGCCATTTACTTCGTCGCGCTAGCGGTGGAATTCCTCGCGCCCTTTGATCCCGAGACGTTCAGCGTGCGCTACACCTACGCGCCGCCACAAACTTTGCATCTCTTTGACGAGCAATGGCGCTTTCAACCTTACGTGAACGGCTACAAAGTGTCGCTCGATCCGGTCGCGCTGCGACGCACGTTTGTCGTGGACGAATCGGTCAAGTATGCGCTGGGCTTGTTCGTCAAAGGCGCGCCCTACAAATGGTTTGGACTCATTGACGCAGACGTGCATCTCGTCGGCCCCCTCGAAAAAGACGCGCCGATGTACCTGCTCGGCACCGACCGCTTGGGGCGCGACTTGCTCAGTCGTCTCATTCATGGCACGCGCGTCTCGATGTCCATCGGTCTCGTCGGCGTCGCGTTGAGCTTGGTGTTGGGCATCTTGCTGGGCGGCGTGTCGGGTTACTACGGCGGCACGATAGATATTGTGATTCAACGCATCATCGAGTTCTTGCGCTCGATTCCGACGATCCCGTTGTGGCTCGGCCTTGCTGCCGCGTTGCCGTTGACCTGGCAGCCGTTGCAAGTCTATTTCGCCATCACCGTCATCCTCTCACTGATTGGTTGGACGGGACTGGCGCGAGTGGTGCGTGGGCGCTTCCTCTCGCTGCGCGAAGAAGATTTTGTGATGGCGGCGCGGCTCGATGGCTCCAGCGAGAGGCGCATCATCTTTCGCCACATGCTGCCCTCGTTTCTCAGCCACATCATCGCGTCGGTGACATTGGCGATTCCCAACGTGATCCTCTCCGAAACGGCGTTGAGCTTTCTCGGCTTGGGCTTGCGTCCGCCCGTCAACAGTTGGGGCGTGCTGTTGCAAGAAGCGCAGAACGTGCGCGCGGTCTCGACGGCACCGTGGCTCTTGCTGCCTGGCCTCGCCGTGGCCGTCGCCGTGCTCGCCTTGAACTTCTTGGGCGACGGCTTGCGCGATGCGGCAGACCCTTATGGGTGATAGCGAATAGCGAATGGCGGATAGCGA
>CAZDYP010000088.1:0-7938 GCA_964509505.1 uncultured Anaerolineae bacterium | reverse complement strand
GCGACTAGCAAATGGCGAATAGCGAATGGCGGATAGCGACTAGCAAATGGCGAATGGCGGATGGCGGATAGCGACTTACCATTTGCCATCAGCCATCAGCCATCTGCCATCTGCCATCAGCCATCTGCCATCAGCCATCTGCCATCAGCCATCTGCCATCAGCCATTCGCAATCTGCAATCTATGACCTCCTCCGACTTGCTCCTAGAAGTTAAAAACCTGCACACGCACTTCTTCACCGACGAAGGCGTCGTCAAAGCGGTGGACGGCGCCGACTTCACGCTGCGGCGCGGACAGACGCTGGGCATCGTCGGCGAGAGCGGCTGTGGCAAGAGCGTCACCGCGCGCTCGATTCTGCAAATCGTTGACCCTCCAGGGCGCGTGGTCAAGGGCGAGATGTTGTTCTATCGTCCGCGCAATGCGAACGGCGTCACGCAAGAGGAAGTGCTGGACCTAGCGAAGCTCAACCCACGCGGCAAAGAAATCCGTGCGATTCGCGGCAAAGAGATCAGCATGATCTTCCAAGAACCGATGAGCTCGCTCAGTCCCGTGCATACAATTGGCAATCAGATGATGGAATCCATCATGCTCCACCTCTTTGTAAACAAGGAGCAAGCGCGCAAACTAGCGATTGAGATGCTGGGGCGTGTCGGCATTCCGAAACCTGAGTTACGCATTGATTCATACCCATTTCAACTGAGCGGCGGCATGAGACAGCGCGCGATGATCGCCATGGCGTTGTCATGTCATCCCAGCTTGCTGATCGCAGATGAACCGACCACCGCGCTGGACGTGACCACGCAAGCGCAAATTCTCGAATTGATTCAACATTTCAAACTCGAGCTAGGCATGGCTGTCATGCTCATCACGCACGACCTCGGTGTGGTCGCGGAGATGGCCAACGAGGTGGTGGTGATGTATCTCGGTCATGTCGTCGAGCGCGGCAGTGTGGATGCCATCTTCCACGACCCACAGCATCCTTACACGCGCGCGTTGTTGCGCTCAATCCCGAAAGTGGGCTTGAAGGCGCGCAAGCGACTCGACTCGATTCGCGGCATGGTGCCCAACCCATACAATCGTCCTAGCGGCTGCCCTTTCCATCCGCGCTGCGACCAAGCCATCGCAGGCCAGTGTGAGCGCGTCGTGCCGCAGCGTGTGCCAATTGGTCGGGACCGCGAGGTGCGGTGCTTACTGTATGGGTCGTGAAATGGCGGATGGCGAATGGCGGATAGCGAATGGCGAATAGCGACTTGCCATTTGCCATTTGCCATCTGCCACTTGCCATTTGCCATCTGCCACTTGCCACTTGTCACTTGCCATCCACCATCTGCCATCTGCCACTATGTCCAACTCCAACTCCCACTCCAATCTCCTCACCGTCAACAACCTCAAAATGCACTTCCCCATTCACCGCGGTTTTTTTGGTAGGGTCGTCGGGCAAGTGAAAGCCGTGGATGGTGTAAGCTTTGCGATTCGCAAAGGCGAGACGCTCGCCCTCGTCGGCGAGAGCGGCAGTGGCAAGACGACGACGGGACGCTGCATCATGCGCGTCTATCAGCCGACGGCGGGGCAAGTGTTCTATCAGCGCGACGATGGACAGAGCGTTGATTTAACCACGCTCAACCAACAAACGCTCAAGCCGTATCGCCGCGAGCTGCGTATGATCTTCCAAGACCCGCACTCGTCGCTCAATCCGCGCATGACGGTGCTGGACATCGTGGGCGAGCCCTTGAAGGTGAACGGACTGGCGCAGGGCAAAGCGTTGCAAGACCGTGTGGCGCTGTTGTTGCGGCGCGTCGGGTTGCGGCCTGAATACATGCGCCGCTATCCTCATGCGTTCAGCGGCGGCGAGCGTCAGCGCATCGGCATCGCGCGCGCGCTGGCGTTGGAGCCGCGGCTCGTCGTCGCCGATGAGCCCGTGTCCGCGCTCGACCTCTCGGTGCGTTCACAAATCCTCAACCTGTTGCAAGACCTACAACAAGAATCCCAGCTGACGTATCTGTTCATCTCGCACGACCTGAGTGTGGTCGAATACATCAGCGACCGCGTCGCTGTCATGTACGTCGGTCAGCTCGTGGAGCTCGCCGAAACAGAAGCGCTGTTTTTGCAGCCCAAGCATCCTTATACTGAAGCATTGCTCTCGGCCGTGCCGAAGCCCGACCCGCGTTTGCGCGCCCAAAGTCGCCGCATCGTTTTGCAAGGCGAGGTCGCCGACCCCGCGAATCGGCCAAGCGGTTGCCCCTTCCATCCACGTTGCGCCTACGCTCAGGCGCGTTGCTCACACGAAGAGCCCCCGCTGCGTAACATCGGCCATGATCACTTCGTCGCATGTCATTTTGCCGAACAGTTGACGCTGCGCGGCGTGGTGGGCGAAGGGGTGGTTGCGTAGTCGCATAGTCGCATAGTCGCATAGTCGCATAGTCAAATAGTCAAATAGTCAAATAGTCGAAGCGACCAAGCGACCAAGCGACTACGCGACTCCCTGACCAAGCGACCAAGCGACTACGCGACTCCCTGACCAAACGACCAAGCGACTATGCGACTGTACTTCGCGTGTTATATCTCGTGGCTCGCGCTCTCCGCGCTGGCGCTATGGGCAATGTTGCAGCTACGCCTCAACCTGATTGACCTCATCATCCTCTCACGCGTCAGCATCTGGTCATATAAAATCATAGACAACTGTGGCACGATTCTCTTGGGCGCGCTTTGGATCGCCGTGGCGATTTTCATCGAAAGCTATTTGCGAGAGGGCGTGGCAACACAACAGCTGTGGGCGCGCGTATGGCGCGTAGGAATCATGGAAGTCAGCGTGTTGGGTTTGTCGTACGGAGGACAATATCTCGTTTTGATGTGAGGAGAACCCATGCTCAGTCGTTACAACCCTATTGACATCGAAGCGGCACTACGCGCAGTTTCGCCGCCGCCGCCATTCCCACCTGCCAGCGACCGCGCCGCGTGGGACGCAGCGCGCGAGGCGTTAGGCGCGGAGACTATGCAGCTGCTGATGCTGAATGCAGAGGCAGCCGCGCAAAAGCCACTAGCGCCGTTGACCGCGACGATGTATCTTGAATTCATGCGCAATGGTCAACGCGAAGGTTACCAGACGCCCGCGCGGGAACGACGCGAGAACCTGATGTATCTGATGTTGGCTGAATGCCTCGAAGGACGGGGCCGCTTCAACGACGCGCTGCTCAATCTCGCGTGGGCAATTTGCGAAGAAAGCAGTTGGTCGTGGCCCGCGCACCAACGTGAGCTGACCGACATGGAGCGTCCCGTCATTGATTTGAGCGTGGCGATGACCGCGCTCGATCTGGCAGAGCTCGACGCGCTGTTAGGCGCACAGCTCGAGCCCGCACTCGGCAAGCGTATCCGCTACGAGGTGAATCGCCGTTGCTTCACGCCATACCTCACACGCCACGATCATTGGTGGCTGCATCAAAGCCACTTGCGTACCGTCAACAACTGGACAGCCGTATGCAATGGCGGCGTCACAGGCGCGGCGCTATACTTGGAATCGGATTTATCGCGCCTCGCAGAAATCATCGCACGCTGCGCTCGCTCGTTGGACGACTATCTCGCCACATTCGATGTGGACGGCGGCTCGACTGAAGGGCCCGGCTATTGGTCCTATGGCTTCGGTTACTTCACGCTCATCGCGCATCTGGTCGAGCAGCGCACGCAAGGCGCGATTAACTTCTTCGAAGGCGAGCCGCTCTTGAAGATCGTGCAATATCCGCTGCGCGTCATGCTCAGTCCCGGCCACTACGTAAACTTCTCCGACGCCGACCGCCTATTTCAGTTCGTGCCGGCGCATCTGGAGTTTCTCGCGCGTCGCTTCGCGCTGCCCAATTTGTCGCGTCTCGCGCAAACCCAAACAGGCTCCCGTCACGAATTGAGTTGGGGGCTCCGCAGCGTGTTCTGGCGTCCCGCACCTGAAACGGACGGAATGTTCACACCGGCGCGCCATGATTGGTTTGGCGGCATGATGTGGATGATTGCGCGTTACGACCCGCAAGACCCACAGGCACTCGTGCTGGCGGCGAAAGGCGGGCACAACGGCGAGATGCACAACCAGAACGACGTAGGCAACTTCATCGTACACGTCAACGGCGAATCGGTGATCGCCGATGTCGGACGCGGACGTTACACACGCTTTTACTTCGGGCCCGAACGCTACGACCATTTTGTGAACTCGTCGCTAGGACACTCAGTGCCTGTGCCTAACGGGCAACTGCAACCAGTCGGCAAGTCATTCGGCGCGACGCTGCTCGCGCACGAGACGAATGATTCCCTCGACTGCCTCGCCCTCGAAATGAAAGACGCCTATCCCCCCGCAGCTGACCTTGCCTCGTTGCGGCGCACCCTTACGTTACGGCGTGAAGCGCCGCGCGGTTGGGTCGAGTTGGTGGACGAAGCGCGCTTCGCATCGGGCGCGCATCACTTTGAAACGGCGCTGACGACGTTTGGCAAAGTGGAAATCAGTGAGAGCGCGGTGTTGTTGCGCGGTGAGCGTGGCGCGTTGCACATCGCCTTCGACACGACAAACACCGTCGCCATCACGCCGCGCCTCGAAGTGATAGAGAACGTGGACTTGGCGGAGGGTACCCGCAACGTGCAACGTGTGGTCTTTGCGCTCGCAGAGCCTGCACCAGAGGGCGTGATTCGGTTGAACATTATTCCTGTATAGGAGGATCCCTCATTAACGATGTCCCAGCCCATCCATCTTTCCCAACTAGACTTGCCCACCAGCGCAGAGCTAGAGGTGTTGCTGCGCTCAGAGCATCCTCTGTTCCCCGAACTGGAAGCGGCGCGTCAGGATCGTGTCGCGTTAGCGTCCAGCCCCGCCATGCGCGTCATTCTTGCGGAGACCGAGCCATACATGCGCGGCATCGAACACATCCCACAAACGCGCTACGGCGACTATCGGCGTTTCATTGGCGATGGCGACCGTCGCGCTTACGAGACGCCGTATTTCGCCAAACGACGGCAACTTGGCGCGGCGGCGCTGCGTTTGTTTTTGGGACAGCACACACTGCGCGACCTCGTGCAGGATTACCTCTGGAACGTGTGCGAGGAAAGCACGTGGGTGTTGCCCGCGCACGAAGACCGTATCATTGATCTGTTTTCTGCTGAGACAGGTTTCATGCTGGCTGAAACGCTCGCACTGTTGGGCGCTGAGCTCAACGGCGAAGTGCGCGCCCGCGTGCGCCGCGAAGTCGAAGCGCGCATCTTCGAGCCATACTTGCATCACCATCGCAGTCTTGGCTGGTATCAGGGTGGCAACAATTGGAACGGCGTCTGCAACAGCTCGATTGGCGCGACGTTCCTCTGGCTCGACCCAGAGCCGAATCGCGTGGCGCGCGCGTTGACCATCGTGTTCGCGGGTCTCAAGACGTTTTTGGCGACGGCGTTTGAAAGTGATGGCAGTTCGACCGAAGGCACCGCTTACTGGCATTATGGCTTGCTCAACTTCATTGCATTGGCAGAGCTGTTGCGCGCGCGCACCGCTGGCGCGCTTGATTTATTGAGCGATGACCGTTTGCGACAAATCGCCGCCTATCCCGCCAAGATGCAATTGACGGGGCCCCAATTCGCCAACTTCTCGGATTGTGATGATACGTTGCGTTTGAATCCTGGCATCATTAGCAGACTCGCCGCGCGCACGGGCGAGACGTCATTACGCAACCTGATTTATCCACCGCCAGCCAATGGCGAACCTGATTGGCGTTTGACGATGATGCTGCGTAACGCGCTGTGGTGGGATGGCGCATATCCACCACCGACGCGCAACGGCGACGCGGCATTTCCCGCAGGCGCGGTGGCGCGTCTGGTGGCCACGGCACGCAACGACGCAGCCGTCGTGCTGATGGCGAAAGCGGGACACAATGCCGAGAACCACAACCAGAATGATGTAGGCAGTTTCATCTTGCATGTCGGCGGCGAGACGTTGCTGTGCGACCCTGGACGCGGTTTGTATTCGCGTGATTATTTCGGGCCGCGCCGCTACGAGAATGTCTTCAACAACTCGTACGGCCATAGTGTCCCGCGTATCGGCGAGCAACTGCAAGCCCAAGGTCGTCAGTATGCTGGTCAGTTGCTCGCCACAACGCTGGACGATCAAACTAAGCGTGTCGTGTTGGAACTCGCTCGCGCGTATCCCGACGACAACCTCGCGCAATTGCGCCGCGAACTGACGCTGGCGGTTGATACCGGTGAGGTGGTGATTAGCGACCAGTATGAGTTCAAGCAGACCGCCGAGACTGTCGAGGAAGCATTTATGACGTGGTGTGAGGTTGACGTGGCGGGCGCGTCGGCAATCGTGCGCGGGGCGGCGGGTAATACTGTGCGCATGACCATAGAGGAACCAGTCGGGGCAACCTTTGTCGTGGAACGACTTGAGGCAGCGTGCCAAGCCAACCTTAAGACCCATGTGTTGAAGCGTGTGAGCTTCGTCATCCCGCCGACGCTGCATGGCACGGCGCGCGTGCGGGTACAAATCGTGTAGCTTATATCAGATGCTCGCGCGGGATTTGGACCGCAAACAACGCTGCCGCGCTGGAGAGCAGCGGATTTCTTGCAGTTTCAAAAAATAATCTACTATCCCCTGCTCAAGGCGGATTTGCAATCCGCCGTTTGGCGCGGCAGCGTAGCGGTGCAAATCCCGCGCGAGCGGAACGATATAGTAGATTTAATTGTCAAATCCGCCGTGAGCGGATAGCGGGATTATTTTCTTAAGCTCTACGACCACCAAGCGCAACCCCATGAAAGGTCGCTTCCCCACTTTGTATGGAACCCTTTGAGACACAACCACTCATTTACGTCGCGCTCTCACCTCAGCTCAGCAACGACCTTGCTTTAGACAAACAATTGGAACGGGTCGCAGCACTTGCACGCATCGAGTATTGGAACGGCGAGGACAGCCCAACGCTCGACGCCATGAGCGATGCGTTGCGTCGCGCGCCGATTGTTCTCACGGGTTGGCAAGTTCCTCCCTTGCAAGCCATCTTAGCGGATTGGACTCCCGACACGGGCACCGTGCGTTTGATCGTGCATACGGCTGGCACGGTCAAATACTTCTTGCCCGCACAAGCTGTCGCACGCGGCCTCATCGTCACTCATGCCAACGATGCGCTGGCCGAAGCCGTCGCCGAGTTCACCATCGGCGTCATCATCACGGCGCGCCGTCAGGTCATTCCATCGGCGGCGCGCATGAAAGCGGGGCAATGGCGCATGCCGCTCACGCGTCAACACGAGCTCTGGGGCAGCACCGTCGGCATCATCGGCGCAAGCAACATTGGACGGCGCGTGATGAGGTTGCTGCAACCGTTTGACGTGACCCTGTTGCTCTACGACCCTTACTGCGCCGAAGCGACGGCGGCGCACTATGGCGCGACGTTGGTCAGCCTCGACGAGTTGATGCGGCGCAGTGACATCGTTTCATTGCACGCGCCCGTCACCGCAGAGACGATTGGCATGTTGGGTGCGGCACAATTCGCGGCGATGAAGGACGGCGCGTTGTTCGTCAATACGGCGCGCGGGCGTCTGGTTGACCACGAGGCATTGTTGCGCGAATTGCAGCAGGGGCGCATTGACGCCGTATTGGACGTGACCGATCCGACTGAGCCGTTGCCGCTCGACTCGCCATTCTTTCAGTTGGAGAATTGTATTGTCTTGCCGCACCTCGCCGCCATCACCGTTGAAACACGCCATCGCCAAGCGCGTTACGCCGTGGACGAAGTGCTGCGCTATCTACGTGGGGAGCCGCTGCGCTATCAGGTCACGCCCGAACGGTGGGAGACGATGGCGTGAGCGAGCGCATCCCCTTAAGGGGACATAGTCGGGAGAGCCGCATGAGAAGTCAGACTGCTGACTGCACAGTTAAAGCACACGCTCAACATAAGTCGTCGCTCTATCAGATGCCAGCAAAGTCTTGCCCATA
>CAZDYP010000087.1:0-20109 GCA_964509505.1 uncultured Anaerolineae bacterium | reverse complement strand
ATTGGCAGTTTGTCCTGTGGACAAATTGGCAATTTGCCCTGTGGACAAATTGGCAATTTGCCCTACCTCACGTCGTACCCATGCTTGCCACAACACATCCACCACAGGCACAGCCAGCAACGCCCACGCCACACTAAATAGCAACCAGTTGAACGACGCAGGCAACACGCTGCGAATCGCCTCGATGCCTTGATGAGCAACGACCATAGCATCTGCCATGAACGTATAAAGCGCGAGCGTAGCACCGATGAGGCTGATGCGCCACGACCATGTGCGTGGTGTGTGGCCGCGCGCGACGAGCGTGCCACCGATGAGCATGAGCGACGCAATCAGCACAGGCGCAAGCACAGGTCCCCACCATGGCAATGGCAGCAGAAACAAGATGTCCCAATCGAGCAGTGAGTGAGGCCAATCAATCATCACCTTGAGCCACACGTAGTAGAAGATGTCCCACACCCCAAATGCCAGCGCCGTAAAGCCCCAACGGCTGCGGCGTGTCGTGCCTGCGAGCCAGCCGACGGTGTAGAGCATCACCAGCGTCGCCAGCTCACGCACCAATTCGATCTGACCGAGCGACACTAGATTCGAGCCAAGTGGCAACGGATTGGGTTGGTACGGTTCGATGCGATTGATCAGCGTGCGCAAATCCACGACGACGGCGGCCTCGACCCACGCCATCGCCAAGGCGAATAGAAAGACGACGAACCAGCGTTGTTTGAAGGACATTGCACGCTCCTCTTTTTTTCACCACAGAGCCACTAAGTCTGTAAGTCGGATTGGCAATCCGACCTACATTATACTAGACACAGAGAACACAGAGATTTTTGATTTGATAGTCTCTTTAGTTGTTACTCTACCTGAATTGAATACCAAATGAAACCGCTTATGTGACCGATATGATGCACTTGAGTGCTTGACGCATCACACGGCATATCTGCTACAATTCAGCGTGAGGACATTATGTGGAAACTCTTATTAGTCGAAGACAACCCCAAACTGCGCGGCGCAATGAAGGTTGGGCTGGAAGCGACGGGGCGCGTGACCGTCGTCGCCGAAACAGCGCGCGGGGAAGATGCGCTCGCGTTGTGTTTCGCGCAAACGCCCGACGTGATCTTGATGGACGTGCAACTCGCGGGCGAGCAGAACGGCATCGCAGCCGCCGTCGCCATCCGCAAAGAATTTCCGCGTATGCCCGTCGTCTTCTACTCGATTCAAGACGACGACCGCTACTATCGGGACTTTCGACGCTCTGGCATCTTGAGCCACTATGCTTACGTGCGGAAGTCGAACTACTTGCTGCCGCAGCTGATCGTGCCGTTGTTATCGGATGCGATAGCGGGGCGCAGCTTCATTGACCCCGAAATCGAAGCGCGCGTGCAAGAGGTGCGCCACAAGGACGAACACGCGCCATTGTCGTTGCTCGAACCCAATGAACAAGCCGTCGCTAAAATGCTCGCACAAGGCATGACCAATGAGCAAATTGCCGCGCGCATGGGCTTCAAAGATAGGCGCACCATCAGCCGCACCAACGGGCAAATCTATACGACGTGGGGTTTGAACGAAACGACCGACGACGAAAAAGTTGCGCGCACCCGTGCCGCCATCATCATGCGCGCGGGGCGTCTCATCACGTGGGACGCCGACGGCAATGCAACGGTGATGAACGAGAAGGGCGAGTGGGTGGCGTGGCATCAGTAGCCAGTCGTCAGTAGCCAGTAACCAGACACGCGCCTTTCATCTGGCTATTGAGGACTGACGACTGACTACTCTTATGGGGCAAACATGAGTGGCAATGTGATCTTCGATTGGGCTTTGATGGCGATATCGTTGTTCAACACGATTGTGTTGTTGTGGTTGGGACTGACGGTATTGTTGAATGCGGAGCGACGCATGTGGGGTTTGTGGTTAGCCGGCGGTGGCTTATTGGCTGGCGCGCTCTTCTTCATCAGTCACTCGGTAATTCTGAGCATTGGTCTGCACGATGTGGGCGACGGCTTGGAAATCTGGTGGCGTGTCGGTTGGGTGCCGGTGTTGGCGCTGCCTTTGGTATGGTATGTGCTGATCTTATGGTACGTTGGTTTTTTTGATGAGCCTGCGACTGCGCCTCACGCGCAACGCGCGCAACGTGGGGGCTTGATGTTCACGACGTTGCTGGGTCTGGGGTTGTTTCTGTTGTTCGCCTTTGCCAATCCATTGCCGCCCATCGCCATCGCCACGCGCGCTGTCGTGTTGCCCTCGGTGCAACTGAATGAATTGATCTTGCTGGTCATCACGTACTCGTTGTTTTGTCTCGCCTGCATCACGCTCTCACTCGAGGCGTTGCGTCGCCCCAACTCAAGCGCACACACTGCCATCATGCCCTCGTGGAATTTGGCGCGACGACGTGCGCGCCCATGGTTGATGGCCACTGCCGTCGTGTTGCTGTGCGTGAGCTTGTTGGTCGCATGGGTGATGCTGTGGGCGTTATCGAGCGTGAATCAGCAGCTCGATTTTCAAGTGTTGCTGTGGTTCGACCTGTTGACCGCCGCGCTCATCGCCGTCGCCGCGCTGTTGATTGGACAAGCCATCATCGCCTATGAAGTGTTCACGCGGCAGACGTTGCCGCGGCGTGGCTTCTCGCGCTATTGGTACAACGCGATCATCCTCGCCGCAGGTTTCAGCAGCTTGTTGAGCGGCGCGCTGCTGTGGCGCGCGCATCCCGTGTATGGCGTTTTGTTGGGCGTGACGCTAGTAGCCATTTTTTATGCGTTGGTCGTGTGGCGCTCTTACGTCGACCGCGAACACACGATGGCGCAGCTGCGTCCCTTCGTGTCAAGTCAACGGTTGTATGAACAGCTGTTATCGCCCTCGCCATTATCGGTTGACGTCAGCACGCCGTTTCGCGCTTTATGCGCGGATGTGTTGAGCGCGCGCGCCGCGCAGCTCATCGCCGTCGGCGCGCTCGCTCCATTGGTAGATGCGCCGTTGTCGTATCCAACTCCCACCCCATTCAAGGCGCCATTGAATGAATTCATTTCACAATTTGATTCGCCGCAAACGATGGGCGTGCCGTTAGACGCAGCACGCTATGACGGCGCGGAATGGGCAGTGCCGTTGTGGAGTGAGCGCGGTCCCATCGGTGTGTTGTTGTTAGGCGGCAAAGCTGATGGCGGACTCTACACGCAAGAGGAAATCGAAATCGCGCGAGCGAGCGGAGAACGTCTGATTGACACGCAAGCGAGCGTCGAGCTGGCGCGTCGCTTGATGACGTTGCAACGCCAACGCCTCGCCGACAGTCAATTGGTGGATCGGCGCGCGCGTCGTGTGCTGCACGACGATGTGTTGCCACAACTGCACGCGGCCATGTTGATGCTCAATGGACAAGCTCACAGCGCGCATGTGTTGGAGACGTTGACTGACACGCATCAACAAATTGCAAATCTGCTGCGTGACCTGCCGCCCGCCACACCTGAAGTTGCGCAACTTGGATTACTTGGCGCCTTGCGTCAATTGATCGAGCGCGAATATGCGAGTGCTTTCGATGGCGTGACGTGGCAAGTGGATGCGACAGTTGAACGTGAAGCGCGCACACTACCGCCGCCTTATGCCGAAGTGTTACTTTACGCGACGCGCGAGGCGATACGCAACGCGGCGCGACACGGACGCGGCGACGATGGCGCACGCCCTTTGCATTTGCGTGTGACGATAGACAAGCATCCTGTGGCGCCGCATCCTGAGCTTGTCGAAGGGGGGTTATCTATCACCATCGAGGATGATGGTGTTGGTGTCACTACACCATCAACGCACAATGGCGGTAGCGGACAAGGTTTGGCGTTGCATAGCACGATGCTCGCCATCATCGGTGGCACATTAGAAGTAGAGAGTGTGGCGGGGCAATACACGCGTGTAGTGTTGCGCCTGCCGCACGGGCAGTAATCAGTGAGCAGTTCACTGCTCACTGATTACTTTTTACTTCCGTTTGGGTGGCGCTTGTTGGATTGCGCGTTTGGTGTGTGTGGCTTCGCGCCGTTGTGGTGGGCGCGGAGGTATGTGTTGCAATTGGCGAATGGCTGATAGCCGATGGTGAACAACCTTGCGAAGGTTCAAAACCTTCGCAAGGTTAGGCTTCTTCCAATACGTCATAAAGAAAACCGCCTCAAGCATTCGCGCTTGAGGCGGTTCTCTTTTGCTATCCGCTATCTGCTATCCGCATCCTGAACTGGTCGAAGGACGCTACTGCACCGTCGCAATGATTATCTTAAACTCGTTCACCTCCAACGTGAAGCTCAATGTCAGATGCTTGTTGCCTACGTCAACAGTCAAGATGTAATACGAGCCGCGATTGCCCTCGACTTCCGTCGCCTGCAAATCGTGGTTCTCGTAATGGAATTGGATGCGTTGGCAACTCGTCGGCGGGTCAATCGTCGTCAATGCTGGGTCCTGCACTTGCTCGTTGACTGGATGTGTCAAGCCGTGACTTTGCAGCTTGATGCGATCGGCGATGGAGACGAGGTTACCGTCGTTGTCATAGACGATGACGCGGATGCCGCGCCCGACCGATTCACCGCACACGGGAATCGCGGCGACGACGGGCGCTGCGGTCGGCGCGGGACCGAGCGTGTCGGTGATGTATAGTGTGCCTGTCACCTTGCGGGTGGGACCGCCTGTCGGATGGAACGTCACAGGCACGTCGGCGCTGTTCGTTGGTGGCACACGCAATGGCGGCACAATGGCGACGGGTGTGGTGAACATCGCGCTGCCGTCAATGCGAATGGTGTCGAGAATCAATTCGGCTTGACCGCTATTGATGATTGTCTCGTTCAAGGTCGCGCCGCACAACGGGTCGCAAATCGGATCATACACCGTCGGTCCGAAGATGAGCGGATTGGGCAACGCAGTGATGGCGGGGATGATGCCCGTGCCGCTCAAGCTCACAGTGACAGTTGGACTCGTCGGATCGTCGCTGTTCACCGTCAACGTCGCCGCGCGCCCGCCACTGTCCGATGGATTGAAGCGCACGATGAGATCGAGGCTGTTACCTGCCGCAATCGTCGCGGGCAACGCTGGCGGCGCAACGAGTGTGAAGTCGCCTGCATGCGCGCCGCTGATGGGCAACGAGAGCAATTGCAAATCGCAACCTGCGCACGATGATTGATTGGTGAGTTTCAATGTTTGATCGCTCGTGTGCGGATTCGTGCGGTCGTCAACGGGCACAGCGCCAAATTGCAACGCGGTGCTAGAGACAGTGAGATGTGGCACGCCGACATTGCCGCTCGCAGGCGCGGTCACGGATGGCGTTGCGGGGTCGTCGCTGTTGATGCGGAGCGTGCCTGTGCGCACGCCCGGTGCGGAATCGGCAGGCGGCGCAAATTGAATCGTGAACGCGAGGCTGCTGCCTGCGGCAATGGTTTGTGGCGTTGCGGGCCCAAGCACGGTGAAGCTCGCATCGCTGCCCGACTCAAACGCCACGCTGCTCACGGTGAGCGGCGCGTTGCCCGTGTTGTTCACGACGATTTGCCGTGTGGCTGTCGTGCCGCGCGCGACGGTGCCAAAATTCAAGTCACCACTCAGCGTAAGCTTCGGCACGCCAATCGTCGCATTAGCCGCTAAGTTCACAATGGGCGTCGCAGGATCGGTGCTGTTGATGCGTAAGGTACCTGTGCGCGCGCCGCCGCTTGAATTGCCCGGCGGCGAGAACGCGATGATGAACGTCACAGCGCTGCCCGGCGCGAGCGTCTGGGGTGTGCTGGGGCTGAGGACAGAGAACTCGAATGCGCTGCCGCCTGTGAACGCGACGCTGCTAAGGGTGAGTGGCGCGCCGCCCGTGTTTTGGATGATGACGTTGCGCGTCGCCGTCGCACCGCGCGGCACAAGGCCGAAGTTCAAATCACCTGTGACTGCAATCTTTGGTGCGACGCCCGTGCCGCTTGCCGACAACGCATATACGGGCGTGAAGGTATCATCGCTGTTGATGAAGAACGTCGCCGTGAGCGCGCCCGTCACGCTCGGCTGGAAGCGCATCGTGAAATCTACCTCATGTCCCGGCGTCAAGACCAACGGCGTCGGCGGCCCTGAGATGATTTGGAAAGCGTTGCTGCCCGCGACACGCACGAAGTTGGCGATGCGCAAATCTTCTGTGCCGACGTTGAACAGCTGCACGATGCGCGTCGCCGATTGTCCGATGCCCACATTGCCAAACGACAAATCCGCATTGACTGCGAGCAAAGGACCGCTAGCTGGCGCGAGTTCGAACACGCTGCGTCCATAGGTGCCGGCGCGCAGCAACGCGGGACTCGCCGTGTAATCAATGGCGAGGGCGCTAACCAGCACGTTGGGCAAGCCCAGTCCGAAGCGTTGCCATGTCGCGCCGTTGTCGGCTGTGCGGAACACGCCGACATCGCTGGCGACAATGATGGTGTGTGGAATGGTGCTAGGGTCAATGACGACGTCGCTCAACGGCAGATCTGGCAAATTCTGCAATGGGTTACCGCCGTCGGTGCCGCTGATGTCTGTCCATGTCTCGCCACCATCGGTCGTAAGGAAGACGTGCTTCGTGCGATTGGTAGGATTGCGATTAGTGAAGCCGCCGTAAATCACGACGACGCGGTCCGTGTTCGTTGGATCAATGGCAAGCGCGGTGACGGGCATCGTTGCGCCCGATTGGGTTGGCGCGCCCGTGACGATGTGTTGCGTCCAACTCGCGTTGGTGCCAGAGGCGACGTTGGCGGTTGACCAAACGGTGCCATCAGCCATCCCAACCCACACGACATTCGAATCGGCTTTGGTTGTCGCCAACGACCAGATGCCCGCGCAGCAAATCGTTGCGCCGACGGTGAAGGTTTGGATGCCCGTGTAAGTCGCGCCGCTATCGGCGCTGCGGAAGAGCCGCAAGCCATTCACCGCATACACAACTTTGTTGTCATTCTGATCAATGCCTATCGGCGAGGCGCACGCGCGCGTTGAGCCAGAGCAAGCGGGCAAGCCTGTGGCGGCCGCGTTTTGAAACGCCCAACTGTTGCCGCCATTGGTCGTGATCATGTAGATGCCGTTGTCAATGCCATAGACGCGCTTCGGATCTGACCAGTCCACGACGACGCGCCCACCGTCGCCATCCACGCCGAGGTGCCAATCCTTGCCCGCATAACCCGGTTGACGTTGGATGGTGCCTGTGTCTTGTGTGCCGCCGAATGAATAGCCGCGATTGGTGGAATTGCCACGTCCGATGTCGAGGCTGAAAAACAAATTCGTCGCAATGCCTTCGTTGAGGTTTGCCCAGGTGCTGCCGCCATTGTCGGTGCGATGCACGCCGCCGTCGGTGCCGACCCACAAGCGGGTGGGCGCGCCGCCGCCACCCCAATGCGAGGGCGGGCTGAAGGTCGTCGCGTGATGATCCCAATGCACCTTGCCGTTGGTGATGTTGCTAAATGAGCCGCCACCATTCGTCGAGAGGAACATCTCTTGGAAGGCGACATAGACGCGCTGCGCGTCTTGCGGATCAACGGCGAGCGTTTGGTCGTAACCACACTGACACCCAAACGCGAAGCCGTCAATCGCGCCCATGCGCGTCCAATTGCCGCCGCCATCGGTGGATTTATACAATCCTAAAAATGGAAACGGCGACGGGCGCGGTGGACTGGTTTGCCCGCGTGAGTCTTGCACGCTGACGAACATCGTTTGGTTGTTGGGTTGCATGGATTGCGCGAAGGCGATGTAGCCGATGTTCGCCGTCGGTGCACCGTTGGTTGAAGTGAAAAGATTGTTCCCTGTGGGCCACGTCGCGCCGCCATCGGTTGAGCGAAAGACGCCTTGCCCTAACACAGCCGCGTAGAGCGTTGTCGCATTGGTTGTGTCAATCGCCAGGTCGCTGATGAACGAGCCGTTGAAGAAGGCGTTGCCATTGTTGAACAAGGGCGCGTTGTTGCCAAAGTTCAAGCCGCCATCCACCGAGCGATACAAGCCATTGCCTGCCGCGACCAACAACACATTCGGCGCAGGCGAGACGATGCGATGAATGCTCACGCCCCCAAAAATGGAGCCGCCGAGAATCGTCCATGTTTCGCCCGCATCAATGGATTTATAAATGCCGACGCCTTTCAAAGTGAATGAGCCGAAGCAGCAATAACGTCCTGCGCCGTCTTGCGGATTGCCTGTGCCTGCATAGACGATGGACTTGTTCGCAAAGTCGAGCGCGACGGCGCCCATCGAAAGTGATGGCAGGTAGTCAGTCTTCGGTTTCCAGCTCACGCCGCCGTCGGTGGATTTCCAGATGCCGCCGTCGTTGGTGGCGATATAGATGATTTGATCGGTGGTGTTGCGTGGGTCAATCGCAATGTCCAAGACTTCACCCGAATCGGGGCCGCTGCCCTGGAAATTTTGCTCGGCGTCAATCCGCAACGGCGCGGGGCCGATTTGCGACCATTGCACGCCGACGACTTGCGCCGCTTCGCCGCGATTGGTTTGGCGCGAGGCGCGACTGACGACGGGCATCTGTTGGACGTGCGCGATGCCTTGTTGCCAGAGATCGGGTCGTGGGAAGCCGGTCTCATCGGAGCGCAGCAACAAGAAACGCTTCAGCCATTCTTGTTTGCTTTCGTACTCTTCTTCGTAACCACTGCTTTGTTGCGGCGGCGCGCTGCCGCCCAGGATGAGGGGCAGAAAGACGGTGTGGCTTGACGAGGACGAGGTTGGCTCAAGCGCAGGCGCAGCTGTGAGCGAGGCGGAACTGACGAGTAAGATGCTGAGGACGAACAGCGACAACACACTACGACTCAATTTGAGAAACACTTGTGAATTCATAATCCCCCTGACAAAGCAAGCTGCGGGCTATCAGACTTCTCAAAGAAGTGTGAGGGCTGCTCGCGCAAAATTCATTGATGGCGGGTGAGCTCCCAAAAAAACAAAAACCGATCAGGCACTGCTCTGATCGGTTTCGCCACTGGCTCCTTACAGCACATCGGCGACCATACTCATGCTGTAATTCATCGCATTCAGTTCTACCAATACAACGCGCGTACAACCCATTTCGTTTCGCTGTGATTATACGCGCATGGACAGTTAACGCCAATGCCATGCTAGACCTCGGTTTTGGAAACCCGCGCGGTCTCGCTTTAGGTTAATGTCGAAAATGGCGCACGCCTGTTGTCACTAACGCCATGCCCGCCTTGTTCGCGGCGGCAATCGTCTCAGCATCGCGCACCGAGCCGCCGGGATGCACGACAGCGGTGATGCCCGCAGCCGCAGCGACTGCGATGCTGTCGGGAAAGGGGAAGAACGCATCGGACGCCATCACCGCGCCACGCGCTTTGTCGCCTGCGCGCTGCGCGGCGATCCGCACACAGTCCACACGATTCGGCTGCCCGCCGCCAATGCCCACCGTCGCCACGCCATGCGCGTCGCTGCGCGCAAACACAATCGCGTTCGATTTCACATGTTGACATGCGATCCACGCGAAACGCAATGCGCGCATTTCGTCCTTGGTGGGTTGACGCTCGCTCATGACTTTCCATTCCGCATCGGCAGGGTCGCCCAGATCAATCGTTTGTTTTAACAGTCCGCGATTGATCGAACGCAACTCGTAGGTTGGTTCAATCTTCAAATCAGGCATCGTGAGCAAGCGACAATGCTTGCGCTTTGCCAGCAGCGTGCGCGCTTCATCCGTATAGCCGAGCGCAGCGATACATTCAATGAACAATTCGCCGAACACTTTCACGGTCTCACCGTCCAGCACGCGATTTGCCGCGATGACGCCGCCAAATGCGGAGATGGGATCGGATGCCAACGCGGCGCTGAACGCAGCGGTCAAGGTGTCGGCGGAGGCAATGCCGCAGGGTGAAAGATGCTTGACGATGACGATGCTTGGCTCATCAAACATCACCACCGCGCGCCACGCCGCATCGAGGTCGAGCAAGTTGTTGTACGAGAGCTCCTTGCCTTGCAACAGTGTGCCGCCGAGGGGCCCGCCATCTGCATACAGTTCGGCCGATTGGTGTGGATTCTCTCCATAGCGGAGTGATTGAACATGCGAGAAAGCAGAAAGACTTACACTTAGCGTCATTGCGAGCGTAGTTTGCGAAGCAATCTCCTGCGTGAGACGTGGGGATTGCTTCGCTCCGCTCGCAATGACACTATCAAGTAAATACGCTTGAATGGCTGCGTCGTAATGTGCCGTCACCGCGAATGCTTTTTGCGCGAGGCGTTTGCGCGTCTCGCGGGTGGTCGCGCCGTGCGCGCGTAACTCTGTGATGATGGCATCATAGTCGTTAGGATCGGTGACAATGGTGACACGCTCGAAATTTTTGGCGGCAGCGCGCGTCAAGGCGACGCCGCCGATGTCAATCTGCTCGATGGCGTCGGCTTCAGTCACGTTGGGTTGCGCGATGGTTTGCTCGAAGGGGTAGAGATTCGAAATGACCATATCAATCAATCCCCATCCTTCGACAAGCTCAGGCTGCGTGGATCGAGGAGGGGGATTGACGAGTGCGAGGTCGCGCGCGTCTTGCGCGGTGTCGCGCGCGAGGATGCCGCCATGAATGGCGGGGTGCAACGTCTTGACGCGCCCGCCGAGAATTTCGGGCGAGCGGGTGAACGCTTCCACAGTGGTGACAGGCACACCCGCCGCTGCAATCGCCTGCGCGGTGCCGCCACTGGCGATGAGTTGCCAGCCGAGCTCGCGCAAGGCGCGAGCAAATTCGGTGAGATGGGTTTTGTCGTAAACGGAGAGAAGAGCAAGTTTGGTCATAGAGTCCTTTCACTTGTCCCGCAACGCTGCCACGCCCGGCAACGTCTTCCCTTCAAGAAACTCTAACGCCGCGCCGCCGCCCGTGCTGATGTGACTCATCTTGTCGGCGACGCCTGCCTGCTCGACAGCCGCCACGCTCTCGCCGCCGCCGATAATCGTCGTCGCCGCCGATGCTGCCAAGGCGTGCGCCATTGCCAGCGTGCCTTGCGCGAACTTCGGAAACTCGAAGACGCCGAGGGGCCCATTCCACACAATGGTCTTGGCGTCTGCGAGGTACGACTTGAACAACTCGATAGTGTTGGGACCGATGTCCAACACGCGCCAACCGGTCGGCACGTGGTCAATCGCAACCGTTTGCGCATTAGCGTCCTTATCAAATTTATCCGCGATGACCGCATCCACAGGGAAGACGAGCTTGCCGCCGCTTTGCGCCATCAGCTGTGATGCTACCGCGAGCTTATCGTTCTCGACCAACGAATCGCCCAGCTCGTAGCCGTGCGCCTTCGCAAAGGTGTTTGCCATGCCGCCGCCGATGAGGATGTGGTCGGCTTTCTGCGCGAGGCTCGTGATGACGGCGATTTTGTCGGAGACTTTCGCGCCGCCGAGGATGGCGACGAAGGGACGTTCAGGGTTCGTCATCGCGCGCCCCAAAAAGTTCAACTCTTTCTCCATCAAGAAACCCGCAACCGCAGGGAGATGGCGCGCGACGCCTGCGGTGCTGGCGTGTGCGCGATGCGCGGCGCCGAACGCGTCGTTGACATAGACTTCGCCGTGCGCGGCTAATTGTTGCGCGAAGGCGGCGTCGTTCTGCTCTTCCTCTTTGTGGAAGCGCAAGTTTTCTAGCAGCAGCACCTCGCGCGGTTTCAAGTCTCTGACCGCCTTGGTCGCTTCGTCGCCGACGCAATCGGTTGTGAGCTTGATTGGCTGGTCGAGCAGCTCAGCCAATTGGGCGGCGATGGGCGCGAGCCGCAAGGCTTCGTCCACGCCTTTCGGTCTGCCCAGATGCGACATCAGAATTATTTTGGCGTTGTTAGCTATGAGGTATTGGATAGTGGGTAATGCGGCGCGAATGCGTGTGTCGTCGGTAATCGTTGTGCGGTCGAGCGGCACATTGAAATCCACGCGCACGAGGACGCGTTTGTTTGAAACATCAAGATCACGAATGGTTTGTTTGTTCATCATGTCTGCTCCGCTAAATATCGTTTGATAATCCAGGCTTCCGCTTCTGCATAACTATTTGCCCAGTGGACGGGCGCATGAGTGCGTTTGTCGCAGACGCGGGCGCTCCCTTCATCCTCTGTGAAATATACTATTGAGCGAATGTCATTTTCTTTTTCCACGAAAAACCACAAGGGCGCATCCCTTTGTGCGCCCTGGTTTTATCACAGTCCTTTGCTTGCCACAAACGCCGCGAGGTCTGCCACGCGGCACGAATAGCCCCACTCGTTGTCGTACCACGCCGACACTTTTATCATTTTGCCGAGACTTTGCGTGAGCGGCGCATCAATGATCGAAGAGTGCGGGTCGGCGCGGAAGTCCATCGAAACCAAGGGCTTCTCGCTCACGGCGAGGATGCCTTTCATGCCATCGTTGGCGGCTGCGCGGAAGGCATTGTTGATGGTTTCCTCAGTAGCAGCCTGCTGCAAAATTGCTGTGAAATCCACAATCGAAACGGTCGGCGTTGGCACGCGCATCGCCAAGCCATTGAACTTGCCTGCGAGTTGCGGCAACACGCGCCCCAATTCTTTCGCCGCGCCGGTCGTGGATGGCACGATGTTGGTCGGCGCAGAGCGCGAGCGGCGCGCGTCTTTGTCGGTCTTATCGAGCAGCTGTTGGGTGGACGTGTATGCGTGCACCGTCGTCATCAAGCCCGCTTCGATGCCGAAGTTATCTTGCAATACTTTCGCCGTCGTCGCCAAACAGTTCGTCGTACAGGATGAATTAGAAATGATATGATGGCGTTCAGGCATATAATCTTTGTCATTGACGCCTAGCACGATGGTCACGTCCTCGTTCTTGGCGGGAGCCGTGATGATGACTTTTTTTGCGCCCGCTTCGAGATGCCCCGCCGCCTCCGAGCCTTTGGTAAACACACCCGTGCATTCGATGACGATGTCCACTTCTAGCTCGCGCCAGGGCAAACGCGAGAGCGTTGGCGCAGCCGCCAACAAAATAGGGCGACCGTTCACAACGATATGACGCCCATCCGATTTTACGACGCCAGGGAATGCCCCATAGTTCGAATCGTGCGCGAGCAAATTGGCGATCACGTCGTGTGAGCTCATGTCACGGATGCCAATGCCCACGACCTCTAAATGTGGATGATATTCATACAGCGCTTTGAAGGCTTGCCGCCCCGTGCGCCCAAAGCCGTTGAAAGCAATCCGAACTTTGCTCATTGTTTCCCTCCCGCCATCTGCGCGACCATTACACGCGCGTTCTGCTCATGTTTCTCTTCTTCCAGATGATGAGCGACCCACTGCGCCAAATCTGCGACACGATGGGCATAACCCCATTCATTGTCGTACCACGCATTGACCTTGACGAGCGGGCCCGCGGTCATCGTGGACTTTGCATCCACAATCGCGGAGCGCTCGTCGCCGACGAAATCTGACGAGACGAGTTCATCATCCGTCACGGCGAGAATGCCTTGCAAATAATCTGCCGCCGCTTCGCGGAAGGCTTGATTGACTTGCTCGATGGGCAGCGGCTCCGCCAGATGCGCGGTCAAGTCGAGAATCGAAACCGTCGGCACTGGTACGCGCAATGCTGAACCCATGAACTTGCCTTTGAGCGCGGGGACAATGTGCGAGACCTCTTGCACCGCGCCCGATTTCGTTGGCACGATGTTCATATACGCGCTGCGTGACAAACGCGCATCATCACGCGCCTTATCGAGCAGTGATTGGCTGTTGGTTACGGCATGGACCGTTGTCATCATGCCCTCGACCAATCCCGCGCGACGTTGCAGCACGGCCGCGACGGGCGCGAGGCAATTCGCCGTGCAGGACGAGGATGACAGGATGTGATGCTGGGATGGATCATACGCGTGATGATTGACGCCCATGATCACCGTCAGGTCTTCGTCTTCCATGGGTTGTGTGGCGATGACTTTCTTCGCGCCTTGTCGCAGATGTTGTTCGGCAGTGTGTCGGTTGGGGCAATAGCCTGTGGCGTCAATCACGATGTCCACGCCATACGACGCCCAGCGGGTGGGCCCATAGCGCTCGTTACGCGCGACCACAGGGATTTCGCGCCCATCCACGATGAGGCAATTTTTCTTGCCGTCGGCGCGCGCTTCGACTTCGGGCGCAAATGCGCCATACACTGAATCGTGCTTGAGCAGAATCGCACGGGTCAGGGTGCGTGTGGCTTCGGTCACGCCAATGGCAACGACTTCGAGGTGAGGGTATTTATGCCAGAGTATTTTGAAGACTTGGCGTCCCGTGCGACCAAAGCCATTGAGTGCTATACGAGTCATCAGGGGCTCCTCATTTGGAGATTAGAGATTGGAGATTGGAAGTTGGAGAGTGGGGATTACAGCGTTGTTTCGCCAGCTTAAAGCCGCAAATGTGTCATTATTGCCCAGGCTACGCCGTTGTGGTGAGCGCAGCGAATCAATCTCCTCACATGCTGGGGGATTGCTTTGCAGACAATACCCGCAATGACGCTTGCGCATAACGTGAGCTTATTATAACGACTTGTGGGCAAGAGTTAAAGAGCGGAAAAAGGTAAAGGTTTGATAGGGGTTTGGCAAATACAAGGAAATCAGAAGAAACTGAGGAAAGCAGATGCTCCCCTCATTTCCTCTAATCTCCCCTTATCTCCCCTCATCTCTGCCTATTTCCCCTATTTTCTCGTCGCCAGCAAGTGCGCCAAATCTGCAACGCGGCACGAATAACCCCACTCATTGTCGTACCATGCGAACACCTTGACCATCGTCTTGTCCAGCACCATGCTCATCGTTCCATCCACAATGGTGGAATGTTCGTCTGCTTTCAAGTCCATGCTGACGAGCGGCTCTTCGCTGTATTCGAGGATGCCCTCGCCGCGTCCTTGTTGATACGCAAGGAACGCTTCTTTCAGGGCTTCGGGCTTCACCTCTTTTTCCGTGTTCACCACGAGGTCAATCACTGATACAGTGGGCGTTGGCACACGAATGGCGGTGCCGTCGAACTTGCCTTTCAAATCGGGGATGACTTTGGCGACGGCGCGCGCGGCGCCCGTGGTCGTCGGAATCATATTGAGTCCCGCGGCGCGGGCGCGACGCGGGTCGTCGGGGTGCGGCAGGTCAAGGATGCGCTGGTCGTTGGTGTACGAGTGAATCGTCGTCATCAACGCGCGGTTGATACGGAACGCATCGTGCAACACTTTGGCGACGGGCGCGAGGCCGTTGGTCGTGCAAGACGCATTCGAGATGATGTGGTGCTTCGCGGGATCATACGCTTCGTCGTTGACGCCCAATACGATAGTGAGGTCTTCGTTTTTCGCTGGCGCAGAGATGATGACTTTCTGCGCGCCTGCCGCGAGATGCAGTTTCGCTTTGTTGGCGTCGGTGAAAGCGCCAGTCGATTCGATGACGATGTCCACGCCGAGCTCGCCCCATGGAATTTTGCTGGGATCAAATTGCGCGTAGGTCTTGACCTCACGGTCGTCCACCAGCAGACGCCCAGCGGCGAGCTTCACGGCGCCAGGATAACGCCCATAGTTCGAATCATACTTCAAGAGATACGCCAACATGTCGTTGTTGGTCAAATCATTGACCGCGACAACTTCGAGCGAATCTTTGTAATGCTGTTCAAACGCTTTGAACACTTGCCGCCCAATGCGTCCAAAGCCATTGATGCCGATTTTTGTTTTCATTTACACCTCGCAAAGTTGGGTGAATCATTTGACGTTGAAAATATCCGTGCTGCTCACCATGCCCACCACCTCTTTGCCATCAAAGACGGGCAAGTGGTTGATGTGGAAGCGCGCCATCAGCTGGGCGATTTCGAAGAGCGTGCATTCGGGGGGGATGGTGAGGATCGGCTTGCTCATAACCTCGCGCACGGCGACGGCGGCCGGGTTCTTGTCTAACGCCAAAACTTTTTTCAAGACATCGGTATCGGTGATGATGCCATAAGCGTCGGTTGCATTCTGCCGTTCAATGAGCAGGCTGTGGATGTTCAACTGCTTCATTTTTCTGACTGCATCAGAGACACTGGCTTCAGGTGAAATCATCTGTAACGTGGGCGTCATCACATCTTTAGCTGTTTTCATAGGCTCGCCTCCCATGGAAAGGGTCAAGGATGAAGGAGGTCAGTCAGTGTGTAGTCGGTGTAATCCTCTGGTCGCTTGGTTGCCTGTTGATTACATGACGACGTGACCCCACGACGATTGAGGTCCTTCATCCTTCGTCCTTCAACCTTTGTCTTGCCCGTTGGGGCTGAGGGGGTTGGATAAATTGCGGGTCGCGATGAAATTCATGACGGCTTGCGCTAGTTTCTTTGCGTCGTGCCGCCATGGTTTTTGCTCGTCCACCACATCGGCGCGCACGACCTCGTAACCGTTGCCTTCGCCATCGGGCTGGAGCATTTGAATCGTGAGCTGCGCGGGCAAGCGTGGTTGCAAGTTGTCGTTGACCAGCATGTAATCAAAGAGCTTCATACCGCTATGCCGTTCGATGGCTGCGAGATGCGCGTGAATCGTATAGCCTTCTGTTTCGCCGAGCTGTGTGGCGACATTCGCGATGTACAGAGCGGGCGCGCGACTGTGCCGCACGGCGTGTGCGATGTCGGTTACTAGCAGATTGGGCATGACGCTGGTGTAGAGGCTGCCTGGGCCTGCCACGATCAAATCAGCATTCAGGATAGCGCGCACCGCTTCGGGATAGGCGGGCGGATTGTTCGGCTCAAGGAACACGCGCTCGATCGGCAAGCCGCTCTCAGGGATATTATGCTCGCCGACCGCGCGATGCAACATGCCTTCGCCGCGCACATCCGCGCAGAGCGTGACGTGCGCGAGCGTCGAAGGCAAGATGCGCCCGCGAATGGAGAGCACCCTGCCCGCTTCGAGTAACGCGCGTTCAAAATTCCCTGTCACTTGCGCTAGCGCCACAATAAACAAATTTCCGAAGGCATGCCCTTTGAGCGAATCGCCTTCGGAAAAACGATATTGAAACAAGGCAGTCATCAACGCTTCATCTTCAGCCAGCGCCGCAATACATTGCCGAAAATCGCCGGGTGGCAAGACCCCCAATTCTTTGCGCAAGCGCCCCGAACTGCCGCCATCGTCAGCTACGGTGACAATGGCTGTGATGTTATTCGTGTACTCTTTGAGACCGCGCAAAAACGTCGAAAGTCCAGTGCCGCCGCCAATGGCGACGATTTTTGGACCCCGCGCGCGCGCTTGTGCTTCGAGTTCGGATACCAAGGTTATTGCCTCACTGCTGAATGGTTGCCAAACGCATCTGTTGGCGATTATAGCCTAACTCACAGAGAGGCGCAACCATATTTAGGGCGCACGATTCGGAAGAAAAAATCATCGGCGTTATAATGAACACGGTTGTAAGGTCATCAGTCAAGGAGGTAACGATGGATGTGATTTCAAACCTGGTCAATTGGACGCTTGGCCATGCGCCAACGTTGTTTTATTTTTTGCTGGTGCTGGGCGTGTTAGTGCTCGTGCATGAGCTGGGACATTTCGCTACGGCAAAATGGGCGGGCGTGCGCGTCGAAGAGTTTGGGTTGGGTATTCCGCCGCGCGCGTGGACATTCTGGAAAGGCGCTGGCATGATTCAAGTTCAAGGCAAAAAGATTTTGATTCCCCGCCGCTTCAAGCTGCCCGACTCAATACGCATTGGTTCGTGGGTGACGTACAAGACTCAAATGGAAAATGGGCGCGAAGTGCTGTTGAGTATTGACCCCGTAGATGCGGAAAGCCGCGGCGCGGCGCTGGCGAGCCAAGTGCAAGACTTGGACACGGGCACGCTCTACACGTTGAATTGGTTGCCGTTGGGCGGCTTCGTGCGGATGACGGGCGAAGAAAATCCGAGCGACCCACGTTCGTTTGCAGCGCAAAAACCATGGAAGCGCATGATCATTTTAGTCGCAGGCGTCACGATGAATATGGCGCTGGCTATCGCGATCTACTCCATCATTGCGATGAACGGGTTGCCCAAGCTGCCTGATTTCGAGATTGTGCGCGTGGCGCAAGTTGCGCCCAATTCGCCCGCCGCTGCGGCCGGCTTGCAACCGGATGATCGGTTGCTCTCGGTCAATGGCATTATCATCCAAAATAGTCAGCATCTCCGCCGCTTAGTCAATCTTGACTATGCAGGACAAGAGGTGACAATTGAATTGAAACGCGATAAAGATGTTATGACGGTCAAACTGACCCCACGCATCAATCCGCCGCGTGGACAAGGCGCGATGGGCATTACGATGGCGTTACAGCAGGGGACCGTCGAGATCGTCAGCTATCCAATATGGGAAGCCGTTCCGAAGGGCGTGGAGATCACGGCTGATATTACGCTGCAAATGTTCAGAGGCTTCGGGCGCATTTTCCTTGGATTGTTTCAGGGCCAGGGGACGCCTGCGGTTGGTGGGCCCGTAGAGATCGCGCGTCAGACGGGCGAGATCGCGCAGCAGGGTTGGTTGAGTTTGCTGCAATTCACGGCGATCCTTAGCATCAATCTCGCCATCATCAACATGCTGCCGATTCCCGCATTGGATGGGGGGCGTTTGATGTTCGTCTTGCTTGAAATCGTGCGGGGCGGCAAACGCATCGCGCCGGAGAAAGAAGGGTTCGTGCATTTCGCCGGCATGGCGTTCTTATTGCTGCTTATGCTGGTCATCACGTTCTTCGACATTCAACGGGCGCTGGGTGGCGGTTAATTCGTGCGATGGGTTCAATGGTTCAAAGCGAGGCAGCCGCGAATGCGTTGTCGCGCGTGTGGGCAACGCATCTTGCGGGGGCTGCAGATTTGTCCGCATTGCGGTCGTCAGCCGACGCGCTTCTACACGCGCTGGCGATTCGTTGTGCTTAGTGTGTTACTGGGACTTGGGCTTGGTTCCAGTGTGGCGCCATTTACGCCGCAGCTGCCATCCACTCCATTGCTCACCACACCCACGCGTGCGCCACAACCACAGCCTTCGCGTCGCCCCACGTTCACGCCTTCCCCGACCCCAACTCCACGCCCTACCGTGACGCCAACAGAAACGCCGACGCCACGACCCACTGCCACAACCACTCCCACATCCGCGCTTGCTTCGAATGCGCCAACCACCACACCGACGGCGACAGCGACGCCTCGACCGACCGTTGCGCCGCCTCGGTTGCGCAATCCGAAAGATCAAGCAGAGTTTGGCGGCGAAGACGTGGAAATCATATTGGAATGGGAAGGTGTGTTGCAGGAGGGACAACAGTTTGCTGTGACCGCACGTTACATTGGCAAGGGTAATGAAACGAAAACCGTGGGAAGTTGGTTGAGAGAGACACGCTGGCGTGTGCCAAGCCAAGTCTATCGCGATATCTCGCTCACCCTACGCGCTATGAAATGGGATGTGACTATCATTGACAGCAACGGCGACCCCGTGAGCGCATCGAGCGAGTCGCGCATCTTCATTTGGGTACCCTGATTTGACAAGTGGAGAGATGTGGTTAAAATGTAGATACTGCGCGGAGGCGTGGTGTAGCGGCCTAACATGCAGCCCTGTCAAGGCTGAGATCGCGGGTTCGAATCCCGTCGCTTCCGCAGGGGCAACTTTTTGAAGCCGAAAAGTTGCCTTTTTTATTTTGGTGCATTCCTCACTCTCTAACGCCAGCCCGTAGTCATCGTCTTCGTCCCCGCGAACTTTTTCCTCACACTCTTTTGCATCCACAAAGCCCATATCCCAACGAAAGTCGAGCCGTTCCATCACGTGGGGCAACTCTTGCAGGCGTTCCGCCAGGCGTGCCTGTCCTATGGCGCAGGCTGTGCGACCAATGGGAGTCCCGCGCGAGCATCCCACACTAAAATTGGTAGAGTCTAAAATGGCTCTACTGACTTGGGTGTGACACGCAGCATTGTTTGATACTGCAAACCACGCTGTTATGCAGCGCCCATGTGCTCCTTTGGGGAATGAAGCGGGTCGAAGGCTGCGGCCAAGGTGTAGCTCGCATAGTTTGACTCGCTCATCATGCAAGTTGGTAAAAGTCTGGGTGAGCTCGTCGAACCGCGCAGTTTATACCCGCTTTCAGCACAGCTTGACGCTCCACAAACGTGCCTTGCCGATCTTACCCGCCGTGCAAACCGTGATAATCCATCAGTCACTCATTCCTTAACTCCGATGGCTTGAGCTGTTACAATTTTACGCTTTTTTTACGCGGATACGGTACACTTACAACATGGGGGGAGAGCAGGAGCTGTC
>CAZDYP010000086.1:0-20257 GCA_964509505.1 uncultured Anaerolineae bacterium | reverse complement strand
GACATCGTCGGCTTCGCCAAACCCGTCTCGGCTTGGATTCGCACCACGCACAGCGTCGAGACGATTGCCACCGATACTGCCGACGCCATCCACGCCGCGCAACAACCGCCCGGGCAAATCGCCACGCTCATCACGCCCGCCGATGCGACGTGGGACGAATGCGAAGGCGATGTGATGGTGCGCCCTGCGCCCAAGCCCGTAAAAGTGGACGAGCAACTCATTCGCAAGGTGGCAGACGCGTTGCGCTCAGGTGAGCCTGCAATGCTCTACATGAATGGCGCGGCATTACGCGAACCTGCGTTGTCTCAGGCGGGACGCATCGCAGCGAAAACGGGCGCGCGCTTGTGTACGCCCAACTCGTTCAGCCGCATCGAGCGTGGCGCGGGGCGTGTGCCCATCGAGCGTCTGCCGTATTTTCCAGAACAAGCCATCGAAGCGTTGAAGAGCGTGCGTCATCTAATTCTCATTGGACCGCAACCGCCCGTCGGCTTCTTCGCCTATCCCAACACGCCCAGTTGGCTCACGCCCAAAGAGGCGCAGATTCACGAGCTCGCGTCGCCACATCACGACCTGACCGATGTGTTGGCGCGTTTGGCAGAGGCGGTGGGCGCAACGATGCCTGCGAAGACCCAAGCCTTGCAACGTCCTGAGCTGCCGACGGGCGCGTTCAACCATCACACCATCGCGCAAGCGGTCGCCGCGTTGTTCCCTGAAAATTGTATCGTCGCCGATGAAGCCAATACATCAGGATTGCCCGCGCTGTTGGCGACGGCGGGCGCGCCGCCACACGATTGGCTGGTGCTGACGGGCGGCTCGATTGGCGATGGGATGCCGCTGGCGACGGGCGCGGCAGTCGCGTGTCCTGAGCGTCGCGTGTTGAATTTGCAAGCCGATGGCAGCGCAGCGTATTCGTTGCAGTCATTGTGGACGCAAGCGCGCGAGCAGTTGAACGTGACGACGATCATCTATGCCAATCGCGCGTATCGCATCTTGCAAGTCGAGTACACGCGCACGGGGGCGGGACCGAAGCCGGGCCCGCAAGCGCAACGTATGTTCAGCCTCACGCAACCACAACTGGATTGGGTGCAGTTGGCGCAGGGGATGGGCGTGCCAGCCGCGCGCGCGAGCAATCTGGAGGAGTTCAACAAACTGCTCGCGGCGTTCTTGAAGGAGCCGGGACCGAATTTGATTGAGGCGGTGATTTGAGACGGTTACGATGATTAGATCAGTGTCCGATTGGATGTACAGGTTCGAGACCTCACAGGTTTTAGAAACCTGTGAGGTCTGGCTGTACACTCAATTGGAATTTGATCTAAACAAAAACGGGTCTGCTGACTTTGGTGTAGAAATTGCGTAGGAGGCGTCTCCAGATGCTAACAACTGACAGTCGGCGTCTGGAGACGCCTCCTACATCAAAGTCGGTGGAACCGCAAAAACTCCTTCAGCGCGAAGGAGTTTTTTTGTTTGCGCAAAGCACAACAACGAATTGGAGGAAAAACGAATGATAGACGCACTTTCGCTTCTTCCTTCATTCGCTGTTGTGTTAAAGGTGATTTCACTCAAACAAAATGCGACTTCCATTTGAACTCAAACTGACAGCTCTAATTCACTGGTGTATTGAATGACCTTATCCCCGAAAGTCTCCACCTCTTCAACAGCCAATCGTTGCTTTGCGCCAAACACCGACGCCAACGCCTCGCGCACTTGCGTCTCGCTCATGCCCGACGGCGTCATGCGGAAATGCAATGCGCCATCGGCAGACTGATGCAGCGCGAATTGCGATAACGCGAATGGTCTGAGCGCGACGTTCACATCCAAACTGTTGATGATGTGTCCTGTATCGTTGCGGAACAACACGGCTTTGCGTCCCTGCAAGCCGACGATCACGGGCAAGCGTCCGCGAAACTCAAGGCTCGCGGTGTCGTTGGTGCGATAGCGTAACAGTGGCAAGAAGTGATTGAAGCCACCTGTGATCACCACTTCGCCGCGCACACCTGGTGGACACGGCGCGCCCTCCTCATCCAAAATTTCCACATACAAGCGGTGATGCAACAGCTTGAAGCCGTCCGCATCGGCGATGGCGATAGGTCCACTTTCGTTCATCGAATAGAGGTCGAACACCGGACACACGAACCGCACTTCGAGTTGTTGCTTCAAACCCGCCGTCAACATCATCGCCGTCGAGAGTAATGCCTTGGGCTTCGTCCGCATCGGCAACTTCAACAACTCCGCAAACGCCACAGGGTCGCCTGTGTAGAGCTCGGCGTTGCACGCATCCAAATATGCTGCGCGGTCAGCAGGGTCGTGCCAATCGTTGGGATGCAAATTGAGCTTGAGGTGTCCCGCTTCATCCATTTGCGGAATCACCGATGGATACGTATATGCCTTCTGCTGATAGCCAACGAGGATAACGCCAACTTGTCCGCGCCGACTCGTCAGCGTGACGCCGCGCTCCTCCAACGCTTTGCGGAAGATGGGCAGGTAGCTCGCACCTGCGACGGGATGCGAGATGATGTCAAGCGGGTGTCCCGTCGTGCCTGAAGTCGAATGCACAATCAAGCCATCCAACGGTTGCGAATCAGGCACGAATGCCCAGGGCTCTTTGGCGATGTCGGCGCGTGTGAGCGTGGGCGTGTCAAAAAAATTCTTTGGGCGCGCGCCAAAGGTGGCGCGCCGATAGTATGGCACATCTTCGTAACACAGCTCGACGAAATCCGACAACCATTGCGGCGTCTCGCCATGCGCCCAGCCAATCGGCGTCGCGCGCAGCTCCGCTTCAAACGCATTGACGCGCGCCAGATATGCAGGCGTCAAACGATGCCCACACTGCGCCGTGAAACGCGGCGCGTTGGGATGTTCGCGCAGCCACTTCAGCAGTTGCTCGCCATGAGTGGATAGGTTAGGGTAACGATCAGAATCGGTCATAAGCACCGAGTAATAAGTGATGAGTAATGAGTAATGGGTAATTGGAATGCACCCTATCACTCATTACTTTTTACTTTTTACTTTCTACTTTCTACTTTTTATTTTTCACTCCCGCGACATCTTGTCCGCCGCTTCTCTTGCCGCTTGTTCCGCCATTGCCGCGCGAATGGCGCGGGCGCGTTCTTCGGCGGCGCGGGCCGCGCGCACGACACGCTGCCGCTCGGCAGTGCTTAACGTCATCAGGCGGTCTTGCGCTTGCGCGATGGTTTCACCTTGCGGACGCAATTCGAGTTGATTGAGCATCATCCGTACGAGCTCTTCACGGCGGTCGGGGTCGTTGACGAATGAGGGCGCTTTGTTGAGCTGCGCGAGTTCGAGCAACCCATCCGACAAAAATTGGTAGGCTGATGATCCAAAACGCTTTTGTTGTTGGAACCACGGATCCGCCAACAGCCAGCACGCAATCAGCACGATGCTCAAGCGATTGCGCTGCGCCTTCGCATCTTTCGTTGTAAAGTGTGCGGCTTGCGCTGCGGTGAGTGGGCTGCCACCGAGCGCACGCAACACATCGGCGACGACGGCAGCGACATGCACCGCGCCTGCGCTGCCGATGCGTGGCTCCGCGAGAAATTCGGGCGGGCATTCCGCGAGGCGGCGGGTGAGAGAGTTGAGAGGAGGCCCTTCTTCTTTCATGATCCAATTTCAACACGAAGACACCAAGACACGAAGAACACAAAGTTTTCTGGCTCTACCGATTTTAGTGTGGAATGCTCGTGGTGGATGTGACCATCCACCACGAGCGTTCTACATCAAAGCCAGAAGCCCCAGTTTTCTTAGAGGTTGTTTTAAAAGCCCATGCGAATTGAATTCGCGGCTACACATAACCCAGTCCGCCTATGCGGAGTACGGAAATCAGCGTAGGCTGATTTCGCCATGGGTTGCAGCGATTTCCAATCGCCCAATTATACCCTTTTAAAACAAACTCTTAGTGACCTTTGTGTCTTGGCGGCTTCGTGTTAAACCTTCCTTGTGGTTTCATCGCTATACGTGATCTGACTAAATTTCTTGGCAAAGGCGACGAGTTGATCCCACGACGACACGAGGCTCACGTTCCAACCTTCATTTAACGCCCGTTGCATGTGAGCGTCTTTTTTCAACCAACCCTCATACGAATTAAGCACTAAGGTAATGCCTCCGCGCGCATTTGCCAGCGCTGTATGCGCGACCTCCCAACCCACATTCCCTTTTTCGTCTTTGTCGAACATCGTCGTCACGCCGTCATCCGAAATGACCATGATATGCACCGCGCGCGCATTTTTCTTACGACCTTGATAGGTGTCGCGCAAGATGTGAATGGGAAACGCGGTGCCGCCGCCGATGTAGCCCGTCAGCACGCGCAAGATGTCTTGTTCGTCGCGCACGAAACCGTTGGTCGTTTCAAATTGTCGCGCGCCGCTCCACAACGTCGCCTGCACGCGCGCGCCTGCCCGCAACGCCGATAAGCAGATAATCGCGCCCGCGAGCGTCAGATACGACACCGACACTTGCGGATTCGGCATCGAGCCTGAACAGTCCACGTACAAATCCAAATCCAAAGGTTGCTTCTCTGGAAACGAGCCTTGCGTCGTGCCCCACACGCGCTGCATCGTCGTCAAGTTTGGAATGATGCGCGGACTCACCAGCACCGTCTGCATCATGTCCAACTCATCCAACGCGGAGCCGATGTCCCATTCGGTCAAGCCTTCAGCGAGCGGTTCGGTGGATTCGGGAAGGATGCGCGCGGGAAAACGAATCAGATGTGGCGTCGCCTGTTCTTTGTAATAGCGCACCGCGATTTCATGGTCGGTCAGTTTCAAGCCGAGGCTCTTGAGAATCTCGCCGTACTGAAATGGTTCGCGCCGTTGTCCTGCTTGGTTGCCTGCGGTGGATTGCGCCATGCTAGGCGGCGCTTTCACATCCTCTTCTGCTTCCACGTCCTCTGGATTGATGCCCGTCAATTCGGGATCGAGTGCGGGATGAATCGCTTCGGCTTGTTCGTTGCCATCGAAATCGGTCAACCCATTTGGTACAGCGCCGCCGCTTGGCGCTTCCATGTCGCGCCAGCCTTTGAGTAACTTTTGCATCGCCGCGCCATTGTCATCGGTCAAATAAGGCAAGCACAACGCCGCGAAGCGTCCTGCTCCATGCAACCAATCGTGCGCATAAGAGCGAATCAGCCGCGCGCCGAGATGCGCGTCGCCTGCGAGCTGTTCGTCAATCTCGCCCGTTGCCAGCGTGCCTTTGGGAATGCTCCACAAAATTTCGTAAATCCGCATGTAGAACGTCCACAAGCGATCTTGGGTCTTGCCACCCAACGCACGATACACACCCGCAATGTCGAGCTCGGCGCTGCGTTGCAAGCGGTCATTGATCAGTAAGTCGGTGTAGAGGTTGCCGACGAACCCTGCGAGGTGTTCTTGGGTCGGCAAGCCCCAACGCATCCGCGCCAACATGCGCGCGTGATCGGCGAGGTCGGCAGGGCAATAGACGTGATGGCCGATTTCGTGCGCCAAAATTTCGCGCGCGAATGGTTCGACGTGATTCGTGACGATGCCCTCGAAGTCAATCACGATGGCTAGGTCGGCGAAGCGAATCATCGCGAAGCTGCTCGTTAGCCCCTCGCGCGCCGCATCCTCATGCGTGAAGCACCAACGCGGCTCGCTCAGGCGCGTGAACTTGCTCCAGATGGTGAGCGCAGTTTGCCATTGCGCGAGCCAAGCATCACGGAGCTCTTGCAATTGTTCGATGGACATTGACGCGCGTGGCGATTCAGTTGGTGTGGTCGTTTTTTTCTTAGCCAAGGCTCACTCTGCGTGTCCAATTTTCTCACGCAAAGACGCAAAGCATTCGCAAAGAGCGCAATAATTTAATTTTTGCGTACTTGGCGTTTCTTTGCGTCTTTGCGTGAGAAATGCAAATTGTGACTTGAACTACTGATTTACTACTGCGACGAGAAACACCGCATGAGATAACGGCGTCGTCACCGCCAGCGTCGTGTGGTTGTCGGCAGTGCTGGTGCAGTTGGCGAGTTCGGGGAAGACTTGCGACGCGCGCCCCAAGGTCACTTTACCGTTGCGGTCAACTTCAAATGGTCCCGCATCCACATCGCCCGTCGCGGGTTCGCTGCGATGGAAGGTTGCACCGTAGCAATCGGCGGTCAACACCCAATGTTGCTCGCCGTCGCGCACGATGAACTGGTCGCCTGCAACTGTGACCGTTGGCGGCGAGAGGAACAGACCGCCGAAGCCGCGAAACGCGCCGACGCGCGCGACGATTTGCAGTGTGGGTTTCGCTTTGTTTGTTTGCGCGAGCGTTGAAGGATGCAACCACGGATCGGCAACGATGCGATTGAGCAAGTCGGGCGCGGAGGGCTTGCTCAGGTTTGCGGGCAATTGCAAGATGCTCAACACGAGTTTGGGGTCGAGCTGCTTGCACAATGCCAATGCGCTGTTGCGATAATGCGCGAGGCCAACGCGCCATGCAAGGATTTGTCCCACGCTCAATAATGTTTGCACATCAGGGCATAACGGCGCGAGCGCAATCAAATCATCTATCCACTCTTGCGGGCGCGCTGACGATACCAGTGAAAGGTTGTAGAGCGCGTTGGTCACTGCGCCGATGACTTGACGTGGCGCGGCGACGATATGCTTGGCGAGCGCGGGCAACAATGCGCGCCAACCTTCGCCGATGAATGGATAGCGCGAATGACCGCCGATAAACTCTTGTTCCAAGAGGTCGAGCGAGAGGTCGTATAACCATTCAGCCACGTCGTTGACCGCCGATGGTTGCGCTTGCGCGACGGCTTCGACGATGGGCGCGACGGTGGCGACGAGATGCTCGCTAAACACATCGCCGTTGAGGGTCGGCTTGAAGTGACGCGCCGAAGCGAACTTGGCGTTGCAGCGTTCCCGATTGGCTTTGAGGAATTGCGCGAATGCGCTTGTGATTGGTGCGGTCATAAGTTTACCCAGCGACGGCAACCAAATCCAGCACTTGCGGCGGCGGCGTTTCCAGATGCGTGACGACAAAAGGCGAATCAGGTAACGCTTGCACCGTCGAAAGGTCGAGCCAGTGATTGACAGGGGGCGCAGTCAACAGCTCTACGACCATTTCACGCTCGGCGAGCGGCAAATCAGCCAAGCCCTTGAGCGGGAAACTGCGTAGCCCTATTGCGGCAGGACGAATGAGTTCCGTGAAATCTAAAAACGTGAGGCTCACGACCTGCTTCTTTGCGCGGTCAATGCTAATCATGATGTTGTCCGTCAGTTCAATGGTCCACACAGGACGCGGCTCAACGAAATGGACTTCCAGCACGTCGCTTTCTTCATCATAAACATAGCGTTCAGGAGACATGGGATTACCTCTTGCCATAGATGAACACCGCCCAAACATTTGTCACATAGTTGTTAGGCACAGTCTCACCTTCGGTATTGGTTTGCTCGCCAAACAACACGACGACAACCAGATGATTGAATTCAGAGAGCAGTTCAGCGCAAGGCCAATAGTATTTGTATTTACGCGCGTTGAGCGGGTCTTGTTGACGACGCCCATTGCGCAAGGCAGCCAATACTTGCGTATGAGATGGCGCCAACCAAGGGCGACTTTCCAAAGCGTGCGCCCACCGCTCGGCAGTCATGGAAATTTTGTTGCCATAGCGGTCACGCACTTCCCATTTTTGAGACTCGAATTGTGACATTGATGCTGCCTACTTGTTCCATTGCAACCAATGGAGATAGTTCGTGTAACGCTGATGCAGATATTTCAACTTGAGCAAGTCGTCGTACATGTGCCCATATAGTTTGCGCCCTTTGCTCCAATCAGCCAACAGGCGCTCGATCTTCACGAGCCGCGCGCGCGTCTCTGATTCGCTTACGCCCTCGAGTCCCTTCTCGAACTCGGCGGAGAGCGCGGCAACGGGGTCATCTTTGTCGAGGTTCAAGCGATCATATTCGGCGCACGCCATGTCGAACAGCTTGCGTAGCCAGCTCACACGGTCGGAACGCAAGACGCCATTGCCAGGCGCTTCGAAAAATGGCGCGTCGAGGTTTGGCGTGAGCTTGTCGTGCAAGACAAATGGGATGATTTGTCGCAAGTCCGCGAGCTCAACTGCCTCGTTGCCGCGAAAATAGGCTAACGCTTTGGCGAAGACAAGCAACGTCATCAACGCGCGCACCGAGACGCCGCTGCGCGTCTGGCTGCCGATGTCTGCGAGGCGGTCCTTGCCCGTCTCTTGCGACAGCAACATGCCCAAGTCAATCGCCGCGAGCTTCGCTGTGTCTTTCGTCTTGTACTCGAGTTGCTCGGCGGCCGGCTCGCAAAATTCGAACTGGCTCGCAAAAAATTCGAGACGGCGGCGCAGCTCCGTCGGGATGGTCACCGCAAGAATCTCTTTGTTCACGCGCGCGTGCTCGGCTTCGGTGAAGATGATTTCGGATGGCACGAGCTCTTCGGGCGCGACGCCTTCCTCGATGCGCGTCAATAATTCTTGCAAGAAGCGCACATTGAACGGCAGCGCCTGCACGACGATGTCAATGCGGTCACGCAACGCCTCGATGACTTGATACGTGCCGCCGCCCGCATCGTCGTTGGCTGTCAGATACCATGCGGCTTCGGGGCATTCGTAGATGTGATCGAGAATCTCAGCGTAATTGTCGGCCATCACCGTGAGCAACGCCGATTGCGTGCGCGTTGGGATGCGATTGTATTCATCAATGATCTTCACGCGCAGCCCTAGCCACTTGCGCCAGGCGATGCGGATGTCTTCCATCTTCTGTGCGTTGATGAGGTCGGCAGGGAGTGGATTGCCGAGCAAATCGGAGATGGTCATTTGCGGTTGACCGTGTTGCATCGCGCGTCGCACCTCGCTAATGGGATAGCCTGCGAGGACGCCCATCAAAATCGCGCTCGCCGTCTTGCCGCGCCCGGGCCCGCCAACGAGCAAACACTTGCGGCGCACGGCGAAGTTGAGCAACGGCAACAGCACGAAGCTTGAATAGCTTTGCGATGATGGCAAATTCAATTTGCTTTTGGTGTCGCCAAACGTGAAGCTCTGGTTCGGACCATCGTTGTATTCGATGTCGTAATAAGGACTGATGATGGCGTGGTTGACGATCCAGAAATAGGCTTGGCGCAGTTTCTCGTCGAGCGGGGCATCGCTCGCCGTCGTCGTGACTGGCTGGGCGACGGGGCCCGCATACAAGTCAGCCACATCGAAATGTTTGACCGCCGCGCGCGCACGAGGGTTCGTGGGCGCTTGCGAGACGCGGCGGAAAATGTTGGCGCTAGGCATAGGTTCACTCACAGAGAAAGAAGAAAGAGATGATTTTCAAGCGAGATTCTATCATGCGCTCAAAGTGGATGTCAACGTGCGTCGGCGGATCGGGTGCATTTCAGTTTGGGGGCAGGCTGGTTCGGGCGAATGCAATTCGCTGCAACGCATGGCGAAGTCGGCCTCCGCCGACTGGAAAGTTAGCCCGCGTAGGCGGGCTTGGCACTGGGTGGCACGCGGTTTACAACCGCCGTGTTCGCCCCCAAACTGAAATGCACCCCGGCGGATTCAGGCGGCACTACCCGTGTGGGCAAGCGCACCATCATCTCACAGCTCACTACTTCGGTCCCACACGAAACTCAATCACCTCGCCGCTCGCCTTGTCAATCACGGCGATGTCGCCCATGAAGCAGCAATCAAGAAAAATCCACAGCACCGCGCGGTCATTCTGCTTGCGCTCCTCGACGCGCTTGATGTGATAGTTGTTTGGATCGGCGGGTGAGACGTTGAGTTGCTTGGCTTTGATGTAATTGCAAATTTTTAGCAGATAGCCTTGCGGGTCGTCGTCGCGTGATTTGCAATTCACCGTCGCCATCATCAGCAGCAACGTCGCCTCATAATCGTTGGGCGTGAATGGTCTCTCGCCGCGCAATGGCTTCAGCGCCTTTACTTGCACCTGATAGTTCAAATAGAATGCGCGCTCGGGTCCATCGTCCACGTAGAGCGTAGTCACGGTCAGCGGCGTCATGGGCTGTGCGGCTTTTTGCATGGTCAAAGCGAGACGCGCCATGCCTGCCCACACGCATGTGACATTCACGGGACAACGCGAATCTTCGGTGACGGCATCGAAACGGATGGTGAGCTCTTCGTCTTTGACGCTCGCCGTTTGTCCTACTTTCAAGGTGAACGCTTGACCGAGTCGCCCTTCAATCGGCGCGAGTATCGTTGGGCTTGGCGTTGTGTGTGGGAGCGGCGTTGGTGTAATGTTGGGAGTTGCATTGGCTTGACACGCCAGCAATGCGCAAGCCCAAACTATGATCATCGTCTTTTGTGCTGATTGACGCATAGCTGATCCTTCACCGAACATGATTTTGATAGGATGATTATACCGTGAAGTTGAAGAAGTCACAGTCAGAGGCGCGAATTTATGCTATACTCCGCGCCGCAGCTCATTTTTCTCAGGAGATAAATTCATGCGACCCAACAAAGTGAAACAAGTGTTGCAAGCAGGCGGCATTGCCACTGCGATTGCGGGCCACAGCAGTTCAGCCGCCACCATTGACTTCTTCGGTCCGCTCGGCTTCGAGGCGTTTTGGATCGAAGGCGAACACGCCGAAGTGACGTGGGATGAAATTGGCAATATGACGCGCGCGTGCGACCTGTGGGGTATGACGCCCATCGTGCGCGTGCACGACAACAACAAGGGACTCATCACGCGCACGCTCGATTGTGGCGCAGTGGGCATCGTCGTGCCGCACGTCAACACGAAAGCCGATGCGGAAAAAGTCGTGCAAGCGGCGAAGTTCCATCCCATCGGCAAGCGCGGTTTTTATGGCGGGCGGCGCGCATACGGCAATCCCAACTATTTCCACGAGGCGAACGACGAGACGCTGCTGATTGTGTTGATTGAGGAAGTGGAAGGGGTGCAGAACTTGGCGGAGATTTTGACGGTTGACCACATTGACGTATTCATGGTCGTGCCAGGCGACCTGTCGCAATCTATGGGGCAGCTCGCGCAAATCACCCATCCTGACGTGGTCGCAACGATTGAAGCATCGCTCAAACAAGTCGTCGCCGCAGGACGCACCGCAGGCACACTCGGTCTGCCAGGTTTGATGGAGCGCTACGTCAAAGCAGGCTCGCGTTTTTTCCTGCAAGGTTACGATGGATGGATTCGCGCGGGGGCAAAGGCGTATCAAGAGGAGATAGCGAAGTTGGCGGCAGTGAAGCGCAAGGGGTAGCGCCTATTCCAAAAAAACCTTGTGAAGGTTTTAGAACCTTCGCAAGGTTCAGCTATGAATGAGGTAAATCATGCTCACACAAAAAATGCTCAACGCAGCGCGGCGGCGTACTCAGGCCATGCTCAAGCAAGCGGGTATCGTGCTGACGCGCGCTGAGGCAAATCAAATCGAGGTGACCGATGTGGGTTTGGGGCAGTTGGCACGCATCGGCTTGCAGCTCGTCGTCTATATCAACACGGAACGGTGTTGCGCCAAAGAGCTCGTGCTATTCCCCAATCAAAATTTTCCAGAGCATCGCCATCCGCCCTTGCCGCAATTCGATGAGCCTGGCAAGGAAGAGACGTTCCGTTGCCGTTGGGGCAAGGTGTATCTCTATGTCGAGGGTGAGCCTATCGCGCGTCCAAAAATCAAACCGCCTGTCGAACGCAAACAACATTACACGGTTTGGCATGAAGTCGTGCTGAACCCTGGCGAGCAATATACCATCATGCCCAACACCTTGCACTGGTTTCAAGCAGGCCCGCAGGGCGCGATTGTGTCGGAGTTTTCGACGCGCAGCCGTGACGAGTTCGACATCTTCACGGATCCTGAGGTGAAGCGGGTTGGGTAAGCTAGTGTCATTGCGAGATAAGCCAGACCATCAGTGTCATTCGACTACGCTCAGGATGCAGTCTGCCTGAGAGCAGAAACTTTTCCCAAAGCGTCATGGTGAGCGTAGTTTGCGAAGCCATCTCCCTCAAGCGACATGGGGACCGCGTTGCCCACCACGCCCGCAGTGACAGTCAGCGGCAAGTCGGTGTAACCGTGTGTAGCAGAGCGAAGCAATCGCCACCTGATGTGATATGGGGATTGCTTCGCAAACAACGCTCGCAATGACCCTTACTACGTAACCCTTACCCCTTCATCATTGCACCACTGGCGCTGCGATGTTCACGGGTTTATCGAACGCGGACAACACCATCACCCATTCGGTCGCTTCGGGGGCATCGCCATCCTTTTCATTGATGACGATTTTGCGGATGAGGAAATCGTCCGCGCCAAGCCACAGCGTAAACGAGACCTCGCTGCCCGTAATCATGTAGGCTGTAAACGGTGCGACCTCTTTGCCCGCGATTTTCCCCGTTAGGCGATAGTGATTCTTGCCCTCGTAGGGTTCATCCTCGCGCCGTTGCAAATTCTCCACACGTGATAAGAGCGACGGAATGCCCTTTTGCCCATCGAACAACACCGCTGGGTTGTAGCCCCAATTGGCTGGCAATGGCTCCCAGCGTTGCGTCAGTGGGTTCGTCATCCACTGCTTGTCGCCGATGCCGATGGCGCGCACCTCGACGATGAGGCCGCTGATAGCAACTTTGATTTTGGATTGGGCTTTGTCGGGCGAGGCGAGGTCGCCTTCGGCGCGGCGCAAGACGAGTGCGCCCAAGGGGTCAATGACTTTGCTGCGGCCTTGCAGGTCCATCGTGAAGTGCAGCGTTTTAACCGCCAGCATTTTCGCGGAGGCTTGCTGCGCGATTTGCTTGGCAGTGAGTTGGGGCGTGGGGGAGGGGGCGCAGGCGACAAGGAGAAAGCAGAGCAATAGGAGTATGGGAGTGTGGGAGTGCGAGAGTTTGGTTTTCATAGCGAGAGTATAGCGCAAACGAGAAACCCGTTTTCCGATGCGCTCATTGCGGCGGCGAATGAGTTGCTCTTTGCTATTGAGCAGACGCTACTTATCCCTTGAGCGACCCCGCCATCAACCCGCGCATGAAGTAGCGCCCCAAGAAGATATAAACGAGCAACGGCGGCACGGCCGTTAGCAACGCCGCCGCCATCTGGATGTTCCACGGGACATGGAAGCTGCCTGCGATGTTGTTGAGCGAGAGCGTGATGGGATAGACCTTCGGGTTGTTGGCGAGCGAGATGCCAAAGAGGAAGTCGTTCCAAATCGAGGTGAATTGCCAGATCATCACGACGACAAACGCCGGCGCCGATAGCGGCAAGATGATGTAGCGATAGATGCTGAAGAAATTCGCGCCGTCAATGCGCGAGGCTTCGATCATCTCGTTAGGAATCGTCGCGTAGTAATTGCGGAAGATCAGCGTCGTGATGGGGATGCCATAGACGCAATGCGCAACAATCAGTCCCGCGATTGTCGAGAACAGTTGAATGCCCGTGATGCGCTCGAATAGCTGATAGCTTTGCACCAGGGGGATGAGGATACTTTGATATGGAATGAACATGCCGAACAAGATTAATGGGAAGATGAGGTCTGCGCCACGAAACTTCCACTTCGCCAAGATGTACCCATTGAGCGAACCAATCAGTGATGAGATAAGGGTCGCTGGCAAAACCATTCTTACGCTATTCCAGAAACCTTCTTGCAAGCCTACCGTGTCGGCCGCGCCGAACCAGGCCGTCGTGAAGCTGCTGAAGCCGATGACGGCAGGCGGGCTCCACATGTTGGAAATTTGCAACGCCTCGGCGCGACTTTTGAAGCCCGTGATGAGCAGGACGTAAATCGGCATGAGGTAAAAGATGGCAGCGATGATGAGCACGGCATACAGCAGAGAGCGCTGCCAGCGAAAAGGCGCGCGACGAGGAGAAGAAGCAAGAGTAGCCATAAGAAAGTGAAGCGTGAACACGGTGCGGTGAACAGTGTTCAGCGAGTTAGAGTTGTGTCTCCGAGCGAATGCTATAGCGTAAATAAGGAATGATGAGAATGGCAACCAGCAGTAGCAACACGATTGCGATAGCTGCGCCTTGCGCGAAAAGCGTGGCATCGAAGGTCGTCTTCCACATGTTGAGCGCTGGCATGTCGGTTGCGAAGCCTGTGCCTGACCCCGTCATCGAAACGACGAGGTCGTAAATTTTCAGCGAGATATGCCCAAGAATGATGACGACACTGAGCGTGACGGGTTGCAATAACGGCAAGATGACGTAACGATAGATTTGCCATTCGCTGGCGCCGTCTATGCGCGCCGCTTCACGCAGTTCGTCGGAGATGCTGCGCAAGCCCGCGAGATAGATTGCCATCGTGTAACCAGAGAGCTGCCACATTGCCGCAATGACTAGCGAGGTGATGGCGAGTGGATAGCCAAAATCGGAGGTCGTCAAAACTCCTAAGCCAATTTGATTGAGCAAAGCGCCCAAGCCCGAATCAGGTTTGATGAAGATGACTGTCGCATCGGTGAACCATAGTGATTTCAAAAAATCGAGCCCGAGCCGTTCAAAGAGCTGATTGAGGCCCACCGCGCCTGTGGCTTGATCACCGGGCGTCAAAATCCAGCGCCACGAGACGCCTGTGACCACGAAAGATACCGCCATCGGAAAGAGAAAAATGCTGCGGAAAAAATTTTCAGCGCGGATGCGCTGATCGAGCAAAACAGCCAATGAAAAGCCGACGACGATGCAGATGGCAAGGAAGAACGTCGTGAAGGCCACCATGTTGCGGAGGTCGTAGCGAAACCGAATCGCATCCGTGCCATCACCCAAAAACAGGCGCTGATAATTACGCAGACCTGCCCAGGTGAGGTCTGGCACAGCGCCCTCCCAACGCGTGAGCGACACGTAGCCCGTCCACGCGATAAAGGCATAGACGAACAAGGCTAACGCCAACACCGACGGCGCAAGCAAGATAATCGAGATGAGACGTTCCCATTGGTTCGCTTTGTGCGACATAAAGAATCCTTGGCAGACTGCAAATAGCGAATGGCGAATAGCAAACAGCAAATAGCAGATAGTCATTCGCCATCTGCTATCTGCCATCTACCATCTACCATCCGCCATCTGCTATCCGCACTTGGCTATACGCAATGTGTTATTGCGGGAAGCCCGCATCCGCCGCCGCTTGCACGAGTGCGGCTTGGGTCTTAGCGACATCGCCCGTCGTCGCAAACAACACGATAGGATCGCTGTAGCCTTTGGTCGCCCACTTCGGGGTTGCCGCTGCGCCATGCACGACGCTCGGCACAATCGCATCCTTCGACCAATCGGAGGCGGCTGACTTCAAGTAGTCGTTGAATTTGCTATAGTCGCAATCGGTGCGCGCGCAAATCGAACCTTTCTGCGCGTTGAAGGCTTCTTGCGCGGCTTTGGTGCCAGCCAGCTTCAACCAGGCTTTTGCATTGTTCACGTTCGGCGCTTTCGCAGGCAACGCAAAGCTATCGGACAACGCGACAAACGTGCCTTTGGTGCCCGGCACGGGCGACCAGCCGTAGTCGGTGAACTTGGCGGAGATGAATTGCCCATTTGCCCAGTCACCCATGACGTTCATCGCCGCTTTGCCGTCAATCAGCAACTGGGTCGCTGCAGCCCACGTCAACGCATTGTAATCTTTGTTGGCATAGCTGATGTACTTCTTGAATATCTCCAGCGCGGCCGTCACCTTGGGTGATTTCCACGAGGTCTTGCCCGTCCACAAACCGCGATATTCGTCAGCCGTCATTGAACCCGCGAGAATGTCCTCGAAGGTGTGCTGCAGCTCGAAGCCGTCCTTGCCGCCTAATGCGATGGGCGCGATGCCCGCCGCTTTCAACTTGTCAGCCGCGGCAAAGAATTCATCCCACGTCTCAGGCGCTTTGGTGATACCCGCTTTGGTGAACAAGGACTTGTTGTACCAGAGGACATTGGAGCGATGGATGTTGACAGGCACGCCCCAGAATTTGTCCTTGTACTTCAACATCGCAATCAAGTCTTTCGGGAAGACCTTCTCGAAGCCTTCGGACGCATAGATGTCGTCCACAGGTACGACCAACGTGCCTGGACTATATGTCTCGACTTCCAGACCCGCATGAAGCTGGAACGTATCGGGCGCGACGCCGCCCACCATCTGCGTCAAGAGTTGCCCCTTGAAGTTCGTGCCTGCGCCGCCCGCGATCGCCGCGTTCACGATTTCGACATCTGCATTCGTAGCCTTGTATTGCTTGAACATTTCATTCAAGCCATTGAACTCGCCGCCGTTCGTCCACCACGAGCCAACGATCAGCTGACCCTTCGCGCCAGCGCCGAACAAGGCTGCTACGCCTGTCGGCGTGTTGGGATTGAAGTTCTTGAGAAAGGCATCGGCGTCGGCTTTCGACGGAATACAAATCTTCCAACCGACGTCAATCAAGTCAGCGTTTTCAATCTTGGTGTATGTCTTGTCGGTGACAGCCTTCTGATTGGTCGCCGCCATGAGGGGCCAATAGGCTGTGATGCTGCCGTATTCCTTGTCGGAAATCTTCGACAGCCAGTCGGCGGCGGCGACGGTGTACGTCTTGGCGCATGCCAAAGCGCCCTGCGCCGATGTGCCTTGCGCGGCGCCCATCGAAAACAACACGATAGCGGCTAGTAATGCGCGCAAGAAAGTCATCCTCTTCATACGTCAAATTCTCCTTGTTGATTTTGTGGGTCGTACATTGAACCGCATGATACAGTAGAACATAATAGACGTTATCCAATGTTTTGACCGCATTCTTCGACAAGCGCATGGCGAGCTTGTCGAACCGTTCAGGATGCTGTTAGTTATTTCGGATAACGTCTAATGATGAACGACACGCCGTGCGTTTCAGGCGCTCACCTCCTTTCCGCTAGTTGCTAGTCTCTAGTCGTTAGTTGCTAGTTTCTCGTTTTTTAGTTACACGCCTATAACGAGCGCCCTCAGTAGGCGACTAGCGACTAATGGCTAATGACTAGCGACTACTTTGCGCAACGAAATCCCAAATCATCATTCGCTGCGGTCGGCACATTAGAATTGCGCGCGTACGATGCAATTTGCTCTTTCACGTCGAACCACCCGCCGCCGCGCACGACCTTGGTGCCTGCAGTGAAAATTTTGCTGCCGCCCCGCTGTCCGCCGGGATAGACCTGCGCTTCGCTCGCCGTCCATTCCCAGACATTACCCGCCAGGTCTTGCACACCATAAGCGCTCGCGCCCGCGCCAAACGAGCCGACGACCGTGGTCGTGCGGATGTTGCCTTCTTTGCTATTCACTTTCTTGGGATCATAATCGTTGCCCCATGGGTAAGTGCGCCCATCCGTGCCGCGCGCCGCCTTCTCCCATTCTTGTTCGGTGGGCAACCGTTTGCCTGCCCATTTGCAAAAGGCTGTTGCATCATTCCATGATACGAGCACGACAGGATGTTTGCCCTTGCCATCAGCGTATTTTTTCCAATCGCCTTCGTTCGCTTTTTCGGCGTCAGTCTTGTAGCCTGTCGCATCCACGAACTTTTTGAAGTCCTCGTTGGTGACTTCAAACTTATCTATCATAAATGTTGGCACATCTGCTTGATGCGCGGGCTTTGCATCGGCTGCGCCACTGTTGCTGCCCATGGTGAATGGGCCGCCTTTAATTTCAATCATCTCAGTCGCAATCGCTTGCGTTGGCGCAGGGGTTGCGCCTGCTTGCGTGGGAACGGGTGTGGGCGATGGCGCTGGCGTGGGTGTTGGCGGTGGGGGTGAGGTTGGAATCGCTGTGGGTAAAGCGATGGGTGTAAAAGCCACAGTGGGTCTAGCAGCTGTCGTTGGGGTTGGCGCTACATCGGACTCAAATGAACAAGCCGACAAAACGACAAGTATTAAGCTACACCAACCCAGTTTGCGCAATGACATCATGTTGGCATCTCCCAAAGGCAAAATCGAGCTATATGAGCGGGCGAATTTTACACACATCATGGGCAGCTGGCAATTCAATATAACGGAGGATTTTCACAAGGCAAAAACCTGTCAGGTCTTTGCCTTGAATCTCCCCAATCAAGCCAGACGCGCTGCAAATGTTTGAAGCGCGTCTGCGTCAGGCAGCACGCCGAGCTCCAGGTGATACTGCACGCTCTCGCCCGCCGGCAAGAAGCGCAAACGATTTTCTGCGCGTAGCTTGTGGCGCGGCGTCTCCCAAAAATTTTCGGGTTCGAGCGCGCATACATAATCGCCCGCGCCCATCATCTTCCATTGCGAAAGATATGGCAACTCTGCCGCGCGATAGCGCACGTACGCGCCGCAGTTCAGCGCGCGATTGACGATGGCTGCCTGAATGAACCCATCTGCGCCGACGCGCGGCTGATGGAAGAAGACTTGCTCAACGTAGTTTGCGTCAGGGCTAGCGAAGCGCGTGTGCGTCGCCAAGCCTTTGGCAGCCGCTTCGTCGCGCGGCTTCACCCAGTCGTCGTTCACCAATAGCTCCGAATCAGGGCTGACGATGGGAAAACCGAAGTTACAATGGTAGAGAATCATGTGCGGTGTCGCGCGAAAGCCTTCATTGCTCACCGTATCTTCGATGACGAAATGATGCGCGCCGAGCCGCGTTGCGATTTTCCGTGTGAGCAACAAATTTTCGCCGAACAACACAGACTGTCGTGCTTGCCCTTCCACGACGAGAACGTAAGCATCACCTTGCCATTCCGTCGTCACCTTCACATGTTCGGCGGGCGCATGGGAAATGCGGCCATGTAGCCCCAACGCTTCCGCGCCATCCACTTCGGGCTGACCGAAGTGCGTGAGGCCACACGTCGTCACCAGACCGCCGCCAAACGTCCGCAGCCAGCCATAGCCTTGCGGCTCGTGATGCGCCGCCGCACCCAGCGCAGGGTGCAACCAGGCGAGCGGCATTCCATTGAACTCCGCGCCGCCAATGTCAAGCCCGCGATCCAGCCATATCTGAAAACGAAAACCGCTACCCGTATAAACCTCCGCAGCGCGCAGCCCGCGCGGCTTGCCATCAGCCAATTCAACCAGCTGCACACCTGCAACTTGCGCGAGCATGCCGGTGAATTGCTTCAGCTCAGTCGGCGTGTAATTGCGACCAAATAGTTGGGGCATCTATTCTCCTGAAGGAGACCGGCGAGGTTTCTAAAACCTCGCGGGTCTTGCTTGCTCAACCCATGAATAAATTGAACGACGGGCGATTGGCAATCGGACTCGGTATAGGCGTCGCTTGCCATAGCGCAGGTTCACGTGTGAGCGCCATCACCGCCACTGCGCGTGACAATGGCGCGAGGCGCGTCAGGGTATCGAGTTCTGACAAACTAAAAAATTTCACGGCGGCAATCTCATCAGTTGGTGTGGCGACTAGCTCCCCACCCAACACACGCAGCCCAAAAATCGCGTAGCTCGTGTTTGCGTCGTTGTCCACGCGGCTACGAAAGCCCAGCAACCCACTCACTTCACAGTGCAACCCTGTCTCCTCCGCAATTTCCCGCACGACCGACACTTCGGCAGGTTCATCATATTCGACGAAACCGCCGGGCAACGTCCAACCGCCGCGATTCGGCTCTTGATTGCGTTGAATCAACAAGATGCGCCGCTCGTCGTCGTCATGCAAGACAATCACACCGCCGACGCCCATCGTGTAGCGTCCATAATCCACGAAGCCGCAGCCGCCTTCGCTCTCCAAACAACACGGACGCTCTTTGTGTTCAAGACGCGTGAGCGCCAAGCGTCGCCCACAACGCGGACAAAAGTTCATGTACAGCACACTTGCTCCCTCAGACATTGCCTATACGCTTCAACGCATCGCAGTTTCAACGCCAACAACCACAGTTTGGATAGCTCTGATGGCGTTGAGTTGTACTTGCAGCGGCGCTTTCATGCCAGCCTTCACTGTTGAGCCCGTTCGAGCTGCTTCAATTGTCCTGTCGCTTTGAGGGCGTTGAGTAGCCCCCCTTTGCTTCGATAGATTGGTTTGCATGGGCAATCTCCTTTGACATGAAATGGGTCAGCGCGGCAACCACCATGGTTGGCCGAATCGTTGTTTCGTCGCTCGTTGCCATGCTGCGACGGCTTGGTTGATGGATTCGTCATCCCCCGCAAGCAACTGAAACACCGTCGGCGGGTCTTGCAGGTTGTCGCTCGTCGGCAGCTCGACGCGATAGCCATGCGCCACATCACACGCTTGCGCCTCTGGAATCATTGCGCGCACACGCTGCACGACCTCATGCTCCGCGCCCAATTGCAGCTCCAAGAACATCGCGTGATACGTCAGCGCGTCCACCAACAAATGTCGCGCCCACGCTGCATCATCAGTTGGCCACGGCCCATCGCGCGGCGGCTCGCCAGCGCGGTGAATAATCATCGCATAAGCCATCATGATTTTCCTTTGGGCAGACCTCACAGG
>CAZDYP010000085.1:0-20309 GCA_964509505.1 uncultured Anaerolineae bacterium | reverse complement strand
GACGAGGGAAGGGGCCTCTATACCTGAAGCCTCTCGGCAACAGCGCGCGGTTCGCGTTGGGATGACGGTCGCGGTCGCCTTTACCCCGTTCATCGTGACGTCGCTCGTCAATCAAAATTACGGCACGACGGTGGTCGTGTTTGCGGTGATCGGCAGCGCACTACTCTGCACGCTCCTCAGCCGTCGGGGCTACGTCAATGGAGGCGTTGGGCTACTGATCGGCGTCCTGCTGCTGGCGGGTTTTCCGCCTGTATTGGGAAGCACAGGGGCAGGGACGCTGGTTGCATTCATCATATTTGCGGGCGTGCAGGGGATTGCGCTGCTGACGCTATCGCCGCGCTGGTTACGGGGAGTCAGTTTGGGCAGTGGGGTCGTCGCGTTGCTGATCACTTTAGTGGACGCCTTCGGTTCAGCCAACCGCCCTGCAACCATCAACACTTGGATAGGGGTGGGGGGGGTCATCGCCTTCGCGGCGCTCTATCTGCTGGCGCTGTTTCATCAACTTCGGAATTTATCGTTGCGGGCGAAACTGGTGACGATGTTCGTGTTAGTAACCTTCCTGTCCATTAGCCTCTTGACCACCATCACAAACCAGTTAACTCGCTCGCAACTAGCCAATGAGGTAGGGGCGGGGTTACAAAGCGCAGCGCGCACGCAAGGGACCCTCATTGGAAATGCTCTAGAATATGAGATGCAACAGCTCCAAGCGTTAGCGCTAAACCCCACCTTGCAACAAGGACTCGAAACTATCGCCCAAAACTATCAAACCATCTTCAACAGCCCCGCTGCTGTGCGCGCAGACATCACCCGCCTGGACGGGCAATGGCGCAACGCTCATGGGCGGCTGGATCGCGATGATCCTTTGGTGCGAGCTCGCTTGGCTAACCCGGTCGCCGCTACGCTCAACCAATATCGCAACGAATTCCCGGAGCATCTTGATTTATTGGTGACCGATGCTTATGGTGCTATTGTGGCAACAACCTATCTCACGCCCAAGTATGACTACAGCGAGGAGGTGTGGTGGCAGCTGGGCTATGGAAACAGTTTGGGAGGCAAGACGATTAGCCCGCCGGAATTCGATCAGCGCAATTTCAGTTTGAACGCTGCACTCATCGTGCCTGTCTATAAACGAGGCACTTCAGACGTGATAGGCGTCATCCGCAGCCATTTTCGCTTGAAAACACTGGCGGATCTGGCAACCACGACGCGTTTAGGCGAGACGGGGCGCGCCGATTTGTATTTGCCCAATGGCGAAAAATTCACGCAGACTGGATTGCGGAGTGAACGGGGCGAAATCAGCACAGAGACTTTGGGCATGCTCCGTCTCAGTGACGCAAACTACCACGAGCTCAACCTCAAGGATATTCCAACTTTCGTAAGCTACGCACCTGTGCGCGCCTCCTCCGAAGCAAACTACATCCGCGACCTATATTGGGCAGTGATCGTGAGTCAGGAACGGCAAGAGAGTTTTCGGGTGATCACGGCGCAGAATCGCACGAGCACGTTGGTGACGATTTTGATTATAGTCATAGCGGTGCTAGCGGCGACTGGGTTAGCGCAAGCGCTGGTGGGCTCTGTGACGCGCCTGACGCGGGCTGCGGAACAAATCTCGGCAGGTGATTTGAATGCCCGCGCGCCTGTCGAGTCACGTGACGAAGTGGGAACACTCGCGGTGACGTTCAATGACATGACGAGCCAGTTACAACAAACACTGCGGACCCTGGAGCAGCGCGTCGAAGAACGGACTGAGGCTTTGCGCGAAAGCAATCGCGCGCTGGCGGCTGAGAACGCGGAACGTCAACGCGCGGAAGAAACCTTGCGCCATCAAACCACCTACCTCACCGCCCTACACGAAACGGCGTTGCAGCTCGCGAGTCGGCTTGAGGTGAATGAGCTGCTACGGGACATTTTGCTGCGCGCGGGGCAGCTGGTAGGCGCGCCGCACGGCTATCTCTATTTGCTTCAGCCCTCTAACCCTCTGCAGAAAAGCTTAGAAGGGCAGCCCAATGGCGACGGCAAATATGAGGAGATGCAAATGCGTGTTGGTACAGGGTCGCAAGCAGCTCTGGTCGGCAATCGCATTCAACGTGGCATGGGGCTGGCAGGGAGAGTATGGGAGACCGGTCAGTCACTGGTAGTGAATGACTACCAGACCTGGCCTGGGCGTCTCAGTACAGCGGCTGGCATGTCGAGCTTGCGCGCCGTAGTCGGCGTGCCGCTCGTCTCCGCATCCGCTGAGGGAGACAAAGCCGAAGTAGTCGGGGTATTGGGGCTGGCGCACACGGTCAAAGGGCGAGAGTTCGGCGAGGAAGATGTGGAGGTCTTGCGCCGTTTCGCGCCGTTGGCTTCGCTGGCATTGGAGAATGCGCGACTATTCGCGCAAACGGAAAACACGCTAAAGGAAACGACACATTTATTCGAAGCGAGTCGGCGTATTGCAGCTGCCACCGATTTGCAAAGCATGGTCGCTGCAGTCGTCGAGGGCGCAGCCGCTGCCGCCTCTCCGGCAACGGATAACCTATTGGGGCAAGAGCAGCACACCTCCCCCTCTCCTATCGCGAAAGCCATCAACCGCGCCATCTTGATTTTGTTCGAACGTGATGTCACGGGTCGCATTATCGCTGGCGAGAGCGTTGCCAACTGGCACAGCGGGCACGGCAGGGGCCCGAACCCTATCGGACGCCGCTATCCCGTTGAGGTTTTCCAAATCGCGCCCATTTTGTTCAGCCAAGAGCCACTGTTCTTTGAAGATGCGTACCACGACCCTCGCATTGATGCGGCGACCCGCGCGCTCGTGTTACAACAGAAGATTCGCGCCTTCGCCGTCCTCCCCTTGTGGAGCAGCGCGCAGCAACTGGGAATTTTGGTCATTCAAGCAGAACAACCGCATCGCTTCACCCCGCAAGAAATCCGTCCCTACTTGTCGTTGACCCAACAACTGGCAGTAGCCATCGAGAACCGCCGCTTGTTGGAACAAGCCCAGCAGGCGTTAGCGCAAGCCCAGCGACTAGCGCAACGTGAACAAACCATCAGCGAGGCTACTACCCACTTACAGCAAACCAGCTCGGTGCGCGACACGCTACAGGTCGCCGCACAACAGTTACAAAAGGCAACGGGCAGCGCGCGAATTGTCATGCGTTTGCAGCGCCCCTCCCCTGAGCCTAGCAAAGAGGACCGCACATGAAGATGCCTAGTCTATTGACTCGCTATCACACCAGCTCGTCTGGCGACCGCGCGCCCATTGCCTCTCGCATTCTCCTTGTAACCAGCGCTTTGTTTACCCTTACGCTCCTGTTCACTGCCCCGTTGGTATCACGCGGCGCGCAATGGGCGGCGGCGGCGGCGGCGGCGGGCGGCTTAATTGGAGTCCTTTTAAGTCGGCGCGGACGCACGCTCCTTGGCATTGAGCTATTTCTGGGAATTTTGGCGGTGGCGAGTTGGATTATCTCATTTACTATCGCCGGCAGCAGCATGATCGTCGCCCTCATCCTCATTGTGATCTCCAATGGCATAACCCTCGTCACCCTCACACCCCCTTGGATCAGATACAATGTCATCGGCACAGCTATCGCCGCTGTTGTCGCCATCTTGCTCGATCTCTATGGACCCACAGAACGCCCAGCCGTTAGCACTGAAGATCTCACGCCCCTTGCCCTGACCATTGGCCTATTGCTCGGCGGATACCTCCTGCTGCTGTTCCGCCAATTTCGCAATTTTTCACTACGCACGAAGCTCATCATTCTCTTTATGCTCGTCATGCTCATCTCCATCGGCGCTCTCTCGCTCATTACCACAACCTTGACGCGCAATCAGCTAACGGAGGATATTGGCAACAATTTAAAAAACACTGCCCAAACACAAGCCTTGGCCGTCGGCAATGACCTAGAGCAAGCCGCCCGACAATTGCAAGCCTTCAGCCTAAGCAAGGTCGTGCAAGATCAGGTGGAGGCGACGAATCGGCAATATGAGCTGACCTTTCGTGAAGCGGCGGCGCGCAACGCCGAACTTGCGAAACGGGACGAGCAGTGGAAAATGGCTTACGCCCTGAATGCGGAGCATGGGCTGATGCGTGAGCGATTAAGCAATGAATCGGCCTCCGAATTAAATGAGTATCACCAGACCTTCCCTGAAAATCTTGAGATATTGGTCACGGATCAATATGGCGCTCTCGTCGCCGCCACGAACCCCATCCCCAGTTATTTGCAAACAAGTGAGACGTGGTGGCAAGCGGCTTATCACGATGGCAAAGGTCAAGTGTACATCAGCCAACCTCTCATCCATCAACGCTTCAATAGTTTATATGTCATCATCGCCTTGCCACTCTATGGGCATGGCACGCAAGAGGTAATTGGGGTCTTGCGCACCTCCTACCGCATCAAAACCATCACGGAGCTATTAAAAGCCTCACGCGCCGGCCAAGGTGGTCGTTTGGAATTGTATTTGCCCAACTCACAGAAAATTGGCGGGTCTGGACTGCAAATTGTTTCGGGGGACTTAGACGCGTCAACACTCGCTCGACTGATGTCCGCCACGTCACAGTACCTGCCATTGAATTACCAACGAGCGCCCAGCTTTGTCACCTACGCGCCTGTCACGACATTGGCTGACACGCCTTTTATCCGTCAACTGAATTGGCTGATCATCGTCCATCAACCGCGCGCAGAAGCCCTGCGCTTAGTTGATACTCAGATCCGCGCGACCATTTTATTGACGCTCGGCGTCGTCTTCGTGACCGTGTTGATTGCCATGGGAGCCGCCCAACTGTTAGCCAATCCCATCGTGCGCTTAACGGAGACGGCTGAACAAATCGCGACAGGCGACTTGAACGTGCGCGCCGCCAGCGAATCTCACGACGAAGTTGGGCGTTTGGCAGCCACCTTCAATCACATGACCAACCAACTCCAACACACCCTGCACGGTTTGGAACAGCGCGTGCAAGAACGAACAGCGGAGCTGGCGCAACAAACAGCATATCTGACCGCGCTCAACGAGGTTAGTATCAGTTTGTTGGGGCGTCTTGATTTGGAGTCGCTTTTGCGCGACATTCTCGTGCGCGCGGGCGAATTGGTTGGCGCGCCGCATGGGTTCTTATATCTGAGCGAACCCGGCGGTCAAACAATGCAAATGCGCGTCGGCACTGGCGCACAACGCGAGCGCGTCGGCAATCGCATCCAACCAGGCGTCGGACTCGCCGGACAAATCTGGGCAAGTGGAGAAGCCATGGTGGTCAACGATTATCAAAATTGGTCAGGTCGTCTAGCTCTGAGCGCGTCGCAGGATTCCACCCTGCGCGCTGTCGCGGGTGTGCCCCTCATCGCCCGCGACCAAATCATCGGCGTGCTCGGCCTCGCCCATGTCGAGGTTGACCGCATGTTTAGTGAAAACGAAATCGCCATCTTGAAACGCTTCGCTCCCCTCGCCTCTCTCGCCTTGGAAAACGCCCGCCTGTTCGAGCAAACCCAACAAACTCTCGCTCACGCCCAGCGGCAAGCCGAGCGCCGTCACACCATCTCCCAGCTCACCAACCAGCTCCACCGCGCCCCCGACCTCCAAAGTGTCATGCGTATCGCCGCCGAAGAATTGCGTAAGCTCACAGGCAGTCAGCGGCTCCTCATCAGCTTCGAGCCAAACGCGCCAAACGAACCTGATGTTGCCCATTCACCCGCACAGACCCATCCAAACGGGAAGGAGAATGCACCATGAAGCAGCCGTCTCCACTTTCAATAGATTTACCCCAAGTGACGGACGCGGAGCGCAACCGCAATGCGTTCCGTATTTCCATCTTCACGGTTGGCGTCTTTGTCGTCTTAACGCTCTTCACCCTTATTGACGCTAATTACTCTGCCGCCGCCATCAACGGTATCCTGGCTGTGATGAGCAGCGTGAACATCTGGCTCAGTCGTCGCGGACGCGGGCCGTTCGGGATGCAGCTGCTCCTCATAGCTGGTTTGCTGGGCGGCATCTTTAGCCCCCTGTCCATCGCGGGGTTGGGCTTCACATACGCGACCTTGACCATCGTGCTCTGCACAGGCATTGCCCTCTCGACATTGCCGCCGCGCCTGGCGACTCGCTACATTGCTGCCAGCGTCGTCGTCGGGATACTCATCGTGCTGGTAGATTTGTTCGGACCCGCCAACCGTCGCGCCATTCCCAATCCCGTGTTCAATCTCGTCTCGACACCCGCGCTCATTCTGGTTTACATGCTGTTCAGCTTCCGTCAATTTCGTAATCTGTCCCTACGCATCAAGCTCGTCGCCTTGTTCGCCTTAATCACGCTGCTCACCATTAGCCTCATCACGGTCGTGAATGATACGTTCACGCGCACGCAATTGACCAGCGACGCCGGCAAAAGTTTGCGGAGCGTGGCGACGACTCAAGCCATCGTCATCGGCAACGAAATCACACAGAAGATCCGGCAGCTGGAAGCCTTCGCTTTGAATAAATTTTTGCAAGACTCCGTGCTGGAGACGAACAACGCTTATCGCGGCGGGGCCGAAGCCATTCGCGCCGAACTCGCCAAGAAAGATCAACACTGGCGCGATAACATCGTCACCAATTACAAAACCGACTCCGTCGTGCTGAACAAACTAGAGAGCGAAATTTCCAATGCGCTACGCGAGTTGGCGAATCGCTTTCCCGAATATGACGAGGTGCTGCTCACCGATCGCTATGGCGCGCTCATCGCAACCAACTATCGCCCCTCCAAGTACGTCCATAACGACGAAGCTTGGTGGCAATTGGCTTACAACAACGCGCAAGGAGACATCTATCTCAGTCAACCCTTCGCTGCGACGACCAATCAGCACACGGTCATAGAGATCGCCGTGCCGTTGTACGCGCACAACACACGCTTTGTGATTGGGGTCTTACGCGCAACCTATAAGCTCGAGGGATTGGCGTCCTTGTTACAGAACACCCCCCTAGGCGCTACTGCCGAAACCAACCTTTATTTCAGCAATGGACAACAGCTGGCTGCCGACGGCAAGCAATCCATCGCCGGCGAACTGGATGCGCAAGCTCTACTTGCCTTGCGCGCCAGCTTATCAAACTTCACCGAGTTGCTCCACCACAACGAGCCAACCTTCTTCAGCCAAGCCGCTGTTGGCAGCTCCGACAAAGCTCAAGCCCTGCGTCAACTGGACTGGGTCGTCGTCGTCCACCAACATCGGGCAGAAGCGTTGAGCATTTTGGATACCCAAAATCGCAACACGCTTTTGCTCACGCTCCTCATTTCCATTGTGGCCATCGGCAGCGCCTTCTGGGTCGCGCAAATTTTGGCGAGCCCCATTACACGCTTGACGCAGACCGCGCAACAAATCGCCTCAGGCGATTTGGCGGCGCGCGCTGCCATCGAAGGGCGCGACGAAGTCGCCACACTCGCCGCGACATTCAACGCCATGACCAACCAGCTCCAGCAAACGCTGCAAGGGTTGGAGCAACGCGTAGCAGAGCGCACGGCGCGCCTCGCGCAACAAACCGCTTATCTTTCCACACTCAATGCAGTCACCACCAGCTTGATTGGTCGGCTTGACCTCGAAGAATTGTTAAAAGACATTTTGACCCGCGCCGGCGAGCTCATCGGCGCGCCACACGGCTATATCTACCTACTTGAACCAGATGGGTTGGCGCTACGGATGCGGGTAGGCACGGGCGTGCAGCGCGAATTGGTGGGCAACCTCATTCACCGCAATGTCGGTGTGGCAGGACAAGTCTGGGCCAAAGGACAGCCGCTGGTCGTCAACGATTATCAGCAGTGGACTGGGCGTTTAGGCTTTTCAGCGTTGCACGCTGTCGTCGGCGTGCCCTTGAAAGCGGGCACACAAGTGGTCGGCGTGCTAGGGCTGGCGCACACGACGGAGGGGCGCGAGTTTGGCGACAACGAAATTCAAATCCTAGAACGCTTCGCGCCGTTGGCATCCATCGCGTTACAGAACGCGCAACTGTTCGCGCAAACGCAAACCGCCCTCAACGAAGCACAGCAACGTAACGAGGAAGCACAAGCGGCGCTCGCCAATTTAAACGAGCTCACACGCCGTTTGACGAGTGAAGGCTGGGAACAATACCGCGCCGCCCGCGCGCAACGCGATGACCATCTGTCGGTCGAAGCGGTTAGTCCAACTACTCCAACTACTCCAACTACTCCGACCATCGTCCCGCTCACCCTACGCGGCGCGCAGGTTGGTCAAATCGTCATCACGGGCGCAGCGGATGGCGAGGGATTGAGCGCAGAGCAGCTGGAGCTGGTGCAAGAAGTAGCGGAACAAGTGGCATTGGCAGCCGATAATGCCCGCCTAGTTAGCCAATCTCAAGCGGCCTTGTCACAGGTGTTGCAACGTAACAAAGAATTGGACACACTCAACGAGGTAGGGCAAGCCCTCAGCCAAATCGCGCGCCCCTCCGAAATCGCGCACAAAATCTATGCGTTGATGGGGCGCGTGTTGAACAACGAAAATGCTTACATCGCGCTCTACGATGAGGAAAAACAAGAGGTTTTCTTCCCAGTCTCTTACATCAATGGGCAAGCCCGTGAGCCGTACTCCCGCAGCTTCAGCAATGGTCTCACGGAATACGTCATCCGCACGCAACAAACATTGTTGATACCTAACAACGTCGAAGCGACCATGCTAGCGTTGGGCATCACGAAGGCCGGTTCCACTACCAAGAGCTTGTTGGCCACGCCGATGATGGCTGGCGAGAAAGCCATCGGCGTCATCGCCGTGCAAAATCACGAGCAAGAGAACGTCTATACGGAACGGCAAGCCTCCTTGCTTACGACCATTGCAGCGCAAGCGGCTATTGCCATAGAAAACGCGCATTCGTTTGAACGGCAAAAGGCGCTGGCTGAAGCCAATCATCGCCTGTTGCAACAAGCGCAAGACGCATTGGAAAATCTGAACGCGCTCACGCGCCGTCTGACAGGCGAAGGTTGGGATCAATTCCTCAGCGAGCAACGCAGCGAATTGGTGGTCGAAGAGAGAGCCACAGGCGCACTAGCAACGCACGCACTGGGTGAGGCGGGCGCAACCGACGCAAAACGCACCACCTTGCCAATTATGTTGCGCGGTGAAATGATCGGGCAGTTGGAAATCGAGGGCGTGGTCGGCGCGGATGAGCAACTCGACGACCAGCTCGCCATCGTGAAAGACATCACGGAACAAGTCGCATTGGCAGTGGACAATGCGCGGCTCGTCGAGCAAACACAGGCGGCGCTCGCCGAAACGCAACAACAGCGTCGCACCTTGCAAACGATCCTAGACAATCTGCCGGTCGGCGTGTTCGTCGCAGATGCGAAGACCGGCGCGCCGCAGGTCGTGAACAACGCAGCCATTCGGTTGCTGGGGCGCGGCATAGATCCTCAGCTCGGCAAAGACGACCAGATGGAGGTCTATCAGACTTATTTACCCGGCACGGACACGCCTTTCCCTGCCGACAAGTTGCCGTTGGCGCAGACGATAATGTCGGGCAACGCGCAGCGCGGCGAAGTGGACATCATACATCCTAATAACGAGCGCGTTACGGTGGATGTGATCACAGTGCCATTGCACGATGCGGCAGGGCACATGGTCAGCGCCATTGCGCTCTTCCAAGACATCACCGAGCGTCGCCGCGCCGAGCAAGCCATCCGTGAAAGCGAACAACGCTTGCGCGCCATGGCAGAAGCGTCGCCCTTGCCCATCCTCATTAGTCGGGCGACAGGCGGACACATTTTGTATGCGAATCAGGAAGTGGAACAACTCGTTGGGGCTCGGGTGGGCGGCTTGCTCGGCTACACCACCGATCACTTCTACTACGATGAAGTCGAACGCGAGCGGGTCTTGGCAGAATTTCAAAAGACGGGACGACTCGAGCGCTTTGAAGTGCATTTCCGCAAATTGGACGGGTCCCCGTTTTGGGCAGCCGTCTCTGCCCGTCCGCTCAACTACGACAATCAACCGGCCGTGCTCATTGGTTTGTATGATTTGACGGAACGCAAGCTCGCAGAGGCGCAAATCCTCCAACGCAATCAAGAGCTCGATACGTTGACCCAAGTTGGACAGGCATTGAACAAATTGGCAAAGCCTGAAGAAATCACGCAAGAAATCCACGCGCTGATGGGGCGGGTGATTGACAATCACAATGCCTATATTGCGCTATATGATGAGGAGCGACAGGAGCTCGCCTTCCCCGTTTCCTACGTGAATGGTCATCCCCGCGAACCATACACGCGGGCTTTTGGCGATGGGGTGACAGAGTACGTGGTGCGTTCCAAACAATCTCTGCTAATCACCAGCGATGTGGAGGGGACGTTATCGCAGTTAGGGATCACGAAGAGTGGTTCGACGACGAAGAGCTTGTTGGTGACGCCGATGCTGGCTGGCGAGAAAGTGGTGGGGGTAATCGGCGTGCAAGACTTCGAGCGTGAGAATGTTTATACGCCAGCGCAAGAGGTCTTGCTCACGACCATTGCTTCGCAAACGGCGATTGCCATTGAGAACGCGCGCTCCTTTGCGCGACAGAAGACGTTGGCGGAGGAGAATCGGCAGTTGCTAACGCAAGCGGAACAGACGCTGGACAGTCTCAACGAATTGACGCGACGGTTGACGGGAGAAGGCTGGGATCGCTATCTAGCGGCACAACCTGCAGAATTGGTCTCCGAAGTGAGCGCCGTGAGCGCGTCTGCGCGGGGAGAGAACGGCCACGACTCACCCAATGGGCGTAAGACGCTGCTCCCCATTACCCTTCGCGGTGAGATCATCGGTAATTTGGAATTGGAGGGCGCGCAGGAAGATGCGGAGCAACTTGAGCTCGTGCGCGACGTAGCCGACCACATCGGGTTGGCCTTAGACAATGCGCGGCTGTTCGACAATGTGCAACAAGAGCTCGCCGAGCGCAAACGGGCCGAAGAAGAAACCGTGCGCCGTAACCAAGAGCTCGCGGCGCTCAACCAATTCGGTCAAGGACTCAGCAAACTAGCCGAACCGGATGAAATCGCACAACGCATTTATCAAGTCGTGGGACAAGTTTTGGACAATCGCAACCTCTATGTCGCCCTCTACGATGAGACAAAGAACCTGATTTCGTTCTTGTTCTACACCATTGATGGCCAACGACGCAAACCCAGCGCGCGCCCCTTTGGCAAAGGCATGACTGAGTATCTGATCCACACCCGCGCCCCGCTGTTCATTCCGCGTAACATGCGAGAGGAGCTCGCCAAGCTAGGGATTGAAGCGATTGGACGCAGCGCGCAATGTTGGATGGGCGTCCCCATGCTCAGCGGCAACAAAGCCATTGGCGCCATCGTCCTGCAAGACTATGACCGCGAAGAAGCCTTTAGCGAGCATCAACTTGATTTGCTGGTGACTATTAGCTCGCAAGCAGCAGCAGCTTTTGAGAACGCGCGTCTGCACGAAGCAACTGTGCGTCATGCCAACGAGTTGGCAGCCGTCAACGAAATGGCGCGGGCGCTGGCGCAACAACTCGAACCCCAAAAACAAGCCGCCATCGCGCAAGCGCATCTACAACGCTTGCTGCCATTGGAAGGCTTCTTCATCGCACTCTACGACGCGCAAACCAATCAGCTCACCTATCCGACCATCTATGATATGGGGCAGTGGTACGAGCAAAACTTGGTTGTGACGCCGAGCGGCAACACGGCGCGCGTCATCGAGACTGGTGAAGCCGTGCTGTCGTTGAAAACGGCTGAACAAATGGAGCGACTAAAAACTCAAGATAGCGGCGCAGGGTCGGGGCGCGTCTGTGCGTCGGCGATTTACGCGCCGTTATATTTGGGGCAACGGCTCATCGGCATCATTTCGGCGCAAAGCTACGACCTAAACGCATACACCCAACACGAAGTTGCTTTGCTGAACAACGTCTCAAACCATCTTGCCGTCGCGATTGAAAACGCCAGACTGTTCAAACAGACCCAAGAGGCGCTGGCGGAAGCGCAGAAACAACAAGCGGAGAACGCGCAACGCGCCGAAGAACTCGCGGTCATCAACGAAATGGCGCGCACGATTTCGCAACAATTGGAAGCGCAGCAGTTATATGATACGGTCTATCAGCAAGTGCGTCGGCTGGTGGCGCTGGAAGGGTTCATCATTGCGACCTACGACGAAAAGACGAATCTGTTCCATTATCCTGTGAGCTACGACCGCAACGTAAAATACACCGAAGCGTTCACGCGCGCACCGCGCAACAACACGCAGCGCATCCTCGACACAGGCGAAGCCGTGTTGGTGCATAAAACGCCTGAACAAATCGCCATCGAGAAGCAGGAAGCCCAAAATCTGACAGGCTCAGGCGACCCTGCCGCCTCCCTCATTTTCGTCCCCTTGAAACTCGGTCAACGCATCACTGGCGTCATCTCCGCGCAGAGCTACGAATACAACGTCTATGGCGAGCGTGAAGTCGCGCTGCTAACTAGCGTGGCAAGCCACATGGCCATCGCGCTGGAAAACGCGCGGTTGTTCCAAGAAAGCGAACGCGCCTTGCAAAACGAAACCACGCAGCGGCGTATGGCGGACACCTTAGCGAAGGCGCTCGCGCGCATGTCAGGCACGTTGACTGAAGAGCAAACGCAAGAGATCATCGTGGACGAAATCTTCAATTATTTGCAGCCCGACCACATCAACCTCTTCATGTGGGACGAATTTACGCAGAGCTTCACGCTGAAGTTGCGCCGCGTGGTCGAACCAGCGCACGCGGAAGATGCCTATCAAGTCGGCGAGCGCGTGCAGTTGGACAAGCGCCCCGATTTGTGGAGCGTCTATCACGACCTGGGTTCAGTGCTCGAAGCAAACAAGCGCGACGATGGGTATTTGCACGAACATTATCGCTTGCCATGGTTTGCGGGCGAGCAAGCGGCAGGGGTCATCGAGGTTCATCATACAGCGGCTCATGCGACGATTCGCGCACAAGACCAAGCGCTCTGCGAAGGTATTGTGCAACAAGCGGCCGTCGCCATCGAAAAAGCGCGCTTGTTCGCGCAAACCCAACGCAATGCGTCGGACGCCTCCATTATCAACGAACTCGCGCGCGAGTTGTCGGCACAACTCGATCAGAAAGAAATTTTCCAAAGCGTTTATCGCTACCTGCCGCGCTTGTTGCAGTTGGATGCTTATCTGGCGTATCTATACGACGAACAGACTGGTTTAATCACACGCCCGATCTTCTACGATTTGGAGCAGAGCTATCCTGAATTCAGCGAGCCGCAACCGCCAGGGCGCACCATTCAACGCATCATTCAAGAACATCACCCCATCCTACAGAATCGCACGGCTGAAGAACTGGCGGAAGCGAAACGCGAGGACAGCGGCGTAATCGGCTCGAATCAGCCGTCTGCTTCGTTGCTCTACGTGCCGCTCTTGCTGGGCAACAAACTACAAGGCATTATCTCCACGCAGAGCTATCAGCTTAACGCTTATGGTGAGCGTGAGGTCGCCGTCTTGCAAAGCATCGCCAACCACGTGGCAGTGGCGCTAGAGAATGCGCGCTTGTTTGCGCAAACGCAAGCCGCGCTCGCGCAAACCGAACAACAGGCGCGGCGGCTGGCGCAGTTGAACGAGCTGGCGGCTGAATTGAACCGCGTCACCACCGAAACGGAATTGATGCAAGTTGCGATGGTGCGCATACCGCAAATGTTTGAGGGACGTCGCGCAACCATCAGTTTGCTAACCCCGCAAGGCAATCAATCTCAACTGTTCGTCTTGCAAGCCGACCAACGCATGGTGCCATACGGCGAACCCAGCCCAATCGGCAACACAGGCGTTTTCTTCCAGGATCAACCACAGCTCGTGCCTGACGCGCTCGAAGTCGAAGCCTTGCGCGTCTTGGCGCAACAACGCAACTTCCGTTCGTTGATTATGGCGCCGCTGCTCATCAGCAGCCGCTCGCTGGGCTTGCTCAACCTCAGCGCACCGCAGCCCAATCAGTTTACGAGGAGTGAAGCCAATCTGTTGATGCAGGTCGCATCGCTGGTGGCGGCTGCTTTGGAAAATCGCCGCTTGCTCGAGCAGACACAAGCGGCGCTGGCGGAGGCGGAGACACTCTATAACATCAGCGCCCGTTTCAACGCGACGAATACGCTGGACGAAATTCTACGCGTCGCCATTGAGCCTGCCACACAGTTGGGCATGACGCGCGCCTCGCTCAACCTCTTCGAACTCGATGCCACAGGACGTCCCGTGTGGGGCGAAGTCGTTGCCACTTGGCATCAGGCTGACGTTGCGCCCTCCATTCCTATTGGCACGCGATTGTATTTGCCGGAATTCTCCCTCTCGCAAGCCATTTTAGCTCATCCCACCGAGCCACTCTTGATTGAAGACACGCAAACCGCTCAGGAAACCGACGCCAACACACGCGACCTTGAAGCGCAAACCCAAACACGCGCCATCGCCGCGTTGCCGTTGAGCGTCGGCGAGCGCTGGATCGGCGTGATGCTCCTCAATTGGGATCAGCCACACGCCTACAGCGAACGTGAGAAACGCCTCTATCAAGCCATTGCCATCCAGACCGCGCTAGCTGCCTCCAATCGCTTGCTGGTCTCCGAAATGGAGGAGCAGGTGCGCCAACGCACAGTCGAGTTATCGCAAGCGAACGATACGTTGGTGCAACAGAACAAATTTATGACCGCCTTGCAGGAAACCTCGCTGCAATTGATGAACCGCCTAGACTTGACGGATGTGCTGCAATCGGTGGTAGAACGCGCTGCGTTGCTGGCTGGCACGCAGCATGGCTATCTCTTCCAGCTCGAACCTGACGACGAGACCATGGTGTTGCAAGTCGGCGTCGGCTTTTTCGAGCAACGCATTGGCGATCGCATCAAACGCGGACAAAGCGTCGCTGGCGTGGCGTGGGACAGCGGTCAACCGACCGTCGTCAACGATTACGTCAACTGGAGCGGACGCATTCCGAATCCCGTTTTCGATCAGTTGCGCTCGTTGATGGCTGTGCCGTTGCTCTCAAGCGGCAAAGTGGTTGGTATCTTAGGGCTTGGCCATCTAGCGGTGGATAGTGAAGCGCACGACTTCACCCCCCTCGAAATCACCAACCTCACCCAATTCGCGCAGATGGCGACGATTGCGTTGGACAATGCGCGTCTGTTCGCCGAACGCAGACAAGCGGAGGCAGCGCTCGAAATCGCGCGCGACCAAGCGCTCGAAGGCTCGCGCTTGAAATCCGAGTTCTTAGCCAACATGAGCCACGAAATCCGCACACCGATGAATGGCGTCATCGGCATGACGGGTCTCTTGGCTAATACGAAACTCGACACGCGCCAAAAATATTACGTGGACACCATTCGCTCCAGTGGCGAAGCGCTGTTGACCATCATCAACGACATCCTCGACCTCTCGAAGCTCGAAGCGGGCAAGCTGACATTGGAGAACATTGACTTCGAGCCGCTCGTGACCGTCGAAGAAGCAGCCGATTTGTTGGCGCCACGGGCGCGCGAAAAGAATTTGTCGCTCATGACCTACGTCGCGCCCAACATTCCATTCCTGCTACGCGGCGATCCCACACGCCTGCGCCAAATTCTCATCAACCTCATCGGCAATGCCGTCAAGTTCACCGAAAAAGGCGAAATCGTGGTGCGTGTGGAACAAGCGGAAGAAAGCGATTCGTATTTGACCTTGCGCTTCACCGTAAACGATACGGGTATTGGCTTGACGTCCGAACAAACCCACAGGCTGTTCCAACCCTTCACCCAAGCGGATGGCTCGATGACGCGCCGCTATGGCGGCACGGGCTTGGGCTTGTCCATCTCGCGGCACTTGTCGCATCTGATGGGCGGCGAAATCGGCGTGGAGAGCCAGTATGGGCATGGCTCCATGTTTTGGTTCACGGCGCGCTTCGAGCGTTCGCACGCGCCGAGCATCGCCGCGCAACATGTCGAGAATGCTGACCTACAAAACCTGCGCGTGCTGGTGGTGGACGACAGTTTGACCAATCGCGACATCGTGCAAGACTACGTCCAATCGTGGGGCATGAAATTCGGCACCGCCGCTAGCGGCAACGAAGCCTTGAACACCCTGCGTCAAGCCATTGCCAATCAGCAACCCTATGACATTGCGTTGATTGACATGCACATGCCCAACATGGATGGCTTCGCGCTCGCTCAACGCATTCACCAAGACAAACAGTTAGCGCGCACCCGGCTCATCATGTTCACCGCATACGACGAGCAAGGTATCGCGCAGAAGGCGCAAGAGGCTGGCTTCGCAGCGTATCTGACGAAACCGCTCAAACAGTCACACTTGTTCGATGCGCTGGCGGGCGTCACGCATCCGCTCATCGCACACCCACAAATCGCATCGCCGCTGCAAGAGCTCGAACAACGCGAGAGCAAAGGCGAAGCGCCGCCCATGATCGGCGTTACGCCTACTGCGCCCATTCTCATTGCCGAAGATCATCCCGTGAACCAACAAGTTGTGTTGCTGCAATTGCAACAGCTCGGTTACACAGGCTTCGCGGTAGACAATGGACGCAAAGCGGTGGAAGCGATCCTCAATGGCAACTACACCATCGTGTTGATGGATTGCCAGATGCCTGAGATGGACGGCTACGAAGCGACACGCACCATTCGTCGTTACGAAACAGCCACCGGCAAACACATTCCCATTATCGCCATGACAGCCCATGCCATGCAGGGCGACCGCGAGCTGTGCATCGCGGCGGGCATGGACGATTACATGACCAAACCGCTCTCGATGGAGAAATTGCGCGAGATGTTGTTGCGGTGGATGACGCAGGGCGCAACGACAGCTGCGCAAACGACGATGACCCCCGCCGAAGAACAGGCGGCGGTGCAAGCACAGCAACAACAGCAACCCGAAGCGCCGCAAGGAGCCATTGACTTCAAGGTGCTGAACGATTTGCGCGACATGGCTGGCGCATCCATGCCCGATTTCTTGAGCAGCCTCATTGACGCCTTCATTCAACAATCGGATCCGCTAATCACGACCATGCATGAAATGATTCAGCAACGCGACGCCGACGGCTTGCGACGCGCCGCGCACAAGCTCAAAGGCAGCTGCGCCAACATGGGCGCGCATCGGCTACGCCCCTTGTGTCTCGACTTGGAAATGATCGGACGCGAGAATCGCTTGGCGGATGCGCCAGCGAAACTCAAAGAGGTGGAAGACGAATACACACTCGTGCGACAGATATTGTTGGAGGAGCGCAACAAGTAGCCAATCGGCATTGACCTAAATGACAAGCATCTTTATAATAGCCTTGCAAATTCGACGCGCGACGCCAATCAACGCTATACGCCGTCGCACGTTCGCGCGAGCTATACACGGACAGCCTCACCCAATGGTGCGCTAGCGCCCGTGTCAGATCTGAGCAGTTTGCGTTACACTCACACCCAGAGGACATCATGAGCTCCGAGTCCCCCCGCCAAGAGACCACTGTGCTAGTCGTAGATGACGACATCGTTAGCCGCATCATGCTACGACGCAGTCTCGAACTATACGGCTACGAAGTGATAGAAGCCGATGATGGCGAACAAGCCTTAGCCAGTATCGAGCGTCAACGTCCCGATTTGATCGTGCTGGACGGCGTGATGCCGCGTATGGACGGCTTTTCGGTTGTCAGTCATTTGCGCGCCGACGACGCGACGCGCACCATTCCGATTTTGATGCTCACCTCATTGCAAGACGTGAGCTACAAAGTGCGCGGCTTCGAGTTGGGCGCAGACGACTTTTTGAACAAGCCAATTGATCGCGTCGAGCTCATTGCGCGCGTGCGGTCGTTGCTCCGCATCAAAAGTTATCACGACGAGCTCGAACAGAAGAACATCATGTTGCAACAAGCGCTCAGTCGGTACGTCGTCGAAGAAGTGGCCAGCGAAATTTTGGCGCAACCCGAGCAAAACCTTTATCTCAACGGACAGAGCAGCACGGTCAGCATCCTCTACGCAGACTTGCGCGGGTTCCAGACGTATCTTATGGAACACGACGCGCAATCTACGTTGAAGACCTTGAATGCCATCTTCACCAAGCTGGTGCCCATCGTCTTTAATCATCGGGGCACGTTCAATAAATACATTGGCGATTCGCTCATCGCTTTCTATGGCGCGCCCGTGCCCTACAACGACGATGCGCTGCGCGCCGCGCATACGGCGATTGAAATGCAAAACACCTTTGCCGCGTTGCAACAAGCCGACGAAAATTTGCAATCACTCGGATTGGCGATTGGCATCTTCACCGGGCAAGCCGTCGTTGGCTACATCGGTTCCGATCAAGTCAAAGATTACACCGTCTTGGGCAGTCCGGTCAGCAGTGCGAAAGGGTTGGGCGAATTCGCGAGCGTCGGTCAAATTTTGATAGATCCATTAACCTACGAGGCCGTCAAGGAGCATGTCAAGACCAAGGCGGTTGAGCCAATTATGTTACGCCGCAAAGGAGAGCGTTTGTCCATTCAACCGTACGAGGTGCTGCCTACATGAGGGTCTTGCTCGTCGAACCGCGCGAACATCTGCACGTTTTAGGCTTGAGCAAGTTCATTTGCGTCGAACCACTTGCGCTTGAAATTACGGCAACGGCGCTACTGGCTGAAGGACACGAGGCACGTATTCTTGACATGCGCCACGATGCCGCTTTAGAAAAGACACTGCAAGAATTTGAACCGCAGCTGGTCGGCATCACCGGCTACACGCCCGACGCCGCCGAAATGCTTCGCATCGCGCGTGTAACCAAAAGCGTTGACCGCGATATTTTCGTCATCGTCGGCGGACATCATGCCACGATGTGTCCCGCCGATTTCAACACGCCAGTGGTGGACGCGATTTTGTTGGGCGACAGCGAGCGCGCCATCAAGCAGGTCGCGCGCAAGGTGGAACGACACGAAAGCTTGAGCGAGGTTGCGGGACTCTATGTGCGAGCGCCCAACAATGGGCATTGGATTAGCACAGGCTCCGAAGATTCAGTGGACTCGTTAGACGAGACGCCATTTCCGAATCGCGCACTGGTCAAAGCCTATCGCAAAGATTACTTCTTTTGGTTCTGGGATCCGCCCGTGCCTGTCGAAACGGCGCGCGGCTGTCCCTTCCGTTGCAATTATTGCTCAGTGTGGACGTTCAATCGCGGAACGTCACGTTTCCGCTCCGCCGAAGGCGTGGTGCAAGAGCTCTTGCAATTGCCCGCAGGCACAGGCTCCGTCTTTTTCGCAGACGATCATTTCTTGCAGCACATGCCGCGCGCGGTGAAACTCGCGGAGCTCATCAACACAGCGGGGTTGAAATATCGCTACTCGTTTCAGACGCGCTCCGATTCGGTCGTGCGGCGACCCGACGTCATTGAACAGTGGGCAAAGATTGGCTTGTTCACGGCGTTCATCGGCTTCGAGGCATTCCGCCAAGCCGAGCTCGACGCGATGCACAAATCCAACAGTGTGCGCGTGAACAACGAAGCGGCGCATATCTTACACGCAAACGGTGTCCACATTTGGGGCGCATTCATCGTTGATCCACAATGGGACGTGGATGATTTCTCGCAACTGATTGATTACGTTAAGCAATTGAAGATTGGCTTCCCGCAATTCACCGTGATGACGCCATTGCCTGGCACCGAAATTTTCCCGCAGCAATATCCCAAGCTGACGCAGACACAACATCATTTATATGACCTCGCGCATCCCGTTGTGCCCACCAAGCTGCCGCTCGAAAAGTTTTACGAGCAAATGGCGCGACTCTATCGTGAGACGACCCTGAGCCTATCCGACGTGAAACGCATGATTCGCGCTGGACAATTTCCGATTGACGCCTTGCAACGCGCGAAGAATGTGCTGCAACACATGACCAATCCTGCTTCTTATCTGGCAGGACACGATCCAGAGTGCTTTGGGCCGCCGATGGCGGTTGAACATACCATTTTTCGTGGCACTGAACCCGGACTGGAATTGGCGCCCGTGTGGGCAGAAGCGCAGGAGCCTCCCGCTGCGCTTCCCAATCTCATCAACCTGAGCCCGCTCAGTCTTAAAGGAGTGACGACATGACCTCCGAACTCGATCGCAAGTCGCAGCGCGAAAAATTGAAAATGCAGCTGCGCAGTCTCGACCATCCGCAAGTTCGCATTGTGACGGATTCGTCATGCGACATTCCGCCCGAAATCGCTCAGACGCTCGACATCGTCGTCGTGCCAATGAACATTCATTTCGGCACTGAAACCTTCCAAGAAGGCGTGACGCTGTCTCGTCACGAGTTCTACGAGCGCTTGCTTCGGGAAGCGCCTAATTTGCAAGTGGATCCCTCCAAAGCGCCAAAAACGTCGCAGCCTTCGCCGGGCACCTTCTTGCAAACCTATGAAAAAATCGCCGAAGAATCGAAG
>CAZDYP010000084.1:1295-20967 GCA_964509505.1 uncultured Anaerolineae bacterium | reverse complement strand
AATCTGAAATCTGCAATCCACAATCGGCAATCGAAGAGGGGCGCGCATGACCTTCTCAACGACGAACGTTTTGCTAATTGGTGTGCTGCTGTTGTTGGGCGTTGGGTTGTATGGCTTGCTCGTCGTCCGCAATCTCATCAAGGTTGTGGTCGCGTTGCAGGTCTTGGTGAAAGCCGCTATCCTCGCGCTGGTGGTGGCGGGGTCGGTCAGTGGACAACTCCAGTTAGGTCAAAGTATGGCTTTAACGGTCATCGTCGCGGATACAGTCGTAGCGGTGATTGGGTTGGCATTAGCGGTGCAGGCGCGACGACGGTTTGGGACGTTGGATGTGAAGGAGTTGTCCACATTGAAGCAGTGAACAGTGTTCAGTGTTCAGTGTTCAGTGTTCAATGAACAGTGTCCATGCCAAATACTAAACTGGGCACTGAATACTGCTGACTGAACACTGGTTACTGAACGCTGCACACTGAATCCTTCATTCTCTCCATGATTCCCCTTCTCGTTGTATTGACCATCACCCTCCCCTGGCTCGGCGCGTTAAGCGTTTGGTGGGTGGGGGATGCAAGACCACGCGCACAACTGGTGCTAGCTGTAAGTAGTTCGTTGGCGGCGGGGGTATGCGCGTTGTGCTTGTTGCCATTCACATCGAGTGAGATTGTCGTGCGTCTGCCCATCGGCGGCATCGTTGGCGAGGTCACGTTTGCTGCCGATGGTCTCGGCGTGTTCCTTGCCGCGATTGCCGCCGTCATTGGCAGCCTGACCATCATCTTCTCCATTGACTACATGCGCGGCGAAGCGCAACTCGGACGTTACTACGCGCTCGTGCTGTGGTTCATCGGCGCGATGTGCGGACTCGTGCTGACGCAGAGCCTCTTGTGGTTATTCTTCTTTTGGGAAGCGGTCGCGTTCTGTTCTTATGCGCTCATCTCGTTTCACAACGACAATCCTAAAGCTGTGGCGGGCGGCATCAAAGCGTTGGTCATCACCCAAATCGGCGGCGTGGGTTTGTTGGTGGGTGTGTTGATGGTATATGCGCAGCTCGGCAGTTACGATTTCCACACATTCATCGCGCAAGCGCGTATGTTCCCAGCAACGACCTTGAGCCTCATCGCGTTTGGCTTCCTTGTCGCAGCCGCCGCGAAATCGGCGCAAGCGCCATTCCAGACATGGTTGCCCGATGCAATGGAAGCGCCTACGCCCGTGAGCGCGCTCATCCACGCGGCGACGATGGTCAACGCAGGTGTGTATCTACTCGCGCGTTTCTATCCTGCCTTTGTGGATGTGCCTGCGTGGAAAGAGACGGTGATGAGCGTCGGGGTCGCATCGGCGTTGCTCGCGGCGTTGATGGCGCTGGTCGCCACTGACCTCAAGCGCGTACTCGCTTACTCGACCATCAGCCAACTCGGTTACATGGTCTATGCCGTCGGCGTCGGCGCGATCTTTGCAAGTCAGTTTCATCTGTTGAGCCATGCGGTCTTCAAAGCATTGCTGTTCCTCGGCGCGGGTGCGGTCATTCACTCGCTTGGCACACGCGATTTGCAAACGATTGGCGGACGAGGCGCGCCCATGCCGTTCACGCGCAACGCATTTGTGATTGGCGCGCTCGCGCTCGCGGGTGTGCCATTCCTCAATGGTTTTTGGAGTAAAGAGCTGTTGCTCGAAGCGGGCTTGCATGATGGCGCATGGTGGGCTTATGCGGCGATGCTGGGCGGCGTGGCGTTGACGGCGTTGTATGCGGCGCGTGTGACGTGGTTGGTGTTTTTTGCGCCATCTGGCGACCTGTCAGGTCTGAATCACGTTCACGATGCGCCTGTAGCGATGCGCCTTGCGCTCGCGCCGTTGGTTGTCGGCGCGCTGACGACATGGCTTCTCGTCGAATGGTTATCGCAGCTGTTGGACGCTCACACAATGTCTTTGTCCACACTCATCGGCGAGGTGATGAGCGCGTCCGCGACGTATCTCACGCTCGGTGTGATGGGATTGGGTGTGGCGCTGTGGTGGCAGCGTGAACAATTGACAGGATTCACGTGGCGCTTGCATTGGTTGAAAGACAGCGCCGTGAATGGCTTCGGATTCGAGTGGGTGAATCGCCATATTGCAGATTGGGTGGTGCGTGGGGCGAGCGCGTTGCGCGCGACGCAAACGGGGCAACTCAATTGGAATGTCGTAGGCATCGTCGGGGGCTTGGTCATAGTGTTGGTGATGGGGTTGTGGAGCACGCGATGAATGTGCCGATGTTCGTCTGGCTGAGCGTGTTGCCGCTCGTTGCCTCGCCATTGAGCTATCTCGTAGGGCGATGGGCTGATCGCGCATCTATACGTCTGCCCATCAGCCAATGGCTTGCCATGCTGACACTCGTATTGACGTGGCTGCCGCTCGTATGGGCTGCGCGTGAGCTCAATGCTTCATACATGCTTGGCGCAATTGCGTTGCGTTTCGACGGCGTGAGTTTGTTGTTGGGCGTCGTCGTCCTCTCGCTCGGCACGCTGGTCACGCTTTATTCGGGATCCTACATGCGCGATGAAGTTAGCGTCGAGAAGTATTACGCGCTGCTCGTCGCCATGAGCGGCATGATGATGGGCTTGGGTTGCGCGGGCGACCTGTTCAACTTGTGGGTGTGGTTCGAAGCGCTGGCGGTGTCATCGTATCTGCTCGTCGCGTTCTATCGCGAGCAACCTGCGTCGCTCGAAGCGGGCGTGAAGTATCTCGCGCAAAGCGCGACAGGTTCGGTGTTGGTGTTGATGGGGATTGCGTTGGTGTTCGCGCAGACAGGCACATTGGATTTGGCGCGCATTGCAACCCCCACCCCAACCCTCCCCCCTCCAACAGAGGAGGGAGCAATCCTCCAAGCCGCTGCGGCGTTGTTCATCATCGGCTTTGGTGTGAAGGCGGCATTGGCGCCGCTGCACACCTGGTTGCCCGACGCGCACGCGCAAGCGCCGAGTGGCATCAGCGCCATGCTGTCAGGCATCGTCATCGCAGCGGGGCTGATTGCAATGCTGCGCGCAACCTCGCCCCTAGCCTCTCTCCTTGTAGGAGAGAAGAACTTAGGCACACTGCTTATGATCTTTAGTGCAGTGAACATGCTCGTTGGCAACTTGCTCGCGTTGCGACAAACGCAGGTCAAACGGCTGCTGGCGTTTTCGAGCTTGAGTCACGTTGGATACATGCTATTGGGTTTGGGGATTGGGTTCTACACGCAACGACCAGATGGGCTGCAAGGTGGTTTCTTCCATTTGTTGAATCATGGCTTGATGAAAGGACTCGCGTTTCTTGCGGCGGGCGCGTTGTTGTATGCGTTGCGAGACGCTCAAGACCTGCCAGGTTTCCGAAACCTGACAGGTCTTAGCGTTGCGGATCTTGCGGGGGCCGCGCGACGTTATCCTATCGTGGCGTTGACATTGAGCATCGCATTATTGGGGTTGGGGGGATTGCCGCCGCTCGCGGGCTTCATGTCAAAGTGGCAAATCTTCGTCGCAGGCTTTGCGACGCAGAACAGGCTGGTTGAAACGCTCGTCATCTTCGCCACGCTCAACAGCATCCTCTCGCTTGCGTATTACATGCCCATCGTCAACGCGCTGTATCGCCAGCAACCATCGGCGATGGTGTTGCATGGTCGGCGCATTCCCATAACGATGAGCGCGCCACTTGTTGTGTTGACGGCGGCGATCATCGTAATCGGTGTGTTACCTAATGTGGTGACGGGACTTTCAGACGCAGCAGGCATGGCTCTGATAAATGCGATGCAAATTGAAGCGCTGCCCTGATGTGTGAGCGCGAGCGCATTGGCTCGAGGCGTAAACTGAATTGAATGATCCTAACCCAAAGTCCAACCGCGCGACACATCGGGAGATGCGTCGCGCGGTTGGGTTTTTGCGCTCTGCGATTCACTCTGCCTCAAGTCTCACATTTTCCCATCTATCATCACCACCACACCTAATGCCTCTGCGCGCTCCTTGACGCCTGGCACGCTTTCTTCGCCGCCCACTGCGCCAGAAGCATTGTACCCCAAGCGACGCCATAACTCGGCGCAATGGTAAGCGCGCTCCACATCGCCCGTGTCAACTACGTAGGAAACTTCGACTGCCAACATCGCGTCCTGAGCAGCCTCGTCTTTGCCCATGCGTCCCCTACCACCCAATCAAGCGCAAGCAGCTCGGTAAATTCCTGTTCGGTGAGTTGCCCCGCCTCATACGCTTCGTCCAAGTTCAAGTCACGCAATGGAATGACTCGCGCTTTGCGTAACAAGCGTCCAAAATAACTGTAGGCTCGCTCGCCATAGCGCCATTGTGTGTGCCAGCCATTGAGCTTGCTCACATCGCCATAGTCATCCCCTTGCCTCCATCATTCGCAAACGAGTTTACACCGATTCGTTGACTTGTCAATGCAAATCATTGGTGATGAGTCTTTTACAAATCAAGTTTCGAGAAACCCGATTTGCGATGCGTGGGCTGCGTCTTTTTTCCGCCTGACGGTCATCTGTCCCCTCATTCACAGGACATTTGCCCCTACCCCATTCCGCTTCAACCCCTTATGATTAAAGTGAGTCATCATCTGGTTCACGAAAGGAGGCGCCCATGCGAGGCACTATCATCATTGACGAGAATCGTTGCAAGGGATGTGGCTTGTGCATCCCCGTCTGTCCGAAGGGCATCATCCGCATCGCAGATTATTTCACGCCGCGCGGCTATCGCCCCGCGCAACTCGTTGACCCAATTCTGATTGACCCACATCACGATTGCACAGGTTGTTTGCTCTGCGCTACAATCTGTCCCGACGCCGCCATCACCGTCTATCGCGAAGCGACCAAACGCAAGGAAGCTGTGTTCGCATAGATGAGCGGATGGCGTTTTGATTTCAAAGTATCCCGTGTCCAGTAAACCGTGAGGCACCGTCAATACGGAGCACTGAACACCGAACACTGAACACTGTTCATTGACTCGTGGAGGTCACGATGACCAAAACACTCTGGAAAGGTAACGAAGCGATTGCCGAAGCCGCCGTGCGCGCAGGCGTGCAGGCGTACTTCGGCTATCCCATCACGCCGCAAACTGAATTGCTCGAATACATGGCGCAGCGCATGACTGAACTCAACCGTGTCTTCTTGCAAGCCGAGAGCGAAGTCGCGGCGGTCAACATGGTCTTTGGCGCGGCGACCACGGGTGCGCGTGTGATGACATCCACCTCAAGCCCCGGCTTCTCGCTGATGCAAGAAGGCTTGTCGTACATCGCCGCCTCGGAAGTGCCAGCCGTCGTCGTGAACATGATGCGTGGCGGACCCGGCCTCGGCAACATCGCGCCGAGTCAGGGCGATTATTTTCAAATGACCAAAGGCGGTGGACACGGCGACTATCATCCCATCGTGCTTGCGCCCGCGTCCGTGCAAGAGGCGGTTGACCTGACGTATCATGCCTTCGACCTCGCCGAACACTATCGTTGTCTGGTCTTCATTGCCGCCGACGGCAACATCGGTCAGATGATGGAGCCTGTCGAGTTGCCGCCGCTGCGTGACGTGAAGCATCACGATAGCGATTGGGAGCTCACAGGCGCGCTGGGGCGCAAGCGTCACATCATCACTTCGATAGGCTTGCAGCCAACAGTGCTCGAGCAGATGAACCAACGCATTCAAAAGAAAGAGGCAAAGATTCGCGCGCGCGAAGTTCGTTACGTCGAGCAGCTCACCGACGATGCGGATTTAATCGTCGTCGCGTTTGGCACGGCAGCGCGCATCGCGCAAACGGCAGTGAAAGAAGCGCGAGCGCGTGGTTTGCGCGTGGGCTTGTTCCGACCCGTGAGCTTGTGGCCCTTCCCGGAAGCAACATTAGCGCAGCTCGCCCCGCGCGTCGAGCGTTTCCTCGTCGTCGAGCTGAACGCGGGGCAAATGATCGAAGATGTGCGCTTGGCGGTGGGCGCCCATGTCGCCGTGAAATTCTTTGGACGCATGGGCGGCTGCGTGCCAATGCCCGAAGACATCCTCGCGCAAATCGAAGCGTACGCGCCTGCGCCGCGCCATTGGACAGGGCAGTATTTTGGCAACTGGCGCGCGGAAGTGCCTGCGATCGAGCAGCTCACAGAGCATGTAGCGCCGTTGCTGAACTGACGTAACGCAAATTGCCAATTTGCGAGACAAAGGAAATGCCCTATGACTACCGAAAAAATTTTAATGACCACTGCTGCAGCGCCACTGACGATGGTCTATCACAAGCCCGCTGCGTTGACCGATGTCGTCACACACTATTGCCCGGGTTGCACGCATGGTATCATCCATCGGCTGGTCGCAGAAGTGTTGGAAGAGCTGCACATCCGCGAGCAGACGATTGGCGTCGCATCGGTTGGGTGCGCGGTATTCGCATACCACTACCTTGATTGCGACTTCGCGCAAGCGCCGCATGGTCGCGCACCCGCGATGGCGACGGGCATCAAGCGCGTGCGCCCCGACCGCATCGTGTTCACGTATCAAGGCGACGGCGACCTCGCAGCGATTGGGGCGGGCGAGATCATTCACGCAGCGGCGCGCGGCGAGAACATCACCGTCATCTTCGTAAACAATGCCGTCTATGGCATGACGGGCGGACAGATGGCGCCGACCACATTGCCTGCGATGCGAACCACCTCATCACCGTTGGGGCGCGACGTGAAGGCGATGGGCAACCCCTTGCGTATGTCTGAATTGTTGGCGCAGCTTGATGGCACAGCGTACATCGTGCGACGTTCCGTGCATGATGTCGTCAACATCCACAAGACAAAGAAAGCCATCAAGACTGCCTTCGAGATGCAGCTCAACGGCAAAGGCTTCTCGCTTGTCGAGATTCTTTCGACGTGTCCCATCAACTGGAACATGCAACCATGCGACGCCATGCAGTTCATCGCAGAAAAGATGATTCCATATTATCCATTAGGCGACTTCAAAGTGAGTAATCAGTAGCTAGTAGTCAGTAGTCAGACAAAATTCACATCGCAGCAAATCAATCTGATTACTGGCTACTGATTACTGACTACTGAGTTGAGGAGTTCCGATGCACGCAGAAATTATCATCTCAGGCTTTGGCGGACAAGGCGTGTTGTTCGCGGGGCAAATGTTGGCGTATGCGGCGCTGGCGGAGGGACGGCAGGTGACCTGGATTCCGTCTTATGGGCCCGAGATGCGCGGTGGCACGGCGCACTGCAGCGTCATCATCTCCGACGAAGAAATCGGCTCGCCACTCACGCAACACCCGACGGCGGCGCTCGTCCTCAATCCACCCTCGATGGAAGCCTATGCGCCGTTGGTGAAGCCAAACGGTGTGTTGATCACCGATTCAACATTGATCACAATGCGTTCGGGCCGTGACGACATCCGCGAGATTGATGTGCCTGCCAAAGATATCGCCACCGAACTCGGCTATTCGCAAATTGCGAACGTCGTGATGTTGGGCGCACTCATCGGCGCCACGCACATCGTGAAGATCGAAACCATGGACACAGTGCTTGAAGAACACATTGGCGCGCGACACCGTGAAGCGCTGCAGCCGAACAAACAAGCGATACGGCGTGGCGCAGAGTTTGTGTCGGGAGGTGAAGCATAACGTCTTCCCCTCTGTTTGTAGGAGAGGGGGGTAAGGGTTATCAGAGGTCATTATGTCCGCCGCGCTACTTTCGTTCAGCCTGCTTATCGTCGCCATTGTGTTGGGCGTCGTGAAGCACCATCTCAACACAGGCATTCTGGCATTGGCATTTGCATACATCGTCGGCGTCTATGTAGCGGGCATGAGCGTGAAAGACGTTGCGGCGGGGATGCCAACCGATTTGTTTCTCACACTCGTGAGCGTCTTGTTGCTGTTCGGCATGGTGAATCAGAACGGCACGCTGGAACGACTTGCGCAACTGTCATTGCGCGCGTCGCACAGTCATCCAGCGTTATTGCCCATCATCTTCTTCGCGCTAGCGTTTATGTTGTCGGCGATTGGACCCGGCAACATCGCGGCGACGGCATTGCTCGCGCCGATTGGCATGGCGGTAGCGGCAAAAGCAAACGTCAGCTCGCTCTTGATGGCGATTATGATTTGCACGGGCGCGAACGCAGGCGGCTTCTCGCCCATCGCGCCGACGGGCGCCGTCAACATCGCGCTCATGGGCAAAATTGGCGTGACCGATTTCGGCGTTGCGTTGTTTGTGTTTTTCAGCGTCGCCGCGATTCAATCGTCGAGCGCGTTGGCGGCTTATGTGTTGTTCGGCGGCTATCGCACACCGAATCATCAAACAATAGCTACGCCGCTTGAAACACCGCTCAGTTTGCGTTGGGAGCGTCCACAGCTCGCCACGCTTGCTATCATCGTTGCATTGGTCGTCGGCGTCATCATCTTCAAAGCGCCGTTGAGTGTCGGCGCCTTCGGGTTGGTGGTGGGCATGGGACTCATGCGTTTGGGTGACGTGGAAGACAGCATCAAGACGTTGCCTTGGAACGTCATCCTACTCGTCACAGGGGTGACGGCGCTCATTAGCATCATGGAGAAGACGGGCGGGCTTGATGTGGCAACGACGCTGATTGCGTGGTGCGCCACGCCCAACGACATCAATGCGGTGCTTGCGCTCATCACAGGCATCGTCTCCACATACAGCAGCTCGTCGGGCGTGGTGTTGCCTGTGTTCATGACGCTGATTCCGAGTTTGATGGAAAAGACCGCGTGCGGCAACGTCACGGAAATGATCATCGCCGTCGGCGTTGGCTCGCACATGGTTGACGTGAGCCCACTTTCGACGTTGGGCGCGTTGTGTCTTGCCGCTGCATCGCCAACCGTGGACAAGGCAAAGCTATTTCGCGGCTTGTTGCTGTGGGGTATGGCGATGGCATTGGTCGGCGCGTTGTTAGCATGGGTGTTGCTGGATTGGCGGTGAAATGGAGGTGGTCGTGTACAAACGAATACTCGTTCCGTTGGATGGATCGGCGCTGGCGGAACAAGCCGTGCCAGTCGCAAAAACATTAGCCGTGCAGCTCAAGAGTCACGTGATGTTGTTTCAAGCGATCAGACCCATTGAAGACGTGCTACATGTGGACGGCAAAGCGCTGTTCGTGGACGAGCAAGCCGACATTCTGCGCGGACAAGCCATGCGCTATTTGTCGCCCATCAGCAAAATGTTAGCGCAAGCAGAGGTGAGTGTGGAGCGGCGCACGCTCATGGCGCAACCCGCCCAGGCGATTTGTGAATTGGCTGAAAGCGCGCGTATGGACTTGATTGTGATGGCGACGCATGGACGTGGCGGCATCCAACGCTGGGTGTACGGCAGCGTCGCCGACAAAGTGCTGCATGGCAGCCAGACACCGCTGCTCCTCGTGCGGGCGCATGAACACCCACTGCCATTCGCGCCGCTCAAGCGCATTGTCGTGCCGCTCGACGGTTCGCCGTTGGCAGAAAGCGCGTTGCGCCACGCCCAAACGCTCGCGCAAGCCTTCGCCGCCGAGCTGTGGCTGTTCTATGTGCGCGATGCGTCGCGTTACGCCGAGTGGGGTTTCACCGAAGACTTGATGGAGGAATTGTTGCGTGGCACAGGCGAGAGCATGAACGCATATCTCAGTCGCATGGCGCGCGAGTTGCGCGATGCAGGATTGCGTGCGCGCTGGGAGATGAACACCGGCTTGTCTGTGGCGTCACTTATCACCGAAGCGGCGCAGGCGCATCAGGCCGACCTCATCGTGATGTCCACGCATGGCTTGTCGGGCATTCAACGCTGGGCGTTGGGCAGTGTGGCGGATCGCGTGCTGCGTGCGGCGACGATGCCTGTGTTGTTGATTCGGAGCTCTGCGAAATGACCAACCTGCTTCTTGCTCCTCCAATTGCCTTCATCATCTACCTCGTTCTCGTCGCCATGTTGTCGGGAATGGGGCGCGTGTTGGCGGGAGCGCCACATCCAAACGCACTGAAAGCTAGCACGTATGCAAGCGGCGAACGCGCGCCCAAGCAGATGAGTTTGCCGGGCTATCGTCCCTTCTTCGTCGTCGCGCTCCTCTTTGCGGTGTTGCATCTTGGCGTATTAGTGCTGGCGACGAGTGATTTGTCATGGCGCGCAGGTGTTTATCTGGTAGGTTTGATTTTGGTGCTGTTGGCGCTAATCTTGAGATGAACCTTATGACCATCAATCTCGAACGGACTTGGCATGATGCGCTTGAATATCTCAAAACATGGGCGCGCGTCAATTCGCCGTGGGCCATTCATTTCAATAGCGGCTCGTGCAACGGTTGTGACATCGAAATTCTAGCCACGCTGACGCCGCGTTATGATTTGGAACGCTTTGGCGTCAAGCTGCAAGGCAGCCCACGTCACGCCGACATTCTCATCTGCACAGGTCCCGTGACGCGGCAAGCGCGTGACCGTCTGCGCCGCATCTATGAGCAAATGCCCGACCCCAAATTCGTCGTCGCCGTCGGTTCGTGCGCGATTTCGGGCGGCGCGTTTCAAGGTTGTTACAACGTCGTCGGACATATTGACGCGGTGATTCCTGTGGATGTCTATGTGCCGGGTTGTCCGCCGCGTCCTGAAGCTATTATTGACGGTATCGTGAAGCTATTGCAGAGTTTGTCGCATTCAAAAGAAGAGCCGAAGCATGATGAAAGGTGAATAGATGGACGACGAGACGACCTTGCAAACGGCGCGTCAGTTGTTGGCGCAATGGACCCAAGCGACGACAACGCCCGAACCGCACCGTCTGGACGTCATTGTGTCAACCGCTGACTTGGTCGCTGCGGTGACGGCGTTGCGGCAAGCACGTTGGGGCTATTTGTCTGCGATCACAGGCTTGGACTTGGGCGTAGAAGCAAATACAATGGAAGCGCTGTATCACTTCTGCGCGGGCAAAGCCATCGTCACGTTGCGTGTGCGCGTGTCGCGCATGAACCCCGGCGTGCCAAGCATTTGCGCCATCATTCCCTCGGCCACTTTGTTCGAGCGTGAGCTCGGCGAGATGTTTGGTATCACGATGGTCAACACGCCTAACAGCGATAGACTCTACTTGCCCGACGATTGGCCCCAAGGCGCGTATCCCATGCGAAAAGATTTCGAGGTTTCAGCATGAACTTCCTTGGTCTGAAAAATATCTCTGAACGCGAGCTGGAGCTCATCAATCCTACGTCGCCTGAAAAGGTGTTGACGGTGGGGCGCGTGTTGGGCTTGTAGGCAGGGCAGCGTGTCATTGACTTTGGTTGCGGCTTTGGCGAGGTGCTTGCCCTGTGGGCGCAACACTTTGGCATCGCGGGCGTGGGCATTGACATTCGTCCGTATGCGTGCGAACGCGCGCAACGCAAAATGCGTGAACATGGTTTCGCTCGACAAATTGAAATTGTCTGCATGAATGGCGCGGAGTACGCGTTTGAGCCACATACCTTCGCTGTCGCGGCGTGCCTTGGCGCGACGTTTATCTTCGAGGGCTTTCGTCCCACGCTGCGCCGTTTGCAGGAAGCGATTCATCCCGATGGCCAGCTCGTTGTCGGCGAAGCGCATTGGCTCACGACGCGCGCGCCGCCTGAATTTGCCAAGACCCAGCCCGAATTTTATCAGGAGGCGGAAGTGTTGGAACATCTGTATAGCAGCCAAGACGAATACCTGCGTTATGGGCGCGCCCATCTGGGTTGGGCGATGTACGTCTTGCAGGCAATACGCGCTTGAGGAGTGACCATGCACACCCATGCACATCAAGAAAAATTTATCATCCCCATCGGCCCCCAACATCCCGCACTCAAAGAGCCAGGTCATTTCGAGTTTATCGTAGATGGCGAAGTGGTCACAGGCGCGTCGGTGCGTTTGGGCTATGCGCATCGCGGCATCGAGAAAGCCGCCGAGTCGCGCTCGTGGGTGCAAGACCTTTATCTGCTGGAGCGCGTATGCGGCATTTGCTCACACTCGCACGCGTTGGCGTTCGCGCTGGCAGTCGAGCAGCTCGCGGGTGTGACGGCGCCGCCGCGCGCCCAAGCGATACGCGCGCTCGTCGCAGAGCTGGAGCGCATTCACAGTCATTTATTATGGCTCGGCGTCACCGCCCATGAAGCAGGCTTCGATACACTGTTCATGTATGCGTGGCGTGACCGTGAGACAGTGATGGATGTGTTGGAGGGGTTGACGGGCAATCGTGTCAATTACTCTGCGAATGTGTTGGGCGGTGTGAAGTTCGATGTGGATGACAACCAAGCGGATGCGATTCGGCGTGGCATAGATTTTCTGGAGGAGCGCACGCGCCATTATCTCAACGTGGTGACGAGCGATGAATTGTTCTTGCAGCGTACACGCGGAATCGGCGTAATGACACAAGCGCAAGCCGAACACCTCGGCGTCGTCGGACCAACAGCGCGCGCGTCGGGTGTGGCGCGCGATGTGCGTGTGGATGCGCCATTTGTAGCTTACGCTGAGTTTCCTGTGAATATCGTGCTGGACCACCAAGGCGACCTCGAAGCGCGCGTCGTCGTGCGCGTCAAAGAATTATTCGAGTCATATCGCACCATTCGTAACATCCTCGACCTTATGCCATCGGGTGAGCTCACGACGCGGATGCCGCGCCGCATCAAAGCAGGTGAAACCGTGAGTCGTGTCGAAGCGCCGCGCGGTGAGTTGTTTTACTTCGTCAAGAGCAACGGCAGCGACACACCGGAGCGCGTTCACATCAGGACGCCAACCATCTGCAATATGTCGTCGGTGTTGACGTTGGCGGTGGGGCAGCAGCTCGCCGATATGCCGATGATTCTGGCGGGCGTTGATCCGTGCTTCTCGTGCAATGATCGGGCGGTGGTGATCGGTGATGGATGTAGCGCCCATGCGTATTGGACGTGGAAAGATTTGCGGCAACATGGCATTGAATTCTATCAACACAAGACTCGATGAAAACGTGACAATTGACCCTTGCCTTTTCTAGGCGTTGCGACGATACTGAAATGGGCATCCGCCAGAGTATTCAAGTGATTGAAAGGAGGCACATGCCGTTTTCAAAATTTTTGCAATGGCAAACCCACACAGGTCAGCCGTTGACGATTGGCGACATGATCGTGACGCCGCAAGCGCAAGCCCTCGTCGCGCGTTTCCCGCGCGGCGGCTTTGTGTGGAATCGCCCAGTCGCGCTGCTCATCGCGCGTGACGGGCAACCGCTGCAACGCATCCCGATTGTGGATGTGACGCGCCTCGCGCAAATAGGCTTGCTGCTGAGCGCTGTCATGTTTGTCATGCTCGGTTTTGCGCGCCGATTCAAAATGTAGGGCAAGTTTGCAACTTGCCCGTGATGGACAAGTTGGAAACTTGTCCTACCTTCTCTTGAGGGCAAGTTTGCAACTTGCCTGTGATGGACAAGTTGGAAACTTGTCCTACATTACCGGTAAGGAGCAAAACTCATGAGTGAAGAATTCAACAAAATCACTGCCGTCGCCGTGAACAATCAAGAGCAAGCCACGGAAGTATTGGAAAAGTTGCTGGCAGTGGCACACCCCCACAATGTTTACAGCGCACCGTTGCAAGTGGGCGACCACACTCTCATCACCGCCAGCGAAGTCGTGGCAGGTCTCGGCTTTGGTTATGGGTTTGGCGGCGGCAGCGGGCCCGTACCAGCGCCTGCATCTAAAGAGAAACAAACGACTTCTGAGACAGAACCACCAAGCAACACACCCGCGAAGCCGAGCGAAGCTGGCGGCTTGGGTGGCGGCGGCGGTGGCGGCGGCACCAGCAGTGCGCGCCCCGTTGCCGTGATCAAGTTGAGCAAAGACGGGAAAATTGCTGTCGAGCCCATCGTGGATGTCACCAAACTGGGCATTGCATTTTTCACGACATTGGGCGCGCTGCTAATGATGTGGAGCCGCATGAAGCGACTGAGCCGCGGTGAGATGAAAGCGTTGAAAGGCTGAACACATGATATGACCATCGTATCTGTGAAGATGTGATGGACGAAAGGCGATTGTAAAGATGAGCACACCTGTAATGGAGCCTAAACTCCACGAAACTGAAGAGGAAGTCAAACCCATCAAGCCAACGTCAAAGGCAGATAAGCAAGAGACGAAGTTGCTCCGCGAGAAGTGGGAGCTGCACTTCGAGCGCATGAAGGCTGAGCTCAAAGAATGGGGCATTGATCTGGAAATCATGAGCCATCGTGCCCACAAAGCCAGCCACGAGGTGCGCGCCGAATACCACAAACAAGTAGAAGCCATGCGCCCCCCAATCGAAGAAGCGAAGAAACGCCTGAAGCTGTGGCAAAAGGAAGGCGGTGATGTATCTGAGGAACTGTTGAAGGGTGTGGAGAAAGCCTGGGCAGAATTACGCGCCTCTTTCGAAGCGGCTTCCGCCAAGGTCAAAGAAGCCGAAAAATCAGAACTCACGCCGCAGCACGAACATCCGACGCGCCGCGAGTTTGTATCGCATTCGTGAATGACAATCGAGCTGGCGTGCTGCAGAATCTATCCGCGTATTCGCTCACACAGTGTAACCGCGAGCAGAGACTATGAACGGCTTGAACGCGTGGCTTGCCTTGCTCTTCTTTCCCGCAGGACTGTTCATCATCACGCTGGGACTCGCGTATGAATGGGCAGACCGCAAACTCATCGCGCGCTTGCAAAATCGCGTGGGGCCTCGTTGGTTTCAATCTTATGCCGACCTCATCAAACTGTTGGCGAAAGAAGAGCTTGTGCCTGCGGGCGTGGATGCGCGTTGGTTTCATGCGTTGCCCGTCGTCGCGCTCACAGGCGCACTGACGGCGGCGTTGTATGTGCCGCTCGTCGGATTCGCGCCGTCGTTCAGCTTCGCAGGTGATTTGATTGTGACACTCTATCTGCTCAGTTTGTTGACGTTGTGCTTAGGCCTCGCGGGCGCAATCACCCCTGACCGTTTCTCGCTCGTCGGCGCGACACGCACTTTGACGCAGCTCTTCTCATACGAAGCGCCGTTCATGCTCGCGCTGCTGGGCCCTGCGATTGCGGTCGGCAGTTGGCAGATTGACGAAATCGCGCACCGCGCCGCTACACCATGGTTCATCGTGACACAACCCATCGGCTTTGTCGTCGCGCTGATTGGGTTGATGGGCAAATTGGAACTGCCGCCCTTCGATGCGCCCGAAGCCGAAACCGAAATCGTCGCAGGCGCGCTCACCGAATACAGTGGACGCGGCTTTGCGCTCTTCCGACTGAGCAAAGGTGTTGAATTGGTGATTGGTCTCGCGCTCATCGCGGCGTTTTACTTGGGCGGCGTCGCCAATCCCATCGCGTTTTTTGCGAAGACGTTGGGGTTGCTCGTCATGGTCGCTATCTTGCAAGCGCTCTGCGCGCGTCTGCGAATTGACCAGACCGTGGGCTTGTGGTGGCGCTATGGCGCACTGCTGGTGCTGGCGCAACTCTTGATCATGGTCGTGTGGCGCTGATCCTGTCGTGTGAAAGGAGCATGATGAATGCAAAAACGGAAGGCGCTCTCTCCATGCTGGCAGCCTTGCTCGTGCTGTTTACGACGATGCTTGACCCACGCGTGGCGGCAAGCCTTGCCATTGTGTGTTTGGTGAGTTATGGCATTGACAAGTTCATGCCAAGCCGACCCAAAGCGAACAACTAACATGAGACCAATTTGGCGACGTTTTAACGTAGGGACGATGCTGCGCGATGTGCTGCGTTCGCTCTTCAAGCGTCCTGCGACGAAGCGCTATCCTTTCGAGAAACACCCTGCGCCAGAGCGCTTGCGCGGCGCATTGCAATTCGATCCCGCGAAGTGCAGCGGTTGTGGTGTGTGTGTCAAGGATTGTCCCGCGCAAGCTCTCGAACTCATCACGCTCGACAAAGCCAACAAACATTTCGTGTTGCGCTATCACGCCGATCGGTGCGCCTATTGCGCGCAGTGTGTTCAATCATGTCGCTTCAAGTGCCTCTCGATGTCGGCTGAACAATGGGAGCTGGCATCGCTCAGGCAAGAACCGTTCACGGTCTATTATGGCAACGCCGAGGATGTCCATACCGTCTTGGCAAAATTCGTTAACCCGAATGCTGTCCCAACTGCATAGCCAAATTCCGCAGCGCCCCCCGCGCATCGCCATTGTGGGTATAGGACACGAACTGCGCGGCGACGACGCGGCAGGAGTGATGGTTGCGCGTAAGATGGGGCAAATGTGTAAGTTGCCTGACTGCCTTGTGATTGACGCTGGCTCAGCGCCAGAAAATTGCGCGAGTGCGTTACGGCGGTTCGCACCTGACCTCGTGTTGTTGATTGACGCAGCACAGTTAGGCAAAGCGGCAGGCGCAGTGTATTGGTTGCCATGGCAAGAGACGCGCGGCGTGAGCGCGTCCACGCATACGCTGCCGTTGTATTTGCTGGGACAGTATTTGAGCGCGGAGTTGCATTGCGAGGTCGCGCTGCTGGGGGTTCAGCTCGCCCATACGACCTTGGGCGCGGGGCTCACACCAGCCGTGCAACGCGCGGTGGAGGAGATTGTCGAAGTGTTGAGGCCCCATGTCTAACTCACTTGATGGTTTGCTGCTCTTTGCGCGCTATGCGTTCATGCCAAATCGCTTGGGTTTTTGCGGCAATCAAAACGAGCGCGGCTTGTTCGAGTTATGTACGCACCGACAAGCAGCGCCTGAACTGCGCGATTGGGCAAAGCAATTCGAGGGCGCGTATCCCTATCTCAAGCTGATTGCCAGCGCCAACCATTTGCCCGACCCGCTCGCTTATCGTGTGGTCGAAGCCTATTGGCTGGGCAACGAATTGCTGATGGGTGTGAGCGTTGCGGCGCTGTACGATTCGCTGCGGGCGCGTTTCACGTCACGGCTTTCGCCTCGCGCGCTTAACGCGCTGTTGGGCAAAGCGCCAGAAGGCGCGAGGCCATTCCATGCCTTTCACGTCTTGGATGTCTGCCGTCGCACAGGCGCGTTAGCGGAAAGCCTTGACACCTTGGATAGTTGTCGCATCAGTTGGGGACAAGTGCAGGGGCTTGCTGGCGAACATTTGTTAGTCGCTGCGCAGCCCATCGTCTTTGCGAATGGCAAGCTCGTATTAGGTAGTGCGGAACTGCGCAGCGTCGTGCGCCAAATCGAGGGACGCGGTTTTGTGGATGAAGTAAGCGTGGGGGATTGGGTCTCGCTACATTGGGGCTGGGCGTGTGATCGTCTCACCGAGCGACAGCTGCGCCACCTGCGACAACAGACGTTGTATCATCTGGAGTTGGCAAATCAGACTTTGTAAAGCACAAACCCGTCAGGGCTTGAAGACCTGACGGGGTGTGTGAGCATAATACCATGTGCGCTTCGATTCCAGTCCAAATCATTGCCTTGCAAACCAACACCGCAACAGTCAGCGATGGGATGAAACAATATACTGTGCGTCGTCGCTTGCGCGCGCCTATCACACTGAACGATTGGGTGCTGATCAATGCGGGCGAGATCGTCGGCGTCGTATCAGCCGCCGAAGCGCAGACGGTTCGTGAGTTGTGGCAGGAACTCTTGGCGAGTGAAGAGTAATCAGTAGTCAGTAATCAGTAATCAGTAGCCAGCAGCCAGATGGAGGCGTCCAATACTGGCTACTGGCTTCTAATTACTGACTACTGATTACTGGCTACTGGCTATCGTTCACTACCCAGTCGGCGGTTTCTCTGTGCGATACACAGTTGTGTCGCCGACGCCGCCGAGGTCGGCGCCCGCTACCCAGAAAGTGAACAGCTTGCCATTTTCTAGTTTCAATTCGCCACGCACGAACCGTGCGGCGTGAATGGCGTCGTCGTCGGTTTCTTCACTGTGCGTCAAGAAGTCGAGTGAACCGCTAACCACTTTGATGTTCAGCGCTTCGTTGCCGCTGCTTTCACCGAATTGTCGTACCTCTTTGGCAAACGCTTCAACTAAATCCACGCGCTTCATACAGCCTCCTCTGGCGAGAGCGCAACTCTCACCCAAACACAGATTTTGTAACAATAGATTTCTCACGGACGCACATGCGCCACTTCGACGGTGCAATGCGCGCGTGCGGTAACGGCTGCGGATACACTGCCTAGCACAAAACGCTCGATGAGGCTTAAGCCGCGCGCGCCGACGAAGATACAATCCGCCTGCCATTGTTCTGCTTCATGCGCCAGCACACGCTTGGGGTCGCCTGTTTTCACGAGCGCTTCAGCAGCCAAACCCACTGCGCGTAACTGCTGCGCCGTTTCTTGCGCCAGGCGCTGCAACCACGCTCTTGCATCTCCATCGTCCTTCACCCATTGCATGACGCGCTTATGCCCCGAACCTGCGATGGTGGACATGTAGGCATCTACGGCGACGACAATGCGCGCTTGCGTGCCTGCGGGCCAGGTGCGCGTTTTGACAGCTTCTAACCCTGCCATGGCATGGGTTGAGCCATCCATCCCGATGACGAGCCGAATCGGCTCCTGCGCCCCACGCGGATGCTCACGCGCAACGCGCACGGAGCAGGTCGCCGTCGTCAACACGGTTTGTGAGACGCTGCCCACGAAGAACCGCCCCAACGCGGTGTGTCCATGCGCCCCCACCACAATCAAATCGGGTTGCCATTCGTCCGCGCGCTTGATGATGCCCCAGGCCGGCGAGTCGGCGATCGCTTCCGCGTGGATGCGCCACGTTGGAAATTTATCTTGCAGATACGCGGCGGCGTATGCGGCGTGTGCGCGCATCTGCTCCACCGCTTGCAGACTTTCCTGGCGCGCTTGTGCGAGCGAGGTCGCGAGCCATTCAGGCACATGGACATTGGGTTGATGATCGTCGGGCGGCAACCAGGTATCGGCAATGGATAAGACCAGCGCTTCGGCTTGCGGCGGCAACCCCGCGCGACTCAAGTCTGCCAGTGCGACTTTAGCGCAATCCGAACCATCGTACGCGATGAGTAATTTCATATCACACTCCTGCCTATAAATTTTTCCGTCTGCGTCGCCACTTCTCTACCTCGACAGCGACGAATACTAAGCTACTCAACAATAGGCTAATCAGCAAATCGCTGAACGGCAGAGCGTGGGTCTGGAAAATTGCCTGCATGATTGGCGCATAGATGATTGCCAATTGCAAGAGAAACGTCACCGCCACCGCGCCTAGCAGCAATTTGTTCGAGAGCAACCCGATGCGGAACAACGAATCATAATCCGAGCGAATCGCCAAGACATGCGCCATTTGCGCGAGCGTGAGCGTCGTGAAGGCAAGCGTCTGCCAATGGGTATCGCCTGCGCGCCAATACAGATACCCTGAACCTAGCACCAACATGCCCATCAGAAAACCAACCCACACAATATGCCAACCCATGCCACGCCCTAAGATGTTCTCGTGTGGGCGATAGGGTGGATGGCGCATGACATTCCGTTCCGCAGGCTCGACGCCCAGCGCGAGCGCGGGCAAGCCATCGGTCACCAGATTCATCCACAAAATTTGCAAAGGCAGCAAAGGCAACGGCATCCCCAAGAACGGCGCGAGCAACATCACCCACAACTCGCCTGAGTTGGTCGTCATCAGATACTTGATGAATTTGCGGATGTTGTCGTAGATGACGCGCCCCTGCTCGACCGCGGCGACAATCGTCGCAAAGTTGTCGTCGAGCAACACCATGTCTGCCGCTTCCTTGGCGACATCGGTGCCCACGAGGCCCATCGCCACGCCGATGTCGGCTTGCTTGAGCGCGGGCGCATCGTTCACGCCGTCGCCCGTCATGGCGACAATGTGACCACGCTTCTGTAACGCTTGCACGATCTTGAGTTTGTGTTCGGG
>CAZDYP010000084.1:0-1195 GCA_964509505.1 uncultured Anaerolineae bacterium | reverse complement strand
ATCGCGCGCGATGGTTTGCGCGGTCAGCGGATGATCGCCTGTGATCATGATAGGCTTGATGCCTGCGGTCTGGCACGTTTGCACCGCCGCTTTCACTTCGGGACGCGCCGGGTCAATCATGCCGATCAAGCCGATGAAGGTGAGCTCGCGTTCTACCTGATGACGCGCGCCATTCTGTGGCGGCGCATCCAGTGGACGAAATGCGACGCCTAAGACGCGCATCCCTTGGCGCGCCAGCTGATTGTTGGCTTCTACAATGCGCGCGCGCAATTCATCTGATAGCGGCTCACGCCGCCCATTCATCCAAACATACGTCGTCACTTCGAGCAACTTGTCCACCGCGCCCTTTGTGAACGCGAGATAATCGGAAATTCCCAACTCCCCAATCCCAAACTCCAAATTTGTCTGTTGGGATTGGGGCTGGGGGAGTTGATGCACCGTCGTCATGCGCTTGCGTTCCGCATCAAACGGCACTTCGGCGACGCGCGGATACGCTTGCTCCAACGCGGTTTTGTTCATGCCATAGCGCGCGGCGGCCACGACCAATGCGCCTTCGGTCGGGTCGCCGACGACATGGAACGAGCCGGGTTTTTTGTCGTCCAATTCCAACGTCGCATCGTTGCACAGCGCACCCCCTATCAACATCAACCGGAGCGCAGTTTGAGTCTGGGACATCGCCGCTGACCCTGCTTGCCATTGCCCGATTGGCTTATCTTCGCGCAGCGTTGCAATCACATCCACACGCTGATTCGCCACATCCAACACGGTGACGGTCATACGATTTTCGGTGAGCGTGCCCGTTTTGTCGGAACAAATCACGGTGACCGAACCGAGCGTTTCGACGGCGGGCAGTTTGCGAATGAGCGCGCGTCGTTGCAACATCCGTTGTGCGCCCAACGCGAGCGCAATCGTCACGACGGCTGGCAAGCCTTCAGGCACGGCAGCAACCGCCATACTCACCGCTGTCAACAACATCACTCGCCAATCTTCGCCGCGCCACAGTCCCAACACGAAGACCACAGCGACGATGGCTAAGGCGACGATGGCCAAGGTGTGCCCCAATTTGTCCAGACGTTTTTGCAACGGCGTCGGTTCTGATTCAACGGTTTGCAACATCGTCGCAATGTGACCTAGTTCGGTTTGCATTCCCGTCGCCGTGATGACCGCTTGCCCGCGTCCATACGTGATGACTGTG
>CAZDYP010000083.1:14319-21143 GCA_964509505.1 uncultured Anaerolineae bacterium | reverse complement strand
GCGGAAGATGCAGCGGTCGGCTACTTGCACGCCATCCATCCCATCAAGCAACGCCATCCTAACAAAGTGTTGGCGCTGATGGGGTGCATGGTCGGCGTGAAAGATAATGCGCCACTCCGCAAGCAATTCCCATTCGTGGATGTATTCCTGCCGCCTTCCGAACCGACGCCACTCGTAAACTTTTTGCGCGAGCGCGACGGCGACCTCGGCAAAGAAATCATCCAGCGCGAAGTCGCGCAACGCCACGCGCTGCAAGATGAATTTCGCTTGCCTGCGTTGGATGCAGGCAAAGTCAGCGCGCACATCCCGATTGTCTATGGGTGCAATCACGTCTGCACGTTTTGCATCATCCCCTATCGGCGCGGACAGGAACGCAGCCGTCACGTCGGCGAGATTGTCAGCGAGGCGCGCGCGCTCGTCGCGCAAGGCGTGAAAGAAGTGACCTTGTTGGGGCAAATCGTGGACCGCTATGGCTACGATGTGGATGATGGACCTCGTCTGCATGATTTGTTGCGTGTGTTGCATGAAGTAGAGGGGTTGGAGCGCATCCGCTTTCTTACGTCGCATCCGAATTATATGAACGATGAACTGCTGGATGTGGTCGCTAAGCTGCCCAAAGTGATGCCCCATATCGAGGTGCCTGTGCAAGCGGGTGATGACGTTGTGCTGAAAGAGATGCGGCGCGGCTACACTGTGGACGATTATCGCGCGCTCATCGAGAAAATTCGCGCGAAGCTGCCGCACGGCTCGATTGCCACCGACATTATTGTCGGCTTCCCCAACGAATCCGAAGCGCAATTTATGAGAACATACAATTTGCTGGCGGAGCTCAAGCTCGACGTGGCGCATCTGGCGATGTATTCGCCGCGCCCACACACCGCTTCGGCGCGACGCATGGCAGACAACGTGCCTGCCGACGAAAAGCTACGTCGCTTGAAGGCGCTCGACGCGCTGCAAGAGCGAGTGTCATCGGAAATCAATGAGCGCTTGGTTGGCGCGACACAACAGGTCTTGGTCGAAAATAGGCACAAGGGCAAATGGCGCGGGCGCACGCCGACGAACAAACTGGTCTTCTTCGAGGACGATGCGGAGCGCACGGGACAATTGGTGGAGGTGACGATTACGAGCAGCAGCGCGTGGTCCATGCAGGGCACGGTCAACGAAAATGGGAGCGGAAGGAACGGCGGGGTAGTCAACGAAAATGGGAGCGGAAGGAACGAAAGGAACGAAGCAAGGGCAAGAGAGATTATTCCATTGTCGCAATGAAAGGAGCAGAATTGTGTCTATCGCTTTAGATTTGATTTCACCCAATCTCAAAGAGCGTGTCGTCATGCCCACGGAGCCAGTGTGGCGGTTGAGCGTTGACGAGTATCATCAGATGATTGATGCGGGGATTCTTATCGAGAATGAGCCGATTGAGCTGCTGGAAGGATTATTGGTGCCTAAGATGGCGAAAAAACTTTTGCACAGTGTAATCACTTATTTGCTACGCCAGTTGATCGAAAAGCTATTACCCAGCGGTTGGTACGTAGATGAGCAAGAACCTCTCACAACCGAAGATAGCGAACCAGAGCCTGATGTGATGGTTGTGAGAGGTCAACGACGACAATACCTGGAACGTCATCCCGGTCCACAGGAGGTTGCGCTGGTTGTCGAGGTCGCAGACACAACGCTTCGGCGCGACCGCACGACCAAGAAGCGTCTCTATGCTCGCGCAGGCATTCCTGTCTATTGGGTCGTCAACCTCACCGAGCAGCAAATCGAAGTATATGCTCAACCAATCCCAAACGACGCCGATTACGCGCAACACACCATCTATGAGCTATCGGATGACGTGCCTGTTGTGATTGACAACCGCACAGTGGCGCATGTATCCGTCAAAAATTTGTTGAGCCAATAAACAAAGCCTGCATCACGCAGGCTTTGTTCACCCAAACTCCCATACGCCCTCACTCCTACACCCCTTCATCCCCTCACACTCCACACAGCTCCCACACAATCTCACCCCAGCGTCGCAGCCCCTTTTGTAAATTTTCGATGGATAAGCGTTCGTCGTTGCCATGAATCCGCACCAACTCGCTCGGCGTCAAGTCGAATGGCAACAAGCCGTAACACTGCACGCCATAAGGGCGAAAGAAGCGTGAGTCCGTTGCCGCGAGCGAGAACACAGGTAACGTGAGACTCTGCGCGTCCTCACGGTGCGCGACGCGCTCGATCACATGAAACAATTCGCTCGTATAAGGCGATGCGAGATCTTGGCTTTCGCTGATGACTTCGAGGCTAACGTGCGGATCATTGCCAATCACTGCGCGCAATTGCGACAAAATTTGGCTCTCGCGCCCCGGCAACTTTTGGCACGCGATGATGGCGCAGCTCTCGCTGGGGATGACGCCCCGACTCGTCGTCGGCTCTTCAAAGCCCAACAGCACAATGTTGTCGCGCAAGGTCGGGCCAATCATTGGGTCTTTGATGAGGAAGGGCGCGACGAGAGCCATCACAAACTTGTTGGCGAACAAGGGCGCGCACAGTCGAGGCACATAGCGATACACGATGCGCTGAAACGCTTCATCCATTGTAGATGTATGCACGATGGGTGGTTTGAACGAGAGAATTTTGTCTAGCACACGCACCAGCCGCACATGCGGATTGTTCAAGCTACCCACGCCTGGATGTGTGCTTAAGCCTTTCGCTTTCACACGCACGCGGATACCGCCCTTCTCACCACACGTCACCAGCCATACGCGCGATGGCGCGAAGCGCGCGAACGGTTCGGGAAAATGCGCTTGCACTACCGAGCCGCCCTCGTTCAACATGAACTCCGCATGGCCCAGCTCATCCCGAAAATTTTCCATCAAGTATTTCGCGCCTACCTGCGGGTCGCGCTCTTCACCCGCGACGGTTAGCAAGATGATGTCGCGTGATAACTGAACATGCGCGCGCTTGAGCATGAGCATCGTCATTAGATTCACGATGCCTAGTCCTTTCATGTCCAACGCGCCACGCCCATAAACGTAGCCATCGCGCACCTCGCCACTGAACGGCGGCGCCGACCACTCGGCGGGATTCGCATGTACCACATCGCTGTGGCTCATCAGAATCAGCGGACGCTGCGCGCCGTTGCCGCGCAGCCGCGCGATGACATTGATGCGGCGGGGCTGGGTTTCAAGCAAGCGTGACTCGATACCCTCAGCGCATAATCGCTCATGCACGAAACGCGCAGCAGGTTCTTCGTTGCCCGGCGGATTGGTGGTGTCAAAGCGCAAATAGGTTTGCAATAGCACGAGCGCTTCTTGCTGCAACTCACTCCAATTGATAGAAAGGTCTTGAAAGTTCAAAGCGTATCCTCAAGGCTAGTTTCCAATCCTGATACATCACAGCTCGCGTAACACCGCCGCCACAACCTGCTCCTGTTCGCTCGCCGTGAGCGACTGTCCCTCGGCGTATGCGGCGGCAAACGTCGCTTCGCCCAGTTGCGAGCGAATGGTCGCCAGCGCCTGCTCGTACGGCAAACGCTCAATCGGCGGAATTCGCCCATGCACAGCCGCTAACATGGCGTCGCCAACGCCCAACAACTGCGCGGCCGCTTGGAGCTGTCCTCTGGCAATAGCGACGTTTGCAATGCCAACCATGACCAACGCGACATACCATTGACTTCCCGTGAGTCGCATGGTTGCGAGCGCATCACGATAAAAATGCGCGGCGTTGCGCCAAGCGTGTTGCGCCAATGCGGTCTCTGCCAAACTCGCCAGCGAGATGCCGATGCCCCACGCATTGTTCAGCTCACGATACAGCGTGAGGCTTTCTGTGTTTAATTCCAGCGCTCGTTCCAAATCGCCCATCATGCGCGCGATGATGCCCAACCGCACCAACGAGATGGCAACGCCAAATGAGTCATGGAGCGCGCGAAACACTGCAAGGCTTTCGGTCACCAGCGGCTCGGCTGCTGCAAACTGCAATTCATACATCAGCACCAACCCCAACAAACCGAGCGTGTGAGCGCGCGTCAGCGAGGGGGGCGCAAGGGGTGACAATGCCGACCCCGTTTGCAGCGCTGTTTTGGCTGTCGCGTAATCGTCTTGCGCCCACGCCAGCAAGCCCAAGCCGCACAACGCTTTCGCGCGAAACTTGCCGCGCGCACTCTGATTTCGCTCCAAGAGTTGCGTCACCCACTGGCGTCCCTCATTCCAATAGCCATGAAAATGCCAGAACCAACTCAACACTCCAACCAGGCGCAACCCCAGCGCCGCATCCACCTCATCCTCTGACGTCAGGCTCCAATGCAACGCCGCCCGCACATTGTCATGCTCTTGCAACAGTCGCTGGAGCCAACTGGGTTGTGTTGCGCCGAAAATGTGCGACTCCGAAGCTTCTGCGAGCTGCGTGTAGTAAAGCAAGTGTCGCCGCCGTATCGTCGCCTCTGCGCGACTCGACGCTAATTTTTCCTGCGCATATTCCCGTATCGTTTCGAGCATGACAAAACGCATCTCGCCATCGGCGTTGTCCGTCTGTTGCACTAGACTTTTGTTGACCAGCGCTGCGAGCAAATCAAGGATGGGTGTCACGGAGGATACGGCAGCTCCCGCAATCGCCTCGGCGCCACAAACAAACTCCACAGCATCCAACGTAAAGCCATGCGTGAACACGGCTAACTGACTGAATAGCTGTTGTTCCTCTACGGTCAACAAATCGTAGCTCCAATCAATCGTGTGGCGTAACGTCTGTTGGCGAGCGGGCAAATCACGTGCGCCACCCGTGAGGATGGGTAGAGCGGCATTCAAGCGCTGCAGCAATGCGGGTGGGGTGAAGACTCTGCTGCGTGCGGCCGCCAACTCCAGCGCCAAGGGCAAGCCATCCAACCGCACACAGATTTCTGCAACCGCCATCGCGTTCTCTGCCGTTAGGTGGAAGTCGGGGTTGACCGCTCGCGCACGCTGTAAGAACAGCGACACCGCTTCGACTTGCGGCAAGATGGGCCAGAATTCGGGGCGACTGAGCTGCGGTAACGTCAATGGCGGCGTCACATAAGCTTGCTCGCCATAGATGCCCAATGGCTCGCGACTGGTGACCAGCACGCGCAAACGTGGCGCAGCCGTGAGCAAGGCGCTGACCCATGACGCAGCGGGTAACAGATGCTCAAAATTGTCCAGCACTAACAACAGTGCCTTGTCACTGAAATGCTTTTGCAATACAGTGGTATAGCCTGCCTCAGCCAATGTTTTCACAGCGAGCGTTTCGGCGATGAGTTGGGCGACGTGCCTCGCGTCGCGCGCAGGCGCCAGCGAAACTAGGCACACGCCATCGGCATACGTCTGCTGCACGCGCTCTGCCAATTGCAGCGCGAGGCGTGTTTTACCGATGCCGCCAGGACCCGTGAGTGTCAGCAAACGAGTCCGCGCTAAGAGCTGCGCGAGCTCGCTCAAGGCGCGCTCACGCCCGACGAAGGCGTTCGGTTGTGGTGGGAGGTTGTTAAAGCGTGAGGGCGTGGGAGGCGCTGCGATAGGTTGCGTTGTGACAGGGATATGCGCGACTGAACGCTCACCGCGCGCCGCGCGCAAAAAGTCCGCCCGTTCAGCAGCGGGGATGGCAAGACCATCGGCGAGCAGCTCCGCCAGCTGGCGCGAGGGACGGCGCTCATCCGCTTCGATCTTCTGGAGTGTGATCGTGGCGCAGCCTACTCGTCGCGCGAGGGTCTCTTGCGTTAAGTCCAAAGCTTTGCGTCGCCGCCGCACCCAATAACCGAAAGAGGCTGTATCGCTCATGGTATGACTATTGTATGGGAAACCCATACCACAGCAAGATGCTTTGCTGGTTTAATCGGTTCACTCGGCAAGAGAAAATTATTTTCAAGGAGAGGAACCTATGTCTAACAACCAAACACTAACCCGCCGTTACTTCGAGGACATCTGGAATCGCAAGGATGTCGCCGCAGTGGATGAGCTCGTGGCCGCCGAGGTCGTCGGTCATGTCGGCGCTGTCACGCTACGAGGACGAGACACATTGAAGCAACGCGTCACCATGATGTATGGCATCTATACTCAACCGCAATTCACCATTGAAGAGCAAATAGCCGAGGGCGACAAGGTGTTGGTACGCTGGCGCTTTCGCGGCACACATAGCGGCGAGTTCATGGGCGTCGCACCCACAGGCAAAACCATCAACGTGACAGGCATGAGCTTGTTTCGCATCGCCGCTGGTCGCATTGCCGAGCTCTGGCTCAATGCAGATGATTTGGGCGAGTTGCAACAGTTGGGTGTGTTGCCTGCGCCGCAAGCGGCGTAAGGCATGTGGCGTGTGGCACATAGCGAATGGCGAATGGCGAATAGCATTTTGACCATCCGCCATTCGCCAGCTGCTATAAGCCATAGGCTATCTGCCATACGCTATCCGCTATCTGTCATTGGATACAACGAGAAGTGTGTGTGAATCGCCAGCCACCGCTCGCCGTCTTTTTTGAAGATGGTCGTCATGCGACCAGGGCGGTCAAACGGGTGACCATCACGAAAGCCCGTCGAAGTCCACGAACACGCGACCCATGCGAGGTTGCCGTCCGCGCCCCAACTCATTTCGTCGAGCGTGAAGGTGAAATCGCGGATAGTGTGCCAGATGTGACTCCATTGCTCGCGGCGCAACGTCTCACGCCCACGCGCGATGCTGGCGTAGGTGCCGAAGCCGAACGCCTCGGGCGCAAAAATTTTTTCGGCGCGGTCATAGTCCAGCGCGCGCACGCACGATTGCATTTCGAGTAGCCAGTCACAGATGGCTTGTTCGACGTTCATCGCTTCTCCTCAAAAACCCAAGATACAGGATGCAAGATACAGGATGCA
>CAZDYP010000083.1:0-14219 GCA_964509505.1 uncultured Anaerolineae bacterium | reverse complement strand
CGTTCATCGCTTCTCCTCAAAAACCCAAGATACAGGATGCAAGATACAGGATGCAGGATGTACACCATCATCTTGCATCTTGCCTCCTGTATCCTGCATCTTGCCTCATTCACGTCCTGTCAACGCCACCAGCCCATCGCCCGCATACACGCGCGGCAAACCACGCAACGAGATGACGACGCCAGCGCTGGGCGCACGCACTACCTCCAACACGCGCCCCGCTACATCGCGCACGTCGCCCAGCACATCGCCCTCACGCACATCGTCCAACACATTGACATGCGAGAACCACAAGCCCGATTGATTCGCGGGAATGGACTTGTCCAAGTCACCCGAACCACGCAAACGATGTTGGATAGGTGACAATGCAGGTTGTCCTGCAAGCACGCCCATCACCTTCAGGCTGTTCATGACGCCGCGCACATACGCCGCGAAATCTTCGGGGCGCACACGCCCTGCGCCGTGTGTCTCGGTGTAAACCCATGGGATGTTGTGATCGGTTGCAAATGAAACCGTGCGACCCGCCGCAACTTCATCGTGTCCCCATACGACTGGCACGCCAAAGTTCAACGCAATTTCACGCGATGTGCGTCCTGCCTCGCTGTCATTGCGGTAGTAGCCGCACAACAGCGGCAGATGATAGAACGTACCGGCGCTGTGCAAGTCAATCAACAAATCAGCGTGGGCGATGATGCGCTCGCCTAACCAGTACGCGATGCGTTGTGTGAGTGCGCCGTTGGGGTCGCCGGGGAAAACGCGCGCGAGGTTGAGCCCATCGAGCGGGCTGCTGCGTGTGGCTGCGAGATACGCAGGCACGTTGCACACAGGGACGCCGATGAACGTGCCGCGCATCAGCGCAGGGTCAAGCTGACGAAACACTTCGGGGATGGCGGTGATGCCTTCGTACTCGTCGCCATGCACGCCCGCCAACACGACTACCGTCGGACCTGTTTCGCGCCCAACGGCGACGAGCGCAGACAACGAGAGAAGGTTGCCATCAGGTAGAGTGGTGAGGTCGAGGGTGAGGGTGTGCTTGGAGTTGCGCGTCAGTGATTGGAGAGAAAAATTTTGGATATTCATATTTAGCGCACAAACGTCGCCGTTTCCTTCGCCGCCGAATCCACAATGCGCTCGCGATGATGATCCATCACATCTATCGTCTCGATTTCGGCGAGCGTGAAGTAGCCGTAGTCCGTCGTCTCGTCGCTGAGGCGCAATGCGCCACCCGTTACCTCTACCTCGAAGTGCAATGAGACGAACTGATACTGGTTGCCGTCGGCGTATTCAGTGATCCGATGCGGCGTCGTATAGATGCCGATGAGCTTGACCACACGCGTCTGCAAACCTGTTTCTTCAAGCACCTCTCGTTCACACGCTTCGGCGGCGCACTCGCCCGGCTTCATGCCGCCGCCGGGCATACACCAGCGCCCGTTGTCCGCGCGCCGCGTCAGCAAAATTTTTTGTCCCGTCTCGTCCCAAATGAGCGCAGAACACCCAACACGCAACCGCGCCGCTTTGCCAAGGCGCTCGCCATAAATCAGTTTCGCCATATCAGATCGCCTTAACCGCCTCACGCAATCCCCTGAAGGAGACTTAGAAAGTGTTTTGAAAATATAAGACCGAGACCCTAAAGGTTTTGCTGGCAAGCAAAAGCATTTCAGGCAGGCTTGCGGCGCAACGTGTGAACCCGCTGCGCCAGAAAAACCTTTAGGGTCTGAATTTCAAAACACTCTCTTAGGCGCCAAGTACGCCAAGAAGGCAAAATTTCTTGTCTTTGTGTACTTGGCGTCTTTGCGTGAGATTTTAACCTTTGAGTCGCGCAATCTCCAACGTGAAGATGCGCCGCAAAATCGCAATGCTCGTCGCATACGTCGGATCCATACCGAAGTACGAGAGATTGCCTGAGCCGAGTGTCTTCTCTTTCGAGAGCGGCGTATCAGATACGTAATGTAGAAAACCCAAATCGAAAGGCACGTTTTGCAAGTTCACAATCTCGTCGCGTGGGTGTCGCTTGGGACGCGCCAGCTCGAATGCCGCCGACAAATACGGTCCTGCTTCCATCTCGATGTCCGTATAATTTTCTTTGTAGAAGACATGCGCGTAACGCGGGTTCTGCAAAAACGTGCCACGCACTGTGACGGCTTTCTGATGATCAAGCACCGTGCCATACACCAGATGCGGCGCGACCGCGCGCGCGGCAAAACAATTCTCAAACAGGTAGGTGTTTTGCGATTGTTCATCATACACGACGTTGGGAATGATCACATCGCCCACTGCGCCATTTAACGAAGCCGCTTTGCCCATGATGTAAATGCCGCGCACCTCGCGCACACGCGACGCGACTTGCGTGAGGATGAGATACGCTGCCATGCCGAGCGGATAGTCTATGTTCAAGATGATGGCGTCGCTCTGCGCCAGCCGCGCCACCTCAGGCACACGCAAGCGCGGATCCATCCAATCCGCGCGCAAACGCCGCAGCGCCATCACCTGCGAATCCACGTCGAAGGTGTCGGGCGCGCTCATGATGCGTCGCAAGCCGCACGCTTCTTCGGCAGCAATCCGTTCTTGTGCGATTTGTTGACCTTCAGGGGATTGCGCATATTTTTTCAGCGCGTAGTACAAAAAATTTTCGCGGCTCGATGGCACGTTGCGCGTCTGAATGTCTTCCCATTCCGCTTGCAAATCGGCGTGTCCCGCCGCGTGGATGTACGCAAGAATTTCGTCTTGACGCCGCAAGCCAAAACCTGACAACAAATTGATGAGGCTGTGCGTGTTGGACGAGACGAAATAGACAGGACGCTGGCGCAAATTCACTTCTGGCAAACACACCTGCTCGACATGCTCGTACCACGCAAGCGCGGCGCGACGATAATCGTTGAGGCTGCTTGCCAGCAAACGCACGGCGAGTTTCTTCGGCGCGGCGGCCATCTCGCGCAATTGGGGTGCGAATTGGTCGCCCAGCAAGCGTTGTAAGCGTTGCGCCTCGTCGAGCGGCGTGTCCAGCTGACGCGCGAGCGCTGATACATCGAGGTTATCATCCGTCAATGGAAAGCCGCGCAAGCCTGTATGAAATTTGTTCCATTCGATTTGATAGGCAGTGAGCGTGGGGATCAAATCGTCAATGTCGGAATGACTGGCGATGAAAGCGGCGAGCGTCTCGCGTCCATCGTAAAAGCAACGCCGTCGGCGCGCGGGGCTGCTGACCGCTTGCCAACCAGCGCGCAAGTTGTAGCCATGTCGTTCAAACACTTCGCCCGATTGCCCCAACACGACGAGGCGGACGCAGCGCAGGCATGACGGCAAACGCAACAACGCATAGGTGAACGCCGCAATGTCAGGCGCGTGTGATTGCGCTAACGGATGCAGCGACGAATTCATCTGCGTATAGGCTTCGGTCAAGGTTTTGATTTGCACATCGTCGCTCGTGCGCAAGAGCGAGTAATACGTGCGGAGGTACAACTCGATTTCTTCCGAGCCGGTGCTGGGGACATTACGATCCATACGAACTCCTTTGGCAAGGAGTTTTACCACAATCCTTTAATCAGGCAAGTTGGCGATTTGCGCTACATAGAAAATTTTGCCCCAGCGGCGCAGCGGACACAGAGATTTTGTTGTCTGATGCTACTGACTTTGCGGTAACACGCAGCACCCTGAGCTTGTCCCGCAAACTACGCAGTCGCCATGCTCATCTACAGGCAAATCGGTAAACCCGATTTTCTTTGCGCGGTAGTGGTTAAATTGAGCCAACATCACAAAGTGGAGATGAGGCAAGCTAAGAGTATAATCCGCGAATCATGTGAATCTTCACCCGTGCTGTGAGCGAAGATTCGCGGGATTGGCGGATTCTTTTCGCCTCTCCAATTACCAATTGCTCATTACTCACTATTCCTATGTTCATCTCGCAACTCAAACACCACCTCCCACTCCTCGCGCACAATCGCAACTACCGTTGGGTCTGGTTAGCTTCCATCTTCACCGCGTTTGAAGAGATGTTGAGCTTCACCGCCGTGACGCTCTACGTGCTGAACCTCACGGGGTCGGGCGCAGCCGTAGCGGGCATGTGGGCAGTGCAGACGTTGCCCGCGTTGCTCGCAGGTTCGGTAGCGGGCGTTGTAGCCGACCGCTTCAATCGCAAGCGCATCATGCTTGGCGCGGGTGGACTCGCCGCCATCGCTTACGTGGGCTATGTGTTCACGCGCGACGTGCCGCAACTCTTCACACTCATTGCCGTCGTCTCGGTGGCGTTGACGTTTGCGCGCAATGCGTCGCTGGCGTTGCTGCCCGATGTCGTCGCCGAAAAAGAAATCGTGGACGCCAACGCGCTCATTGCGATGAACTTCAACATAGCGCTGACGGTAGCGCCGTTGTTGGGCGGCGCGCTCATTGCCGCCTCGGGCGCGTCCGTCGCGTTCTATCTGCTCGCGGGTTGTCGTGCGGTTGCTATACTTTGCCAAAGCCGCATCGCCTATCGCCAACGCGTGCAACCATATCGAACCGTAGGCACCGCGCGTTCGTGGACGGAGGACGTGCGTGTTGGACTGCGTTACGCGCGCGACCATGCCGTGATTCGCGCGTTGTTGCTCACACTAGTAGGCACGAACTTTGGCGGCGGCGGTCTCATCGTGCTGGAGGCATTGCTTGTCAAGCAAGTGTTGAAAGCGGGCGATGAAGGGTATGGCTTGATGTTGTCGGTGGCGGGCGTGGGCGCGATCATCGGCTCGCTGCTCATCAAGCCGACCACTGCGCGCTGGCCCCTCGTGCGCGTGTTCAGCGTCGCCGTGTTCCTGACAGGACTGACCTTCTTTCCGTACGCCAACATCCTTTGGTTTCCTGCCACGCTTGCCATCGCGCTGACGCAAACAATCGGCTGGGTGTTGGGGCTAGTCTTGGCGGATACGCTGGTGCAACAAACCGTGCCCGAAGCGTTGCGCGGGCGCGTCTTCGGGCTCATCATGCTCATTCGCAACGGCATGACGTTGGCAGCCATGGCTGTTTTCGGTCCGCTCGTGGACACAGTTGGCACGGTTCTCTTGTTAAATGTATCGGGCCTGATTTACACACTCGCGGGAGTGTATGCCGTGTGGAGGTTGCGCCCATCGCTCGCCACGGAAAGCGTGACCAAGCCGTGATGCGATGAGCTTGAGGTTTTTGTATGTCGCCATCACTTGATTGACACGCTTGCGTGACGCGCCGACCAAATCCGTTGTTTGGACAAGCTCTCCAGTTGTTTGCGGGTCACGCCGTGAAAGAGTGCGATTGGCGAAAGGTCTGTCATAAGTTAAGGGAGGCGTCATGCTTCCACCTTCTACGCAGTCAGTGCTTTTCGGGTTTGCTTACACGAATTCCAAAAGCATTCTATAATCGCCTCGTGGAGGCATGAGCATATGCGACTATATTTTCTGCGGCACGGGTTGGCGCACGCTTGGCGCGAGTGGAAGAGTGATGACGCGCTGCGCCCATTGACGAGTGTAGGCAAAGCGCGGATGCAGCGCGAGACGCTCACCATGCGTCAGCTGGATTTGAAGCTGGAGGCTATCGTCACCAGTCCGCTCGTGCGTGCGTATCAGACGGCGGAGCTCGTTGCGCGTGAGCTGCGTTTGTTGGACAAACTCGTGAAAGATGAACGACTTGCACCGGGGTTCAATGTGGCGCAGCTCACGCTCATCGTGCAAGCGTATCGCGCGGCACAAGCATTGATGCTCGTCGGGCACGAACCCGATTTCAGCGGGACGATTAGCGCGGTGATCGGCGGCGGCAAGGTGGTTTGCAAGAAAGGCTCGTTGGCGTGCGTGGAGCTATCCGATGTGGAGACGCTGCAAGGAGAGTTGGTGTGGCTGCTGCCGCCGAAGGTATTGGCGGGACCGAAGTAACCTCACAGGTTGTTGGAAACCTATGAGGTTGGTCCCCTTTATGGTATTGGGTGCATTTCAGTTTGGAGGCAGGCTGGTTCGGGTGAATGCCATTCGCTGCAACGCATGGCGAAGTCAGCCTCCGCGACTGGAAGGTTAGTCCGCGTAGGCGGGCTTGGCGATGGGTGGCACGCGATGAAGGTATTGAAGTGGGGCGCGTGAGGATCGGGGAGTTGTGGGGATAATTGAAATGTGGTTGATGTAAAACTCGACCGCCCACGAGTGCGATCTCGTGGGCGGTTTCTTCTTGAAATGTCAAGACCTCGCGGGTTTCATCCTTCGACAAGCTCAGGATGCTAAACCCCGCGAGGTTCTTGTTTCTGTTACCGAATCACCAGCGGCAAGAACACCTGACTTGCGCCGACGAAGATCGAAACTGATGCGCTGGCGGGTTGCCCCAAACTATCTTGCACGGTGAGCGTAATCGTATGTTGCCCTGTCGCCAAGATGTTCGTGGGCAGGTTCGCGCCGATGCCGAGCGTGCCTTGACGGTGGCTCGACCAGACCAACGAAGCGCCGGGCAGTGTGCCGTCTTCCAGGTCGAGCCCAATGCCTTGCAAGACGAGCAAATGGTCGGCTAGCACGAACTGATTGGGTGTGGGATAAGCAATCGTCGCTTGCGGCGCTTTGTTCGGCACATTGATGGCGGCGGGCGTTTCCGCATAGCTCATGTTGAAGCCATCCGAAGCGACCACGCGGAAACGCACATCGGTCCCGCCCGCGAGGCTATCCACATCCACCAAGAACGTCGTCGTCGTCAAACTCGTCGCAATGATTTGCCACGTCACGCCGTTGTCGTAGCTATACAACAGCGAGTAGGTCAGCGTGTCGCCGTCAGTGTCGCTGCCGGTCCACGACAAGGTTTGTGTGGTGCCCGCGCCCCATGTCTGCGGACCGCTAGGATTCGTGAACGCGACCGTGGGCGGATTCGCGCTGATGTTCCGTGTGTCGAGCACATTGTTATTGTAGAGCAACACCACCGAGGTCGCCGTGACGACACTGGGCATGATGAACGAGACATCGGCGAAAGGATGCATGAGCGTCGGGGTGTATTCGTCGGTAAAGTTCACGCCGAACGGTTGCGTGAACAACACTTGCGCGCCGTTTCGCAATTGAATCGCGTAGGGACCGTTGGGAGGCAGATTGGCTATGTCAATGGGCAGCTTGTGGAGCGCGCCCAAGTGTCCGCTGATGGGACTCGTGTTGGAGATGGTCACGTTGACGACGAGCGATTCGGAGCTGCCTGTTTGGATGAACATACCTGCCAGCACGTTGACCGTTCCACCCAAGCGCGCATACACAGGTCGCGAGAGACGTGAATTGTTGAACAGTTTGTTCCACGTGAACGGCGCAATCCACCCTTCCTTCGAGCCGCCCGATGGACAGTAGCTCATCAAGTCATGGGTGTTGGATGGATTGTAAATCTTCCCTGTGTTGGGATTGAAGCCGAATTCCTGAATGCTCGATGTGCTGTACGGAAAATCGGAGTTGCTGTCGTTAGAGCCACAGTCGTCTGCGCCTGTGTCGGTGTGAAACACATCGTAATCATGCACGAGCTCGTGTCCGAAGATGAGCGCGCCTGAACCCGGGTTGTCCACACTCGTGCCCGGCGCGTCGCTGCCGATGCCGACGACGCCGAGACCGCCTGCGTGCGGATAGACCGGCATATCGGCATGGCCCCCACTGTAACCCGCGCTTGGCGCCCAGCCATACACATGCTCCGCGCCCGTGAATGCGCCCGCGCCAAAGAGCCATGCAAGCGCATTCTCAAGAATCCACATCGTATTGAGCGTGCCAATTAGCTTATGTTGCCCATCGCCGCTGCCCAATGAGGTCGTCCAATTCAAATAGCCACTCTTCACGCTGTAATTAATGCCGCCATCGCGGATAGGCATGATCTGATTGAGCCATTGCGCCGCGCCGCCGTTGACCGCCCACCCTCCCGCGTATTGAGCGCCGCTGTAGCCCGACGGATGGTAGCGTAGGCGTTGCCCTACGATGTCGAGCGTTTTGTGGCGACGGAAGTTGAGCGTGATGTAATTGCCTGCGCTAGCGGGATAACGGTTGTTCGTCTCATCGGTTTCGGCGAAGGTATTATTGGGATCAACGCGCGCATAGAAGTCAACGGTCACGTCGTTGCTGAAGTCAACGTAGAACCAGACGTTGGCGCTGTCGTCGGCTTCGTCTTGGCTGAGCGTGTTCTTGGCTTTGCCTGTCGTGTTTGCCGTGTACCAGACGTTGTTCGCGCGAATGTAGAGACGCACAGGCACATTGGTGGTGCTGCTGCCTGAACCGCTGTGCTTGAGATAGATGCGCGCCATCGCCGCTTTCTTGGTCACCACAGGCAGCGAGTTGTCTGAACAACCATTTAGGCCTTTTGTAGTGTCGAAGCATTGAATGCCTTGTGTAATCTCGATACCATAGATGGAGAGGTCGCTGTTAGGCACAGGCGTCGGTAGGAGGATAGGTAGATTCGCGTGATAGGGGAACACGAATAAGGGTGGTGTGGGCGTGGCTGTGGGGCCCGTCGTCGGCGTGGCTGTGGGCTTGGGTGTGTTGGTCGGCACGGGCGTGCGGGTTGGTGGATTGAACGGCGCGAAGTATAGATCGTCAATCATTTCGGCTGATGAGGTATTGCCATAATCCAATATGACGCGACGGATGCCGCCCGCAGGGACGTAGATGCCGATAAATTCGATCAACGGGTCTGGCACAGGATCGGTGACAGTGCAGAGCGGTTGACCTGACACATCGTACGCGGTCATGCGAGCCGTGGTTTGTTGAGGATCATTGCCCATATAGAAACCGACGTGTGTCTTATCTGAACTAAAGTCAATCACCAACTGCGCTGTGGCGGTTGAGGCATTGTTGACGGCTACATTGGGTGACGAGTGCGCTTTAGCGGGATTGTTGCTGATGAGCGATGGGCTACCGCTGAAATTCACGCCGTACGTCACGACATACTTTGTGCTAATGGCAGTACCGCTGGGCAAGTCATCAAACTTGATGAGACCCGGCGATGGAATCTCGCGCGGGTAGAAGATTTCTTGGCAGGGGCCTGAGGCTTGTGTGGGCGTGGGCGTATGGGTGTTGGTCGGCGTGCGCGTTGGCGTCGCATTGAAGATGGGGTCGCACGGTTTGGCTTCGACGAAGTTGATGAAGAGATCTTTGCCTGCAGCGGTCATGGCGGAAGGCGAATCGCGAAAGCCCCACATGAGATAACAGCGACCTTGTGAACCTTGCGCGACGAGCGGGTAATAGATTTGATTATTAGGATCTTGCCCGATACGAATAACATCCGTAATAGGGGGATTGGGAAATTCAACGAAGGGCGTGCGGTTGATGTACAGGTTGGCGATATTGGAGGTCAGTGTAATCGCGTTGGGCGTAGTCCAAATGGGATCGGCTGGGGTTACGGCTACCGCATCGGTGCCGCCTGCATTGTGTCCGGCATTAGGGTAACCGATGGCTAAACCCATTTTCCCGAAGAAGGCATAGCCGCCTTCGCCGACGCCGATGATCGGCTTGCCTGCCGCGCTCACGGCGCTCACGGCGTCCGTGAATCCCCACGTAGCGCCTAACCCTGTATCATCGCCAATGATGATGACTTGGTCGAGCGAAAGATTTGCCGTGATGGTTTCGCTGATGGTGAACGTATCAACTGTGTAGCCTTTAGAGGTCAGCAGATTTTTGAAATCATCGCGCGCAGCGGTGTTTGTATTGTAGATGTACGCCACGCGCGATACATGCGCTGCGTTGGCGGTTGGCTCGGTGACTGTTTGGGTGGACAGCCATAGCAGACTGCCGAACAACACGACGACAAGCCCCAATGGCACGTGAGAACGAGACATGAAAACCTCCTAGTGTGAAACTGTGACGCTGCGCCTCACGGCCCGACGGTGGCGTCATTGCCAGCAACAGCACGATACGGCGCAGCCGACTGAATTGATTTGATTCCTAGAAAATTCGCGCTGCTTACGCATGGCATAACGCGCCATAGCTCTTGAAAGTTACTTGGGCGTTACTCTTCCCCTTTTTCCTTTCTCCGAAAACTCATTCGTATGGGCGTCCCCGCAAAATCCCACCGCTCACGAATCAAATTCTCTAAGTAACGCTGATACGAAAAATGCACGAGCTCCGTATCGCTGACGAAGAAGACAAACGTTGGCGGCTCAATCGTGGGTTGCGTTGCGTAGAAGAAGCGCAGGCGTTTGCCGTGTTTCGAGGGTGGCGCATGGCGCATGGTCGCGTCGCGCACCAGCTCGTTGAGCTCGCCCGTTGGCACACGCAACTTGCGCCCCTCTTGCGCGCGTACCGCCGCCGCCAATACCGTGTGAATGCGTCGCTTGGTTTTCGCCGACACAAACACGCGCGGCGCCCAAGTCATGAAGTCCATCACGGCTTGGATTTGCTGTTCGTAAATCGCTAGCGTATCCGATTCTTTCTCCACTAAGTCCCACTTGTTCACGACGATGACCGCGCCCTTACCCTCGTCGAGAATATACGAGGCGATGTGCGTATCTTGCGCGGTGACGCCATCCACGCCATCCACCACGAGCAATGCGACATCGCAGCGCTGAATCGCGCGCAGCGCCCGCAACACACTGTATTGCTCGACTTCGCCGTGCGCGATGTGGCCACGTCGCCGCATACCTGCCGTGTCAATAAGTGTGATGGGATAACCCTCCCATGTGAGGCGCGTGTCGAGCGTGTCGCGCGTCGTGCCGGGGATATCGCTCACAATGGCGCGCTCTTGCCCAATCAGCGCGTTCAGCAACGACGACTTCCCGACGTTGGGTCTGCCGACAATCGCAACTTTTAGCGAATCATCTTCGGTCGTAGCTAGTTGCTTGGGCAACGCGGCGACGACTTTATCGAGCAAATCGCCTGTGCCGTTACCGTGTAAGGCGGAGATGGTGAACGGCTCATCCAAGCCCAACTGATAAAACTCCAGCGCATCCAATTCACGGCGTAAACTATCGGCTTTGTTCGTGGCGAGGAGGATGGGCTTGCCGCTGCGCCGCAACTGTTCCGCCACGTCGAGGTCGCCCGCCGTGATGCCATCGGTGATGGAGACAACCAAGATGATGACGTCGGCTTCAGCGATGGCGACTTGCGCTTGTTGACTGACGAGCTGTTGAATCTGACGTGGATTGTACTCGTGTCTCAGCTCGCTGCCGTGCCGCTCTTGCGGATTCACCTTCACGAAGTCGAGCCCACCCGTATCCACGAGCGCGAACTCGACGCCGTTCCATTCGGTATCGGCGTAGAGGCGGTCGCGCGTCGTGCCCGGGCGATCATCTACGATGGCGAGGCGTTGGCCAATGATGCGATTGAACAAAGTAGATTTGCCCACGTTGGGGCGTCCGACGATGGCGACGAGAGGTTTGGGAGTCATACTTTTTCCAGCTGGTTCATCAGCGCTAGCCGCTCGATGGGTCCCATCACAATCAAAATATCACCTTGCCGCAGCACCGTGTTCCTAGGCGGATTGAATTGGTAATCGCCGTTGTGTGCTTTGAGCGCGACGACGAGCACTCCTGTGCGTTGCTCGATGTTCGCATCGGTCAAGGTCTTTCCAAGCAAGGTCGGAGACTTGTCCACATGCACTTCCTCCACGCGCAGCGTTTGTCCCGTCGCGCGCAACATCTGGTCGAGGAACGAGACGACAGTGGGGCGCACCATCACCGACGCCATCCGCAAGCCGCCAATCGCGTTGGGCGAGACGATTTCGTTCGCGCCCGCTTTACGCAGCTTCTCGCGGTTTTCTTCGTGGACGAGGCGCGCCACGATTCGCAGATTCGGATTCAATGCGCGCGCGCTCAACACGACGAACACATTGTCTTTGTCGTCGCTCAACGCCGAGACAAGCCCTCGGGCGCGCTCGATGCCGGCGCTTTGCAGAATGGCGTCGTTGGTCGCGTCGCCGTGAATGTAAAGCATATCGCTGAACTGTTTCAAACCTTGCAACGCATTCGTGTTACGCTCGACCACCACATAGGGCGCGCCGATTTTGCTGAACTCTTCGATGATGTAGCGCCCCGTGTCGCCTGCGCCGCAGATGATGATGTGATTGTGTAACGCCGCAATTTGATTATCCATTCGTTGCCCCTGAATAATGCGATTAAATTCACCCTCCACGATGAACGAAAAGAGCGTCGAAATCGCGTAACCTGCCGTGCCGACAGACATGAAAATCAAAACGATGGTGAACAGACGCCCCCACGGCTCCGACAACGGGCGCGTCTCCCCGTAGCCAATCGTCGTCTCGGTGATGACGGTCATAAACAAGGCATCGAGCCATGACCAGCCTTCAATCAAATGATAGCCCACCACGCCGATGAGGTTGACGCCGATGAGCAAGGCGATGGCGGTGCCGAAACGCGAGCGCACCAGCGCGAAACGTGGGGACGTCAGAAAGCCTCTGAGTCGTTTGAGCGGTGAATTTTGTTTCATGCGAGCTCTAATCCTTCGTGGATAGATGCTGTGTCTGCCAACGCATGAAGCGCGCGAGCGAGATACACCTTCGTCATCTTCTTGCGATAGCCGTGTGTCATGTCCGCATTATCGAGCGGCTTGGCGGGCTTGTAGGCAGCTTGCGCGACAGCCTCGATCACGTCGGGCGTGAGCTTCTGCCCAATGAGCATTTGCGCCGCGTCGTCGCATGGCAACGGGTACGACTGCACCGCGCCCAACACGATGCGCGCGTGCGTCACTGTGCCATCGCCGTCTTGCCGCAACGCGACGGCGACGCCGAGCAAGGGGAAATCAAACGAACCACGTCGGCGCAATTTCAAATAGACGGACTTCAAACCAGCGGCAGGCGGTAAGATGACATCGGTCAAAATTTCATCGGGCGCTTTCGTGAGATAGTTCATGCCATCATTGTAATATAACTCACGCGCGGCGATGATGCGCTCGCCTTTTGGTCCGACCAGCCGCACCTGCGCATCGAGCGCAATCGTCACGGGCGCGGTATCGGTTGAAGAAACCGCGACACAGCGCGGCGAACCTGGGGCAACCAGACAGATGTCACCATCTTTCTTCATGCAAAAGCCAATCGCCTTGCGCCAGAAGTACGTTTGGTTGTAATAGTTGCAGCGGGTGTCGAGGCACAAGTTACCGCCATAGGTACCCATGTTTTGAATCGGCGGCGTCGCAATCAAACTTGCGGCAGTGGCGAGCGCAGAATAATCATGTTGGATAGCGGGATGGTTGGTTAGTTGCGTCAAGGTCACGCCTGCGCCTAGCGACCAGCCATTTTCATCACTTCTCCTAATTTCCCGTATTTCCCTGAGTCGTCGCAAGCCCACTAAAACCTTCGGCTCGAACTGTCGCCGCTTCATGTTTGGATACAAATCGGTGCCGCCCGCGACGAACATCGCGTCCGCGCCATGCTCGGCGCAGAGGCGCGTCGCCTCCGTCAAGTTTTTCGGCGCGAGATAAGTGAAAGGTGGAAGACGTAACATGAACCATTCCTCTAACGATAGACTGCTTTGCGATAGCGCACGCGGTCAATTTTCACGATACGCACCGCATCGTCAATCTCGTGCAAAATACGATAATCTTCGATACGGATGCGCCAGCGGAAATCGCTGACCAATTTTTGCGCGCCATGCGGGCGAGGATTTTGGCGCAAGCCTTCGATGACGGTGCGTACGCGTGCGCGCATAGCATTAGGCAAACGACGAATGTCTTTTTCTGCGCTGGCGCTTAATGATGAGGTTATACATCGGCATCTAACTCTGCGCTGAGGTCGTCCCAAGGGCGTGGTGGCTCATCCGCGATTGCCACCATCGCCAAAAAGTCATCAATGTCTTCAAGTAAGTGTTGTGCGCGCCGACGTTTTTTGGCTTGTAGTGCGGCGCGCAGCTGTCACAACACGACAAGCAACGCGGGCCATTCGTGTTCTAGCGCGATATGATGCTTGCCATTTTGCAATTACTCCAAGTCAGACAATGATATGAGTGTAACTTGCGGTTTGCCGCGCGTTTCCAACACGACGCGTTGCCCTTTGCGTTTGATCTGCCGTGTGATAGACGCAAGACTTTTCTGCGCATCAGCCAGAGGCATTGTCACGTTCATAGCGTCTCCTTACAGAAACAACTCCATCTGAATCAAATCGCAATACTGTCCTTCGCTGTTCATTTCCTCGCGCAAGCGCCCTGTCTCTTTGAATCCGTTTCGCAGATACAACTTGTGCGCGGGGGTGTTGATGGCGTTCACTTCGAGTCGCACCTTGCGCACGCCGTTCATGCGTCGCGCCCATGCCAACGTCTCTTGCATGAGCTGACAACCGAGCTGTTGCCC
>CAZDYP010000082.1:17021-21208 GCA_964509505.1 uncultured Anaerolineae bacterium | reverse complement strand
AAATCTGAAATTAAAAAGGGTATGGCACAACGCCACACCCTTGACAAATGTCTAGTGATTAACGACCAGCGACTATTGTTGACTGGTCGGCAGCACCTTCGTATCGAAGTCTGCGCCAATGGTGATGCGATAGTCAACATCGCTTTTGGCGTTGGGGTTTTTCCGCACCTTGTCGGATGACACGCGGAAAATTTTCAACAACTGGTCGCGCGTGTAAGCGCGGTTATGCGATTCGACGATCACGGTCTGCGGATAGTCGCGTGTGGGCGCATTGCCCACCAACACGACGTTGAAACCTTGCGCCTTCAACCACTCCGCCACACGCCCCGCGAGGCCATCGGTCGTTGTGCCATTCATGATTTCGATTTTGGCGTTTTCTGTTTGCAGTTTCTTGATCTGTTCAGGCACTTGCGGCGCCGGCGCAGGGGTGGCTGTCGGCTTAGGATTTGTTACAGGCACTTGCACGGCGACCGGTTCGGGCGCTTTGAACAACTGGTCAACCACTTCGCGGATACGGTCACGGTCAGGCCACAAGACTTGTGCGCCACTGCTGGTCGTGACGCCGAGCGCCATCTTCTCATCAACGACGGCGTTACGAATGTTTTCCGCTTTGATCTCTCTCGCCAGCTGCGCGAGCTGCAAAATTTTGTCGAGCGTCAAATCGGTCTCGACCATATCCTCTTTGAGCGCCCAGAGAGCGGGCGCTTTCGTCAGGATATTCGTCTTTAGCGCTTGCTCTTTGAGCGCGACGATGACTTGCTGTTGCCGTCTCATGCGCCCGAAGTCCGAATCCCCGTGGCGGGTGCGCGCATACGCCAGCGCCATTTCGCCATCCATGTGATGGAAGCCCTTGGTAATGCTCAATACGCTGCACCCATAATCGTAGGTTGGATAGCACGTATCGTAAATGTCCTTCGGCACTTCAATGTCGAGCCCGCCGATCTCGTCAATCAACCGCGTGAAGCCAATGAAGTTGATGGTGATGTAGTAATGAATCGGGATGCCGAAGTTGTATTGCACGGTGCGCTTTGCCAGCGCGGGGCCCCCGCCCGGATACTTCTTGGCGTCGCCGATGAAATAGGCGGTGTTGATGCGGTCCTCGCCATAGCCCGGAATCGTGACCCACAAATCGCGCGGAATCGAGAGCATCCCGACGGATTTGCTGGCGGGGTCAACCGTGACGATCATCATCGTATCAGTGCGCGTGGGCCCCCGCTCGCCGGGGCGCCGGTCAACGCCCAGCAGCAAAAAATTGGTGCGTTCTTTACGCTCTAAAATAGTTTTGGTGCTTTGCGAAGAGGCGGGCGCGTTATTCGTGGTGGACGCGGGTGACGCGCCGTTGTTTGGGTTGGATGAGGCTTGCGCGGGTGGACTGAACGAGCCAACGACGGGCAAGGCGGGAAAATCAAACGAGAGCATACTCGTATGAGCCACCCAATCCCGTACCGTCTCGTAAAAGACATAGCCCGAGAACAACCCGCCTGCCAAGAACGCGAAGAAGATCAACATGGCTAATGCTTGCCACAACGGAGAGGGCTTTTTGTAGCGAGGGTATCTGGGCGCGCGGCGCTCAATTATTCGAGTTTGCATAAGAGGATTATAACATAGGCGTTGGATTGGTCGAATTAGCTATTAGTCGCTGGTCGCTAGTCGCTAGCGACTAAGCGCATTTGACCGAGCGTGGTTAAAGTTGTATAGTCACGCCATGTCAGAGTTAGGACAGCTGCTGCGGGCAGCGCGCGAAGCGAAAGGCTTGTCGTATCGAGAGGTCGCCAAAACGACGAAAATTCGCGAGCATATTCTCATCGCGCTGGAAGATGAAACCTATGACATGTTGCCTGCGCCGGTCTATGTGCGCGGGCTATTACGCACCTTGGCGCGGCATTTGAGTTTGGATGCGGAGGCATTGCTGTGCTTATATGAAAAAGCTGTGCCGCAAGCCAAGGGGGTGTCGCCTGTGGAGACACCTTCCAAGCCACGTTTGCCTGTCGTTGCTCGCCCCATGCCCGCGCAAACGACGAGTGAGAGCGAGGCGACCTCCTCTTCGTCTCACATTTCTAAACCCCAATGGACGTTGCCCGCTTCATTACGGGCTGAACGCTCATCCACACCTTTGGCGCAACAGGCGCCAGCGCCGCCCGAACCCATCTCCGATAGTCGCGCGTTAGTTCCGTATCCCAACGCGCAAAAGATGAAGCCTATCATCAAGCAACGCGCCAAGCAACCGTCGTTCAAAGCGCCTGTGAAACTGAATTGGCGTATGGTCGGCATCGCCGCGGCGGCTATGGTCACGTTGGGTTTGTGCGGCGCGTATTGGGGCAACTTCATGCAAGGCTCATTCGGCGCTGCAGCGGCGCCGACGAGCGCTACGCCCACCACACATTTTTCGGTGATGGCGACGGCGACCGCGAGAGCGCCTGCGGCATCCCCAGCCACGCCTGCTCCAACCGATACGCCCCTACCCACGCCAACACCCGACCCCCCAACGCCAACGTCCAATACGGCCGCCTTGAGCATCAAACTCGACATCGTTGAGCGCACATGGCTGCGAATCGAAGTGGATGGCAATGACGCCTTTGAAGGCATCCTCAACAACGGCGACACAAAGACCTTCACAGCGCGCAAGAGCGTGACCATGCGCGCCGGCAATGCGGGCGGCGTGAAAGTGTCGGTGAATGGGCAAGCGCCCACCACACTCGGCGGCAGCGGCGATGTGGTGGACAAACAATGGAGCGTCAACGCGCAAGGCACATTCGCACTGACGACGCCAACATGGGTGAAGCCGCCTTTCACACCGACGCCGACCATCACACCCCAACCATAAGCTAAGGAGTAAAAAGTAATGAGTAATGAGCGGTGAGTGTGTCATGGTATGACATATTCATTGCTCATTACTCATTACTTTTTAAGTATCTTCATGCGTTTCTATTTGTTGACGTTAGGTTGTCCCAAGAATGTCGCCGACTCGGAAGGCATGGCGACGGTGATGAAGCAGAATGGTTATCAGCAGACGGAAGATACGGCGAAAGCTGACGTGCTCATCGTGAATACGTGCGGCTTCTTGCAAGTCGCGCGCCAAGAATCGGAGAACGCGCTGCGCGAGCTTGCCGCGCTCAAAGCGCCCGGACAACTTCTCGTCGCCGCAGGCTGTTTGCCGCAACGTTACGGCACGCAAGTGTTGAATGACATACATGGCATTGACGGCATCATCGGCACGGCGCAATGGACGCAGCTCGCGCGCTTCGTCAAAACGTTGCGCGGGCGGCGCGTGAAGGCGCAAGACCGCGTGCGTCTCGGCGAGCTTGGCGCAGACGACAGTGCGCTCGTCGCCACGGTTGCTCGTAACACCTATACAAAAAATCCGTCTGCGTACATCAAGATTGCCGATGGCTGTTCCGCGCCCTGCGCGTTCTGCACGATTCCCTCGTTCAAGGGATTGCAGAAAAGCAAGCCTGCCGCGCAAGTCGTCGCCGAAGCGCGCGACCTCGTGGCGCGCGGCGCACAAGAGATTGTGCTCGTCGCGCAAGACAGCACGGCTTATGGGCGTGATGTGGGTGCGAAAGATGCGTTGCCTGAATTGATGGAGAGCATTCTTGAGGCGGTTCCATCGTTACGCTGGTTGCGCTTGATGTATGCATACCCCGGCCATGTCTCCGAAAAATTAGCGGAGACAATGGCGCGCCATCCGCAAATCGTTCACTACCTCGATGTGCCGTTGCAGCACGGCGCGGCGGGCGTGTTGCGGCGGATGCGTCGGCCTTCGCCCGACGTCGCACGGCGCATGGTCGAGACGTTGCGTGCGGCGATGCCCGACATTGCGTTGCGCTCGACGTTCATCGTCGGCTATGCGGGCGAAACCGAAAGCGAGTTTCAAGAGCTGCTCGACTTTTTGAGCTGGGCGCAGTTGGAGCGTGTGGGCGCGTTCACGTTCTCGCCCGAACCCAACACACTCGCCGCCACGCAAGACGGGCAATTGCCACCAGAGGTGAAAGACGAACGCTATGGGCGACTGATGGAACATCAACGCGCCATCTCGTTGGCGAAGAACCGCGCGCTCGTTGGGCGCGAGCTCGACGTGCTGATCGAAGGCAAGGGGGACGGCCTTAGCGTGGGGCGCTCGTACCGTGATGCGCCTGAAGTGGATGGCGTCGTGCTCGTGCAAGAAGAATTGAAAGTAGGGCGCATGG
>CAZDYP010000082.1:0-16921 GCA_964509505.1 uncultured Anaerolineae bacterium | reverse complement strand
GACATGATGCTGCTCACCTCCGTCTCGAATCTCGACAATCTGACGACGGAACAATTGCCGCTGGTGTCGTTCAACGGCAAAGTGTTAGATGGGCAGCTCGAAGCGTCGTCCGCCGAAATTGTGGACATGCACGGCGTCGTCTATGAGCGCAACCCGCAGATGGGCGCTGTCATCCACACTCACGCGCCGTATGCGACGACATACGCCGTCGCCAACCAACCGATTGAGTGTTGGTACGAAGGACTGGCGCGCTTGGGTCTGACTGACCCGATTCCCGTCGCCCAGTACGGACCGCGTGGCTCGCGCGAATCGGTGACGAACATCGCCGACGTGCTGACCGATCGCACGCGCGGCGTGTTGCTGCAAAATCATGGCGTGCTGACGTTTGAGCGCGACGTGATGAGCGCGGTGCGCGTGCTGATTATGATGGAAGAAGCGGCGGAGTTGGGACTGCGCGCGAGCGCTATTGGGCGGCCGACGCTGATCTCGACGGCGATGGCGGAGTACGCGCAGAAACGCGCGAAGGAGTTTGCGGAGCAAGGGACGGTGCGCGCAGAGCGCGCGGAACAGGCGCACAATCACACATCACAGCGATAGCCTTGTCGAAAAATTTTGACGGTCATGCAAACGGCGGTGGAATCATATCCACCGCCGTTTTGTTTTTCCGCTCATGTTAAACAAAAGCGCTACGCTCGTGGTGGATGGACGCAGCCACCACGTGCCGTGCGGGATGTGCGACCATAGGGAGTCCCGCATGAGTCAAGCGAGCGGCGCATTTTCTTAACATGAGCCTGTTTTTCTATCCGCCCTCTGCCATACGCCATTTGCGATCCGCCATCCTTCACGCATCGCGCCTCACTTGCCGATACGCCTGCTGCAAATAGCTCTCCACCTTGCGCCAATCGTCAGGCACGTTGATCGAACGCTTACTCGTGATGAGGTCAACGGTTTTGGCGGCGAGCGCGCGAAGCTCGGCGGAGGCGCGCATCTTTTCTGGCGTAGAATCGAACAACGCGGCGTGCAGCTTGGCGAGCGATTGAACCATTGGTTCGCTGTTGTCTTGTGTTGTGTCTTGCGCACGCGCGATAGCGAGCTGGCGATGCACGACCCAGTAGTCTATCTCCAATGCGGCAAGCGTCGGCGCACCAGCTTTCATGCCGAGTGAACGCCGCGCCTTCTCGTAAAACTTGCCGATGTGGTACGTCGCCTTCGCCACATCGCTCTTATCCAATGGCGCGAAGGCAATCGAAGCGCGCACTGTGTCAATCGCCGCCAAGATTGCGATGAACCAATTCATGCGAAACTGCTCGCGGTTCAAGCGCACCAACAACGCAAACGCGCGCAACCAATTGCGGTCGTAGTACGCTTCCCAGCCGGCTTTTTCGTAGTAGGCGACGGCGTCGGGGTTGAAGTTGGTTTGCGGTTTCATTTTACAAAGCCAAAATCACATGCAACACAATGTCCGCCGAGAAATGCGCGAGCATCGCCGACTCCAAGCCTTTGGTGAAATACAAATACCCCGTCGCTAAACCCACCAGGCCATTCAACACAATCGCGCGTGTGATGACCAGCGGCGTCAGCGGAATGAGCAGTGAGGTGGCGGGCAGATGCCCTAAGCCAAACAACACGGCGGCAAGGATGTTCGCCATCCACAGTACCGTCACCGTGGGACGACCAGCTGCTGTGTGATGGATAAACTTGCCGAGGAACGCGAACAACGACAACACCAACCAGCGCAATTGCACTTCTTCGGCGATGCCGCCATAAAACGAGGCGAGGAAGCCTTGCCACGCAGGTGGATTGGCGTTGGGCGCGCTGAGTGTGTCGGCTAATGCGCCGAGTTCCGCTTTCAATGCGGGCGCGAATACAAAGACATCCAATGCGACGACGATCAAACTTCCAACCACGCCCAGCATGATGGATGGCGCGATGATGGCTTTGAGGCGTCCGCTAATTTTCTCACCCGCGCAATACCCTTCGAGGATCGGCGCGCCTAAACCACTGCGATATGCGAAGAACATCCCCGCGGCGACGACGACAGCGAAGATGATGGCATTCTGCGCGATTTGTATCGGAATAAGCACTGTCAAGGGTATCGGCAGGTTAGCGAGCTGCGGTTGCTGCAATGTGAGCACGTAAGGGATGAGTGCGATGACGCTCAACACCGACGCGCCCCACAGCACAAAGAACACTTTCCAATTGAATCGTTTAGGAGTCATGGCAACCTCATTTCAACACCTTCCTCACCCACTGCCCCGTATAACTCTCCTTCACCTTCGCCACTTGTTCAGGCGTGCCTTCGGCGATGATGTAGCCGCCTTTGTCGCCACCTTCGGGTCCCATGTCAATCACCCAATCCGCCGACTTGATAATGTCGAGATTGTGTTCGATGACGAGCACTGTGTTGCCCGCATCCGCGAAGCGTTGCAGCACGCCGAGCAAGCGCTTCACATCATCAAAGTGCAAACCCGTCGTCGGCTCGTCGAGGATGTAGAGCGTTTGCCCCGTCGCGCGCTTGCTCAACTCCTTCGACAGCTTCACGCGCTGCGCCTCGCCGCCCGATAACGTCGGCGCCGGTTGCCCCAAGCGCACGTAGCCCAAGCCCACGTCGCGCAACGTCGCCAACTTGCGATTGAGCGAGGGAATCGCCTCGAAAAATTCCATCGCTTCGTCCACCGTCATATCCAACACATCCGCGATACTCTTGCCCTTGTAATGAATTTGCAACGTCTCGCGGTTGTAGCGTTTGCCTTTGCACACCTCACACGGCACATACACATCGGGCAAAAAGTTCATTTCGATTTTGATGGTGCCGTCGCCCTGACACGCTTCGCAGCGTCCGCCCTTTACATTGAACGAATAGCGCCCCGCCGCATAGCCGCGCAACTTCGATTCGGGCAGCTGCGCGAATAGGTCACGGATGTCGTTGAACGCATTGGTGTACGTCGCGGGGTTGCTGCGCGGCGTGCGCCCAATCGGTGATTGGTCAATGTCAATCACCTTGTCCAGATGCTCGGCGCCGCGCAGTTCGTCGTGCGCGCCGGGCTTCTCGCGCGATTGATAGAAGATTTGCGCCAGTCGTTTATACAACACCTCGACCACCAACGTGCTTTTGCCCGAACCCGACACGCCAGTGACGACAACGAATTTGCCCAATGGAATTTTCACATGCACGCGCTTGAGATTGTTCTCGCGCGCGTTGACAATTTCGAGATAATGCCCGTTGCCTTCACGTCGTTCTCTTGGCGTTTCGATCTTCAGCTTGCCGCTCAGATACTTGCCTGTGACCGATTGCGGCGTCTTGAGAATCGTTTCGAGCGGACCATTGGCGACGACATGTCCACCATGTTCGCCCGCACCCGGTCCCAAATCTACAATCCAATCCGCCGTGCGCATCGTCTCTTCGTCATGTTCAACGACCAATAGCGTGTTGCCCAAGTCGCGCATCCGCGTCAGCGTTTTGATGAGACGCGCATTGTCGCGCTGATGCAAGCCAATCGAAGGCTCGTCAAGAATATATAACACGCCCATCAACTGCGAGCCGATCTGCGTCGCCAAGCGAATGCGTTGCGCTTCGCCGCCCGACAACGACCCTGCCGCACGGTCCAACGTCAAATAATCTAAACCCACATCTACCAAAAACCCCAGCCGCGCGTTGATCTCTTTCAAGACCTGTTGCCCAATCTTCTGCTCGCGCGCGCTCAAAGGGGAGCTTGGGGGAGCTTGAGAGAGATTAAGGGAATTTTTCTCACCGTTCCCATTCCCCTTATTTCCCCTAATCTCCCCCCATTTCCCTTTATTCTTCTTCCCTTGCAACATCTCCACCCATTGCAACGCTTCGCCCACACTCATGCTCGTCACGTCCACGATGTTTTTGTCTTGAATCGTCACGCCCAGCGCGACCGACTTGAGCCGTGTGCCTTTGCACTCGGGACAGGGGCGCGACGACATGTACGATTCAATTTCCCAGCGCATCCAATCAGAGGTCGTCTCATTGTAACGCCGTTGCAGGTTCGGAATAACGCCTTCGTAACGCGTATCCCAATGGCGCTTTTGTCCTTGCCGATTCGTGTATGCAATACTGACCGTCTCGCCCTGGTTGCCATACAACACGAGGTCGAGCTGTTCGCGCGATAGTTCCTTCACAGGCGCATGCATGTCAATGTGGTAGTGCCTGCATACTGCCGTCAACAGCTGGAAGCCATACGAAGCTTCGTCGGTGTTCGCGCCGTTCGCTTTAATCGCGCCTTGCGCGAGGCTGAGGTCTTTGTTCGGCAGCACACGGTCAGGGTCAATCTCCATCTTCACGCCAAGCCCTTGACAGGTTGGACACGCGCCGTGTGGTGTGTTGAACGAGAACGAGCGCGGCTCAATCTCGCCTAGCGAGATGTTGCAATGCGGACAGGCAAACTGTTCGGAGAAAATATGATCCTCGCTCTTCTCCCCATCCACCACACTGACAACCGCCACGCCCTCGCCCAACTTCAATGCGGTCTCAAGCGAGTCGGCGAGGCGTGATTGATTGCTGTCCTGCCCCTCCCCCCTCCCTGATAGGGAAAGGGGAGCCAGGGGTGAGGGTTGCACGGTGAGCCGATCCACCACCGCCTCAATCGTATGAATCTTGTAGCGATCGAGCTCAATCGTTTCGTTCACGTCACGAATCTCGCCGTTGACGCGCGCGCGCACGAAGCCTGCTTTGCGAATGTCCTCGAACACTTTTTGGTGCGTGCCTTTGCGCGCCTTGATGAGCGGCGCGAGAATCATGATGCGCGCGCCGGCAGGGAACGCTTGCACGGAGTCAACGATTTGCTCAACGGTCTGCGACTTGATGACACGCCCGCAATTGGGACAATGCGGCACGCCGATGCGCGCGAACAACAAACGCAAGTAGTCGTAAATCTCTGTGACGGTGCCGACGGTCGAGCGCGGGTTATGGCTCACGCCCTTCTGGTCAATCGAAATGGCAGGTGAGAGTCCATCAATCTTATCTACGTCGGGCTTTTCCATTTGCCCGAGGAATTGCCGCGCATACGCTGACAACGATTCGACGTAACGCCGTTGCCCTTCCGCATACAACGTATCGAATGCCAACGACGACTTGCCAGACCCTGACAAGCCGGTGATGACGACGAGTTTATCGCGCGGAATTTCGAGCGAGATGTTCTTGAGATTGTGTTCCCGCGCGCCATGAATGACGATTTTATCTTGAGGCATAGGTTCAGTATCCAGTAGTCAGTAATCCGTAGTCAGGAATCAGAGGTGGGAGTTGAACTTGGTTCACGCTCGGTAGTGGATGACTCTCAAGCGCACCTCAGTTTAGCACAAATGGTCTAACCCGCGCAATTTGAAGAGCGTTAAAAACAAGTGGAGAAGCGCATAACGCAAAAGTGCGACATCGCTTGTGATGTCGCACTCACTATGGCACGCTCTGACTACTGGCTACTGACTACGGTTGACTCATCAGGCAAAGATCGCTTCAAACTCCGCGCGATCCAACGACTCCTTCTCCATCAACATGTTGGCGATGGCTGTGAGTTTGTCGTGATACGTTCTGAGCAGATTCATCGCGCGGTCGTGCGCTTCGTCAATCAAGCGCCGTACTTCGCGGTCAATCAAACGCGCGACCTCTTCGCCGTAGTTGCGTTGCTCGGAAATCTCGCGCCCCAGAAACACCAGCTCTTCTTTGTCGCCAAATGTTTGCGGGCCAAGTTTCTCGCTCATGCCATATTGCGTGACCATCGCCCGCGCCAGATTCGTCGCCTTCTCCAAGTCGTCGCTCGCGCCTGTCGTCACATCCTCGAACACGAGCTCTTCGGCGGCGCGTCCCGCGAGAATCACGCTGAGCTCCGTTTCGAACTTCGCCTTGCGATGCAACACTTGATCCGTCCTCGGCAATGCCATCACATAACCAAGCGCCATGCCGCGCGCCACAATCGAAATTTTCTGCACGGGGTCAGCCAGCGGCAACAGTTTGCGGACAAGGGCGTGGCCTGCTTCGTGGTGCGCGATGATGCGCCGTTCTTTTTCGTTGATGATGCGACTCTTGCGTTCGGGGCCCGCAATGATGCGTTCCAACGCTTCTTGAAATTCGGGCGTCCCAATCGCCTTCAGGTTGCGGCGCGCCGCAAGAATCGCCGCTTCGTTGATCATGTTCTCCAGATCAGCACCCGTGAAGCCCGGCGTCATTTGCGCGATACCTTGCAAGTCGAGCTCGGGCGCGAGCGGCTTACCCTTCACATGCACGTCAAGAATTTGTTTGCGCCCATTCGCATCGGGCCGATCGAGAATCACACGACGATCAAAGCGGCCAGGGCGCAACAACGCGGGGTCGAGAATGTCAGGGCGATTGGTCGCCGCGATGACGATGACGTTGGTATCGGTGTCGAAGCCGTCCATCTCGACCAGAATCTGGTTGAGCGTCTGCTCGCGCTCGTCGTGCGAGCCGCCCAAGCCCGCGCCGCGATGACGCCCCACCGCATCAATCTCATCTACAAAGACGATGCACGGCGCGTTGCGCTTCGCCTGATCGAACAGGTCACGCACACGACTCGCGCCCACGCCGACGAACATTTCAACAAATTCTGAACCAGAGATAGAGAAGAACGGCACCCCCGCTTCACCCGCCACTGCGCGCGCCATCAACGTCTTGCCCGTGCCGGGCGGGCCGACCATCAACACGCCACGCGGAATACGCGCCCCGAGGTTCACGAACTTTGCGGGCTCTTTGAGAAACTCGACAACCTCTTGCAACTCGACTTTCGCTTCGTCGACGCCCGCCACATCCGCAAACGTCACCGTCGGCTTGTCGCCTGAATTCAAGCGCGCGCGGGAACGACCAAATGACAGCGCTTGATTGTTGCCGCTTTGCGCTTGGCGCAGCATGAACAGCAAGAATGCGCCAAACACCACGACGGGCAGAAGTGTCGAGAGCAAGCTTACCCAGCTGCCGATCGCAGGCGGCTTTTCAAACACTAGCTCCACTCGCCTGAGTTGCTCTTCGGTGACTTGGAAGCTTTTCAATGTGTCCAACAAAGCGATGTCGTCTTCCTTGCGCGAAACATACTCTTGCCCGCTGCGCGTTTGCACGCGCAATTGATCGTCCTGCACGATGATGCGTTGCACGACGCCATCTTTAATATCTTGGGCAACTCGACTTAACGCGACGGCATTTTTCGTATCAAGTGGATACTGCAACATCGAAAACACTACAATCACCAGCAAAGCCACTGTCAACCATAATAAGCTCGTTCGTATCAGACGTGGATTAATTTTCAAAACAACCTCCCCAAACAAACCAACCACCTGCGCTCGTCCCGCAGGTTACCTTACAAAGTGATGAGATTGAGCGTTCACTGCTTCGGATGGTAGCATGATAACATGAGATACCAGCATGGTCAACCATTCTGACCAATGAAATTCACGCGAAAACTTGCGTTCACTGTTTCATCAGCTGTTCTTCCACCAGCACCACGTCGCCGCCGCGCCACGCTAGATAATGCAGCTTGTCATTGCCAGCGAAGACAATTTTTCCGCCCTTGCTGATAATGGCATCGTACGCCGCGCCGAGACGCCGGTCCACGACGACCACTTGTTGAAATGGTTGCGTCACCACATACGCTAAGAGCGCGCCATCCGGACTAAACGTTGTCGTCCATCCTTGCGCTTCGCCATTCACTTTTTCCTCACGCGAAGCCGCCAGTGTAGCGCCGCTCGCCGTTTCACTAGAACCGCCTAGGCTTGGTTGCGCGACAACGACCAATGATTGTGCGCCTTTCTTCGCAGTATAAACGAGGCGTTGGCTATCGGCGCTAAAACGCAACGAGGTCGCTTCGATACTGTCGTAGGGCGGACCCTGCTTGTTGTCGAGCACCGTAATCCATTGGCTGCCTTGGCGCATCACATAAGCCAGATGTTTATTGTCGGGACTGAAGAGAACAGTATCACGCATAAAACTGTCCGCTGTGCCTAACTCGAATTCATCCACGAACAACGTCCATTTGCCTCCCACCATCGCCGTATGCGCCACTTGTTTGCTGTCGGGGCTGAACGTGAAATTACCTACACCGATTTGCTCGTACGTGCGTTTGCTTTCGGCGCCGTTGACCACAATGCGCCAAACGCCGCCGCTTTTGGCCGCATACGCATAGCGTTGGCTGTCAGGACTATAGACCACATTGGCTATGGACTCGTACGCCTTGCCTTCCTTGCCATCCACGACGACGACGTTTTGTTTGCCGACGAGCGCGCCATACGCAAGGTGTTTACTGTCGGGGCTGAACGTGAGCGTGCCTAGCGCGAGATTGTCATACCCTTTGCCTTCACGATTGTCGGCGACGACGGTCCATTTGCCGTTCACTATCGCGCCATACGCGAGACGCTTGCCATCGGGACTGAAAATGGGCGTCGTCACGCCATCGTAGCCTTTGCCTTCTTTGCCGTCTAAGACGACGAACCATTTGTTGCCCACCCGCGCGACATAGGCGACATGCTGACCATCCGCACTGAAGCTAAGAGACTCCGGGCCGAGCGCATCGAAGGTTCTATGTTCTTTGCCATCCACGCTGACCCGTTGCTTGCCGCCGCTCAAGTTGATGCCGTACGCGACGTGGCGGCTATCGGCGCTGATGGCAAACACGCTCGTAATCCAATTTGAGGTTTCGATATGGGCAAGCGTTCTTTCGCTAACCGTGCGCTTAAGCGTTGAGGTTGGTTCGCCACGAATGACAGGCGTGGGCGAAGGGGTGGGCGTTTCAGTAGCGGCGGGCGTTTCCGTTGGGCGTGGTGTGCGCGTGGGTGTGCCGACATTAGCAGGTGCAGCCGTTTCCGCCATCGGATCAGGCAGCCACAACAGCATGGCGACGATGCCACACAGCAGCAGCGCGATGACCGCGCTGAACGCGGACAAAAGCCATACGAAGGAACGAGTGGACATGCAAACAACTCCGCAAATCAGTCAAAGTGAACGCCTGTATTATAAAGGGCGCAATGGATTCTAAAAAGTCGCGCCCTCCGACGTGACAACAAGGCAGTTGTCATCACATCGGAGGGCGCATTCTCAAGGAACAAACAGGGTTATTTCTTCGCGTTGATTTTGATTTGCTTGGGCTTAACCGCTTCGGCTTTCGGCAAAGTGAGTGTCAACACGCCATGTTCGAACTCGGCAGTCGCTTTGTCAGCCTCGACGGTGACAGGCAAATGCACCGAGCGATGCAACGCATTGTAGCGACGCTCGCGCAAAAGATACGTTTCCTTTTCTTCTTTCTTTTCGGCTTGCGTCTCTGCCTTGATGCTGAGCGTGTCGTCCACGACGTTAATCTCAATGTCCTCGGGCTTGAAGCCAGGCACAGTTGCCTTCACGACGAGCTCATTGTCATTCTCGATGATATCCAACGCCATTTGCCCAAAGACGTTCTCGCGCATGGGCGTCAGCCAGCGGCTGTGGATGAATGAATCCTCGAACAGTTTGTCCATCGCCTCGCGCAACGACACAATTTCATTGAACGGTTCCCAACGAACCAAGTTAGTCATAGTGACACCTCCTGTCAACTCTCTGATTTTTAGTTTGCGGCTATATTTTACTGCGCGAGTTTTAGAATCGCATCGGAGGAAAATTAGAGGATTATTAGAGAGTCAGCTGTAGTTTGTGTCTTTCCGCGCATGAAGCCATATCTACAACTTTAGCCAAGCTCGCTTCTCAGCGTTTAATTTCTGCTTCGTCTGTTTCTACGATGAGCGCGCTCACCAGCTCCGACACGGTTGTTGTAGTCTTTTTGCTCGACGGCGGCGGGATGGGAATTTCGCGCAGGAACGCTTCGGTGACAGCGTAAAACCCTTTCGGCGTGGGGCGATGTCCGTAGGTCAACCGCTGTTGAGCGTACGCGCTGTTGAGGAAAGCCCAACAATACTTCAGCTTTCGAGCAGGTCTGCCGCCGCTCGCGTGAGAGTTGCACACGCGCATTGAGCAAGTCGAAGAAATCGGATTGCGCGCGCTGTGGGTTTGGTTTTTCCAGCGAGTCGGCGGAGAAAATTTGCAAGTCCAGCGAGAAGTCGTGGTTCTTTGCGCGCGCCTTCACGTAGAGCGGCAACAGCAAAAAGAGCGCGTTGAGCGTCGTAAGCGTGGATCATGTCGCTCACAGTCTGTCCTGCAGCGCGCAATTTCAAAATGAGGCTGAGGGTGATACGCGTGCCGCGAATCGTCGGCTGCCCAAGGCGCACATTGGGATTCGAGACTATGCGCTCCAAGAAGGGCGCACACAGACCCTCAAAGTTCCGCTACACTGACCTTGAGGGTCTGTTGTTCATTCACCTCACCATACTCGGCGCAAAGTCCACCTCACACACTCCCGCCAAGCACGCTAACTCTTGCGCCGCGCTCGTCAAATCTGCTTCTTCATATCTGTACAGCTTCGCAAAGTCAATCTGTGGGAACGCGGCCGCCGCCCGCTCGTACTCCGCTTGGGTGATTTCTTGATACGGCATCTGCGCATATTGCGCGTCGAAGGCGGGCAGGAACGTCATGCCGCCAATCACGTCGCGATGCTCCCAGACCCATTTGATGAGGTCGAGCACTTCGTCGGGATTGTACGTGATGGTCACACTAGGATTATGCTCGGTCCAATTCAGCTTGTTTTGCAGCCAATACTCGCACTGCTGAAGCGCCGAGCGCTCTTGGCGCGTCACCGCGCCAGCGGGCGACTTCACGGGGAAATGAATGACCCACGTGTTCGCGTTCTCTGGCGTTTGCCCATTCTCGGGATCCATCGGCGCGCCCGCATCGCGCAACACCTTGAACAACGGCGAATGCGCGCTCACCCGCACGTTGCGAATGTAGTAGGGCGACCAACGCGCATGAATGCCGGGCGAGCAATCGAGCAGCTGCGACGAGTTGCCCGACGGCTTCACGCACGTCACTGCCGCCGATTGGTTGATGCCCAACTGTTGCGCTATCTGCCGATTGATCTCGACGGCATGGGCGCGTAGTTTGCGCTGCACCGCCGCATCTTGCGCGATAGGCGAATCGAGCTGCCCGTTGATGTCCACGCCGAGCAGCCGCTCTTCCTCGCAATTCGCTTGCCACAGCGGACGCAAGCCGGGGAAATTCGTCGCCAACGCTTGAATCGTGCCAATGATCGTCGCCAGCTCGACCTTCTCTTTGAGTGATTCGTAGGTGTCGTCTTGGCGTGCGACGGCGATGGAGAGGTTGCAAAATTCCCATGGACGTAAATTAATTTCACCACCAGGCTGTTAGCCTATCGTTGCCGATAGCCTGTAGTCATTGCTGCTACAGTCTGCACTTTCGTCGGGTTATATGTGCAGTTCAGAGCGCGTCACCTACTCTCTCTGGGAGTAGCCCCTTGTCGCTCGTTCGCGGCTTCAATCATTTGTAATGATTGCTGTCCGACGGCGTGACCCACTGCTGGGCTTCCACCGTTATTCGAGGTTTTCATCGTCGGTCGCCCGACGATGCCGCTAGGTTAATTTAACGGATTCGTTCCAAACACAGCGGGCTTGCGGCGTGTGGGACTTATGTTCACGGCGGCTTCCCGATTGAAGATACCCGGCTCCCCGCGCCCGCCCTCGACCATCTCCAACATCTGCTTCGCCAATTCGATTTGCGTCAAGCCGCCGGGGGGCCAGACAGTTGAGTTGTTCGCGTTCCAGCGTTGGCTGTTGTCGCGCTCGAAGTCGCCTTCTTTCGCGCGTCGCATTTCGAGATCGTCGTAGTCGAACAGACTAATCATCGCCGTGCGACGCACGCCACCACTCACCGCCGCGTTGCCCACCGCGCACATGATGTCGTGCGCGTCAATCGGTCGCAAGAAGCTGCCCTGTCGCGCGAGGATGCGCGCGCGCGTGAACTCCAACATTTGGCGGAAGGGTTCGGGGCCCGAGGCGCGCCCCCCTTTGATCTTCAACGGCGCGCCCGCAGGACGCAGCTGCGATAAGTCGAAGCGCACATCGCCGCCCTCGAACCACATTTGCAAGGCAAGGCGCAGCGCCTCCGCCCAACCTTCGGCTGAATCTTCGACGGCGATCAGTTGCGACGGCTGCCCTGTTTGGCGTTTGATGCGTGGGAAGTTCTCAACATACTGACTCTCGACCGAGTAACCGACGCCGCACCCGCACATCGAGATAATCAACGCTTCGACAAACGCATCAATGCTCTCGACAGGCAGGTAGCTGCAATTGTAGATGGTGATATTGTTGCGCCGCGCGGCCGCACCCGCCATCGCTAACAACCGCATCGAAGGCATCGCGCGCATGTCCAACATGCCTTGTCGCATGCGCTGATACGTTTCGGCTGGCAAACGCTCACCCGCCAGTTCATGCAAATAATCTACCGCGCGGTCAACAGTTTCAATCCACGTCTCGCGTCGCCCCAACTCGTAATTGAAGCGCGAGTATTTGTCGTAGAACTGAAACTTCTGCAATTGCGTCGGGAAGTATTGGTCCGATGCCGCAAACGCTTCACGCACTGCTTGCGGGATGGGACGCTCGCTGCGTTGCTTGGCGTGTGCCGCACGATAGAGAATGTAACGCTTGGCTGCTTCGTACTCACCTGCGGCTTGCAATACCATCTCCACCGTATCTTGCACGTCTTCGACCGTTGGCTGCGCATATTTGGCGGCAATGCGATTTACCACTTGCCGCGCCAGCGTTGCAAGGGGCATGTCGGGTGTGCGATTGAAACTCGCAAAACAACGCGCCATTGCGTTCTCGATGCGTTCGATATCGAATAGCACGACTCGTCCATCGCGCTTGATGATGCTCGTCGGCACGGTCACAGCTGCGTCTGTTGGGTGACCATTGCCGTTCGTTGCGGTTGTCTGTTGTGCTTGTGCAAGCAACATGGGGGATGCCTCCGTTAGGTGAATTGGTAATTGGTGATTAGTAATTAGTAATTGGCCATTGAGTGTTGCTGCCATGCCAATTACCAATTACCAAAAAGAAAAAGCCGACGCGCACTGACACGACAAACCGTGTCAACACATCGGCCTCATTGCGCTCACATCAAAGGGAATGGTTGGGCTTCTGATCCTCCTCGCGGTGTTTGCGCTCTTTGATGGCTTTGATTTCTTCCGCCATGCTATCCACGTCTGCGAATTTGCGATAGACCGATGCGAAGCGCACGTACGCCACATCGTCGAGGTCGCGCAACTTGTCCATCACTTTTTGTCCAACTTGCTCGCTCGTCACTTCGGCGTGGCCGATGCTGAAGAGCTCGGTTTCGACGGCGGCGACGATTTGTTCGATGCGCTCGATGGAAATCGGACGTTTGACACACGCGAGTTGAATGCCGCGAAAAATTTTATCGCGATTGAATTCTTCGCGGCGGCCATCACTCTTGACGACCATTAAGTGAATCGGCGCGACGCGCTCGTAGGTGGTGAAGCGCTGTTTGCACTTCTCACACTCGCGGCGGCGACGAATGCTTGCGCTCACCTCGCGCGTGTCAATCACTTTGCTCTCAGGATGGGAACAATAAGGACATTTCATCACGCAGCTCTACATATCGTGTTGCAGTGAATAACTTGCCACTAAATATAGTGGAACAACGCGAAAGAGTCTAGCATACCTATTTGTCTTTGGCAATAGCCCGCGGCTTAAAATTCTGTGTTTGAGTGGGGAGATTTAAGATGAGGAGTGCGAAGCATTAGGCGCTTGGTCAAACCGAACACTGAATACTAATTACTGAACACCGCACAGCGCTGGCTGCTTACTTTTTACTGATTACCTTCTCAGCACGATCTGATGCACCTGCGTATCGTGCGCGCCCATACGATACTTATAGACTTCGTTGCCTTGCAGAAAATCGAAGCGCTTTTGCTTTTGTTCAATCGCATGTTCGATGAGGTGCGCGAGCAAGACGATACCAGGACTCAGTGCGGCAAACAGTTGGGGATCGTAGCCTGAATTATAGAGGAGGGTGTCGCCCGCATAATTGAAAGCGAAGTAGGTGGCCGCATGCTGTTCGTCCAGTGTGATAAACGAAAGTTCCAACCAACCCGCCGCGTAGGTCGCCTGCGCCAAATCACGGAAGAAGGCTTCCATCTGCGGCGTCATGAAGTTTTGTTTATCAGCCATCGAACGCTTCTGCAAATCAATGAACCGGTCTAGCGCCGCTGCTAAATCATGCTCCGCGCCGACGAGGCGCCAATTGACTTTCGCTTCGTTATATGCCTTGCGAATTTTACGCCGCACTTCATGGCGTTGTTTCTTATCGAGCGATTCGAGATAGGCGTCGAAGGTCGTCGGCAACTCTATAAGCGGACACACTTCTTCGACTTGCTCGGTCACCATAAAACCGCGTTGCGTTGCGCGGGTGGTCAGCGCTTCGCGCGTGGGCGATGCAGCAGGCACATTGCGTAAATCTATCACAGCCCACGCGTTTTGTTCATACGCCCACAATGCGTTGCACAGCGCATCGTAAACCTCGGCTTCGCGCCCGCGCTTCACGATGAAATCAAGATAGTCCGCAACCTCGATGCCGCCAACGAGCCGCAACACCTTGCCCATGTGCGCGTCTGTCTCAACATACAACGGCGCGATGCCAAGCAACTGCTCATCCTCCGCGCGCACGGTGATGAGCTGCAATAGATTATCGCCGCCAAAGTGTTTCCACCACGTCGCTTGAAATTCCCACGTCAGAAACAACGTATCGCTGACTGACTGTGTAAGCAGCGCGTTCCATTCCGCGCGCAGACTCTCAAAAATTTCATCCGTACAGTGTGTCTCGACTTTCACACTTCCTCAATCCTCAACTGCTAAAACGAGATCAGACAAGAAAACGGCCTTAGTGGCGAAAGGCTAAGGCCGTTACATTGCAAGGAGACTGGGGCACAGAGATTCGAACTCCGATTAACTGATCCAGAGTCAGTCGTGCTGCCGATTGCACCATGCCCCAATACGATTGAGATTGTAGCATAGGTGAGGGGAGTTGCAAAACAGTCAACGCGTAAACGAGTCAATGAGTGAGCGAGGAGCTGACGATGATGGAGTTCTCTGGTCTCTCATCACACTTCAAGGTGCTGTCCCAACTGTGACAAGGTTTGAATCGTGAGACAGGTCACTTCAGGGAATAAACCTTTGGGGTCGAAGAGGATAGGTCGAATGCCCGTGTTACATGCGCCCGCCACATCTGCATACGGATTATCGCCGACGTGCACCGCCGCTGCAGCCGCACAACCCACGCGCGCTAACGCGAGATCGAACATCGCGCGATTTGGTTTCGGCATAGGCGCATCGGATGAAGTGACAATGACAGTGAAGTAGGGCGCAAGGTCGAGGGGCTCAAATACTTCGGGCATTTCGTCTGCGCGCCGATTGGTGACGAGCCCCAACCGATATCCGCGCGTGTGCAGTCGCGCCAATAACGCGCGCGTTTCGGTTGGCACAACTCGCCGCCGTGGCACCTCTCGAAACCGTTGCCAGACGTATGGCGTCGCCGCGTCCACATCGCCGACGCATTCCATTGCTTGCAAGCAGCGCTTCAGATAATGCAAACGAAACCCGCTTTCGCCATAGCGCGCGTAATCGTCTGTGTAGGCATTGCTCGCGAAATAACGATGCGCGAATCGTTCGACTTGATGCGCCGCGGTTGAGCTCACTTGCAATCCGCATTCACGCGCCCATTGTGGGTACAACGACCACACCTCAGGCTCGGTGAACAACAGCGTGCCGTCCAAATCAAAAAAGATAGCTTGATATGTCGTCATGCCTTGTGTGGTTGAGTCTGCATCGCAATCTGTTCCCAGCCCCCCTGAATCGTCTCCTGAAAACTCAACCCCACTCGAAAACGACGCTCGCCCATTTGCACCACGTACACCGCGACGGCGGTTGCCATGAATGCGTAGAGTGGACTGATGATCTCCACCGTGAGCATCATCCCATCTTGCAACGGCTTGTCGGTTTCAAGCAACATCCCACCTGGACTGACATTGATCGTCGTGGCATACCCAGCGCCGAGCTTGCTGCCGTCCAGTCCATAATAATCGTAGGAAATTTCGTAGCGCGCGTCCAAGCGCGGATGCGCGCGACGGTCAGAAGGTTTGAGCGTTTCGCTCATGAATTGAGTGGCTGACATGGCGCTAATATAGCACAGGCGGTGTGAAACGTAAAGAGCGCTTTGACTGAACAAGCTCACCGACGAGCAACACACATCCCACTGGCGAGTGATGGTGATGGCATGCTTGCGGATGGTATTTGTGTAGCCAGGCTTGAGTTGCTTCGCAAACTTGATTGTTATAGATACAAGTAAATGGTAAAATGGCTGTGGTCATTCTGGTTGAAAGCTATTGGCGTTGTTCTGAACGTGGCAGGACGGCATGAACCAGAGATTGATTTCATGATGATAAACACACATTCGAGTTTGTGGAATCCTAACTATGAAGATACGCGAGATTCGTTGCGCGGGACTGCACGGCGCGACACCCGAAGGCGGTTGGACGAACGAGCTGAAGCCCGAAGACTCAGTGCATACACTTGTCACGGTGATAACCGATGAAGGTTTGGTCGGATGGGGCAGCGTCTTCACCAATGAACAGTTGGTGCGCGGCGCATTGTCCATCCTCGAGCCGTTGTATCGGGGTGAGAATGCGCTCGAACCAGAGCGCGTCAGCGAGAAGTTGCACCAGCACACCTTTTGGCTGGGGCGCGGCGGCAGCATCACGCATACGATTAGCGGCATTGACATCGCGCTGTGGGACATCCTCGGTCAAGCGACAGGACAACCTGTGGGACGCTTGCTCGGCGGGCGCTATCGTGAGCGTGTCCGTCCGTATGCATCGCTGTTGATGGACGAGCCTGCACCGTTGCGCGACCAGCTCTTGCAAATCAAAGCGCAAGGGTTTCGCGCGTTCAAGATGGGTTGGGGACCATTCGGACGCAAATCGCATGAGCTGGATGATGACATCGTAGCAGC
>CAZDYP010000081.1:0-21381 GCA_964509505.1 uncultured Anaerolineae bacterium | reverse complement strand
ATCGGTGCCCGCTGACGCCCGCGAAGGCGCGTCCGGCACGGACAGCCCGCCGGGATCGGGCGAAGCGGAACGCCTGCAGGGCACGGGCACCCACAACTGAGACGCGAAGGCGCGCGCCGACAATGCGCGCATAATCGCCGAAGTGTTTGGCCGTGTCGCGCCGTGTCCAACCGCCATTGTCTTGCAATGCTTGAGGTAAATCGAAATGATACAGCGTGGGAATCGGCGTGATGTTTTTGGCGAGCAACGCATCAACCAATCGTTCATAGAAATCAAGACCACGCGAATTGATCGCGCCTGTGCCAGTGGGTATGACGCGCGTCCAGGCAAGTGAGAAACGATAGGCTTGCAAGCCGAGCTCGCTCATCAACGCCACGTCAGCTGCCCAACGCTGATAATGGTCAGTGGCGCTATCGCCCGTGTCGCCGTTGCGGATGCGCCCGCCTTGACGCACGAATGTGTCCCAAATCGAAACGCCGCGTCCGTCTGCATTCCACGCGCCTTCGATTTGGTAGGCGGAGGTGGCTGCGCCCCAGAGGAAGTCAGGAGGAAAAGAGAGGAAGCTCATAGCGCTTGGGGAATCGGCGCGGTCTTTACTTCAACAGGGGTGCGCCCCGCTTGATGAATCGCCCCTGTCCCGCTGCGCCCAACCACTCGTCCCCCGCCACGATCAGCTGCCCACGCAGAAAGACCTTGCGCGGTTTGCCCCGCACGGTTTTGCCCTCGAACAAATTGTAATCGGCGCGCGTGTGTTGCGTCTGCGCGTTGCAGGTGTGCGCTTGCGCTGCATCCCATAACACTAAATCGGCGTCGCTGCCAACAGCGATGGTACCTTTGCGCGGATAGAGACCGAAGAGCTTCGCGGGGTTCGTCGCCATCAACTCAACGAAACGAGTGGGGCTAAGGCGTTGCCCATTCACGCCCTCATGCCACACAATCATCAACCGTTCTTCGATACCCGGCACGCCATTCGGAATCAAACTGAAGTTGTCGCGCCCGCGCTCCTTGCCGCTTAGACCTGCAGGGTTTTCACAACGTCGCGGGTCTTGCCCGTTGAAAAAAAAGGGGCAATGATCGGTCGAGACGACAGAGAGCAAACCCGACGCCAAAGCATGCCACAAGACTTGTTGATCGCGCGCGGTGCGCAGCGGCGGCGAGCAAACAAATTTCGCGCCGCTAAAATCAGGCGTATCTAACGCATCTTGCGTCAAGCACAAATACTGTGGACAAGTCTCGCCCCAGACGGGCAAGCCTTGTTGTCGCGCCAGATTTATTTGGGTCAGCGCGCCCTCACACGTCACGTGAACGACATAGAGTGGCGCGTGCGCGATGGCAGAGAGCGCGATGGCTCGCCCTGTCGCTTCGGCTTCGCACCAGGCGGGGCGGGTGAGGTAGTGGTAACGGGGTGTGGTATGTCCTTGCGCCAGCGCTTCTCTCACCAACAAGTCAATCACGTCGCCGTTCTCGCAATGCGCCATCGTCACCATGCCACATGCGGCTGCTGCGCGCAACGTCTTGAACAAGCCCACGTCATCCGTCTGCACGGTGCCTTTATACGCCATCAACAATTTGATGGAGGTGATGCCCTCATTCACCAGCGCCGGGAGTTCTAGCAGCAGGTCATCGCGATACGCGGCGACATTCGCGTGAAAACTGTAATCAATGCAAGCCTTGCCTTCCGCTTTGCTGTGCCATTGCGCGATGCCGTCGCGCAACGAGCCATCGCGCGGTTGAATCGCAAAGTCAATGTGCGTCGTCGTGCCGCCAAAGGCAGCCGCGCGTTGTCCTGTGAAGAAGTCGTCAGCTGAAAGCGTGCCCGACACGGGCAGCTCCAAATGCGTATGGACATCCACGCCGCCGGGCATGACCAGCAGCCCCGTCGCGTCTATTTGATGCGCGTCCGCTGCTTGCAGGTCCGCGCCAATTTGCGCGATGCGTTCGCCGTCAATCAAAAGATCCGCGACGTAAGCGTCGCTTGCAGTGATAAGCGTGCCGCGTTTGATTAGGGTGAGCATATATCAAAGCTGTGCATCCCTGAGCAGGCTGTGGCGCTCGTCTTTGAATCATCAGCGTCACGCGCTCATGGCTGCCTCACTTCGCTTGGAAGCCAACCTCTGCCCTCTTAGCGAGTGTTTTGAAATTCAGAGCCTAACGGTTTTGCTGGCGCAGCGGGTTCACACGTGGCGCAGACAGCCTGCCTGCAATGCGTTGGTGCTTGCCAGCGAAACCGTTAGGGTCTCGGTCTGATATGTTCAAAACACTGTCTTAGGGCAACATACCTGCATCTATCCATGCTTTGAAGGTCTGTACGTGTTGGGCGGACCAGGTCTGATCGCAGGGCATGTCGCCATCCGCCACACGTTGATAAATGGCCGAGGCGTGTCGCTTCACGTCCTCGTAGCGCGATAAGTCGAACCAAGCCATCATCTCCGCAATGTCCTTTGGGCGAAACAAAGGGCGAATGTCTTTAGCGAAGCTGAGTGACATACGCATCTCCTTAGACTGATGGATTTGATATTCCTCGTCAAATGCGAGTATAACACACCTGACGAGCCATCGCAATCAATTTGGACGATGCTTCATCCATCCATAGCGACGGCTTGAGCCGCCGCAGCGTGAAAGCGGCTCAAGTTGCTGTGACGACGCCGCGCTTTCGGCAGAGCGTCTGCTTCGCGCCACACCGCACAAACCGCTGACGCTGGGGCGCAATGACGGCTTGACGTAATGTGAGTTACCAACATCAATAATTTTCGTTGACGCTCTTAGCGATTTGTGTTAAATTCCAAGCCACGCGTGAGCTTGACGTATGCCTACTCGTCCTCTTACCATGCCAACCAAAGATACGCCTCCTACTTGGGGCGATCAGCTGTTGGCATTTCAAGAAATTACATCGTTGATCAACAGCTCGCTTGATTTGCAGCAAACCCTCGATGCGATTGCCAAAATTACCACCCGGTTGGTAGGCACACAATATGCTTCGATTGCCGTGCGCGAACCCGGCACGGATTATTTGGTTATGGGCCCGAGTCTGGGACATCTCGGCAGCAGCCAAGAGTTCGTGGAATCGTTTCGCCTGCATATCAACGAAGGCGTCGGGGGGGTGGTGATGCAAACCAAGCAACCTTACGTCGTGTATGACAGCGACCTGGAGCCGTTATTCACTCATGTCGCTGCGCGTCGTGAGGGGATGCGCTCGTGGATTTGCGCGCCGTTGTTGAGCAAAAGTGAAGCGTTAGGCGTGTTGTACGCGCTGAACCAGCATCCCACCTACTTCAGCGACGAACAGGTGAAACTGATGATGGTGTTGGCAAATCATGCGGCTATCGCTGTCACCAATGCGCGCGCTTTCGAGGATACGCTCTCGGAGAAGCGTCGCATCGAAGCGGTTATTGCAAACATGGCGGATGGCGTCGTGATGCTTGATCGCACGGGCCACATCGTGAGCGTCAATCCCACCTTGACGCGGATGTTGGGGTTGCCCGCAGAACAGCTCATTGGCGCGGCGTGGCGCGACATGCCCTATCAAATGCAATTGTTCAAGGACAACGAAGAACTCAGCATCTCGGATCCATTTGCGGTGGTGGCAGAGATGCAGACGGGGGAGCCGCTCAACAAGGTTCTCAAAATATACATTTCGCCCGTGCGTGACAGCAACGAGCAATTGCTGGGACAGGTCATGGTCATGCACGACGTGACGCGCGAACGCGAGATGGAGCAAATCAAATCCGATTTTGTCTCGACCGTTTCGCACGAACTGCGCACGCCGTTGTTTTCGATTCGCGGTTTTGTGAAGTTGATTCTCGACGGCAAAGTGCCGGACGAAGCAACCCGCACCGAATTTTTAACCATTGTTAGCCAACAGTCGGACCAGCTCATGGGCATCGTGAACGATTTGCTCGACGTATCACGGTTGGATGCGGGACGCGAGATAGACATGAACTGGGAAACGGTGGAGCCGGGCGCGCTCATCACCGATACCGTGACGCGCTTAAGTAATCTCGCCAGCGACAAACAGCTGACGTTGTTGACCGAGGTGACGCCGCCTTTGCCGCTTGTGCGCGTGGACGTGCGGCGCTTTAGCCAAGTGTTGACCAATCTGATTGGCAATGCTATCAAGTTCACGCCCGAAGGCGGTTGCATCAAGGTCAGCGCCACTGGCAACGACGACGGTTTATTAGTGAACGTCATGGACAATGGACAAGGCATTCCTGCCGACGCGGTGCCGCGTTTGTTTGATCGGTTTTATCAAGTGGATCATTCAGGCACACGCAAAGCAGGCGGCACGGGGTTAGGCTTGTACATCTGCAAACAGATCATCGAATCGTTCGGCGGCCGAATTGACGTGGAAAGCATTCTGGGCAAAGGCAGCCGTTTCTGGTTCCAGTTGCCGAAGGATGAGTCGGGTGAGCTGCCAAGCTTGCCCAATGGCGAGACCGCGCCTGATCACTGAATGATCAACCCTGATGCTCGTTCAAACTAGCCTAGAGCGAGCCTGCGGTGGTGGACAAGTAACAGCTAATCATACCTTGCAAGGAGTTATCAGATGCCGAAGAAAGTTTTGTTAGTGGAAGACGACCCCGGCGCGCGACGCTTGGTCGAGTTTACGTTGCAGCAAGCGGGCTTTGAGGTTGTCATGGCGAAGGATGGCAAAGAAGGTTTGAAGGTGGCGCAAAACGAACAACCTGACGCCATCATTATGGACGTGATGATGCCCATGATGGGCGGCTACGAGGCTTGCCTACGCTTAAAGGAGATTCCAACGACCGCGCACATCCCCGTGCTGATTTTGACGGCGAAGGTTCAGCCAGCCGAAAAAACCTATAGCACGATGGCAGGCGCCGATGACTTCTTGACGAAACCCGCGGAGCCCGACGTGATTGTGGCGCGCGTAAAGAAGCTGCTCGAAACTCACAGGGTTGCATGAACGGGGTTGACTCTGCCGCCGCGCTCATCAAACAAGCGCGCCACGTGATCGCGTTGACAGGCGCAGGTATTTCGACGCCTTCCGGCATTCCCGATTTCCGCAGTCCCAACTCTGGCTTGTGGAACAAGGTGGATCCGATGAAGGTCGCTTCGCTGCAAGGGTTTCTCGCGAATCCGCGCGCCTACTACGAATGGCGCAAGCCATTGCGCCAGACGTTGCGAACCGCACAACCCAACCCCGCCCATCATGCCTTGGCGACGCTCGAAGCGCGCGGGCATGTGCGCGCCGTCGTCACGCAAAACATTGACGGCTTGCATCAACGCGCAGGTTCGCAGCGTGTGTACGAAGTGCATGGCAACGCGCGCGAACTGGTGTGCCTAGCATGTCGGCAGGTCGTCGCAGAAGAAGCGCAAGCCGCGCGCACGACGCAACACGATGGCGTGCTGTATTGCGGTGTGTGTGGCGGTTTGCTGAAACCGAACGTGGTGTTTTTTGGGGAGCTGTTGCCGCCTCAGGTCGTGAGAGAGGTAGAGCGTGAAGTGCGCGCGTGCGATTTGATCATCGTGGTTGGCTCGTCGCTTGAAGTGTTTCCTGCCTGCGACTGGCCCCGCGAAGCCGTGCGGCATGGCGCGCGCGCTATCATCATCAACTACCAGCCAACATATCTTGATGAGCAAGCGGCTGTGGTGATTCACGACGATGTAGCGACGGTGTTGCCTGCCATTGTGAACACCCTGGCTTTGTAACTGCAGTTCTGGGATAGACGGAGCGAGCCAAATATCCTTTGCCAAAGGAGGCATAATCCTCGTGTCAAATCAATCTAGCTCAACTAAAAATACAGGCGCCAATCGGCTGCGCTTCTGGCTCATGATTGTTCCCCCAGTCGCTTGGGCGCTATTTTTCACGCCGCTGTACGTCGTCGCCGCCTATGTAGGCATGGATGCTATCATCAACGTCGCCATCATTCCAAGCATCATCTTTTTGATCGTCGTGGCGCTGGTGTGTGTCGCCGCGTGGTACGGCTACAAACAGTTCCTCGTCAAGCAGTAAGATTCGTGACCCTGCTTCACAACCTTTGGCTTCGCTCACTATCTGCTTAACGCGCTCTAGTCCCAGTGGCTAGGGCGCGTTGTGTTTTCGGCGCGTATCTTTCGCGCGCGCGCTGTGTTTTATTGAATGGCACGTCAACAGTCAAAGGGTTGAGGTGAATATGGGCAGTAGTCCGTTCTTTTTCCAGAATTGGCTCCTCTCCAGCGCGCTTGTCGTCACTCTAATAGGCGTGGCGTGGTGGGTATGGCTCGACGCGCACCGCGAGCGCTACCCACGTGCCCAACATACGATTTTGTTGGTGTTGTCGGTGGGCGCCATGTTGTTGGATATACTGGTGGTGGTTGGCATGATCTTCAGCCAGCAATGGCTGATGCTGTCTGTGTTCGTCTTCAATCTGGGCACACTCACATTCTTGCTGATCACCGACTATCGTTATTGGCGACACTTGCCGCCTCCTTGGGTTGTGACGGCGCAATCAGCTGCCACTAATCTGGAGGAGCAGGTACAGTTGCTTGCTGAGGCGATTAGGCAAGTCTCGCAAGCCGCGCACAATATTGCCGAGACAATTACCAAAAGCCCAACCCATGTTGGCAGTATGAACGAGGCGACGGGTGAGGCGCGCACGTCTGAGGTGAATGACGAAACACCGCCAGCGCTCGTGATTAGCGAGACGCACGCGCTTGCCAATAAGCTATACAAGGGAGGGCGTCCACGCAACCCTGACGACGATTGGGCGTGGCAGCAAGTCAATATGGAAGGACGCGCGCCCGAAGAGGTATATCCTGAATGGCTCAAGCGTATTGGCGTCCGCGCCAAAAGGTTGGCAGACGCGCATGACAGTTTCAACAAGGCGATTCGCAAGCGACGCCTAAGCAATGTAGTCGTTACCGAGGAAGGAGACGCAGAAAAATAAACCTCAGTGAACAGGAAAAAATGGAATAATCCCTATATTTTCGCGCGCAGAACCATACAATGAACGGCAAGGTGCGTAACCAAGCCGTTTTTTATTGTCGCAAGGAGGATGCGATGAACGCGCGTTATGTGATTTTCCCTGCGCTCTGCCTTGTATTGGGTTGGCTTGTGATGAACTGGAGTGACGCTAATCCTACAAAGCCGCGCACACCTACGCTCACGCCCACACCCCCGCTCACGCGCACCCCCTCGCCCACTCACCCCCTTACCCCTCCGGCGATCCCATCATCCACACCCACATTGACCCCAACGTCTCTACCCATCACACAAACGCTTGGCGCCCTCTCCAGCCCCAGCATCGTGTGGTGGCGCGATAGCGGCGTGACTGTGCCGCATGACGACGGCGTGTTGTGGGCTTTCGACAGCACATTTTTGCGGGGCAGTAGCGAGCTCGGTTGGTGTTCTTCCACCTCCGCCGTGAGTGCTTACAGTAACCCATTGCTCGTGACGCATACCCTCGACGCACAGGGCATACCTGTTCAGTTTTTGCCACTCGCCGCCGACGAACTCAATGACCCCACCTATTGTTATGGCCTCTTCACCCGCAGCATGGTGAACGCAGACGACGGCAACGCGCTCGTCTTCTACGAAAAAGTGCAGATACTTCGCACCGATATCCTCTCTCGTACGGTGGTAGGCACAGGGCTCGCGCGCGTCGCCACAGGCAGCACGACGGCCATCCGCGAACCCAGTTTGTTGTTCACGGGAACGACTTTCGCGTTCGGCAGCGCTGCCATCGTGCAAGGCGCTGAACTCTATTTGTATGGTTGCCGCTGGGTCTATTACAGTGTGCGCGGTTGCGCGTTGGCGCGTGCGCCATTGGCGCAAGCAAGCAAACGCTCCGCCTATCGTTTCTGGAACGAATACGCTTGGGTCAGCGATATCCATCAAGCCGAGCCCATTCTGTCGAGCGCGCACGATCCATCGGTCTCATGGAATCCATATCTGGGACGGTTCATCGCAGTCACGAGCGCATACAATTCCAATCGCGTGCTGATCCGAAGCGCGCCACGTCCCGAGGGACCATGGGAGCAACCCGTCACGTTGTTTGAAAGCGCGCCGCCGCCCATCGCTGGCCGATACAACACGCAAGCGCGCGAGCAGCCCGCACTCGCATCAGATAGTGGGCGCAGCATCGTCGTCAGCTATCACCAGCCAAGCGGTGAGGGGTATGGCTTTGCCTCACAAATCATACTCGTCAAGGTGACCTTCACCCCAAACGCCTTGCCCTTCAGGCGCGAAGTGAATCTGAGCGATTTGCCAGCCAAGCGCATGGTTGCTCTCGCGTTCGGACAATCGAACTCAGCCAATCATGGCGAGACACGCTACACACCCTCCGCCTCAGTATATAACTTCTACTCAGGCCATTTGTATCAAGCGCAAGACCCCTTGTTTGGCGCGACGGGCGACATGGGGAGCGTGTGGTCACGCTTGGGCGATAGACTGATCACAGACCAAACACACGATGCGGTTGTGTTCATCTCTATCGGCGTCGCCAATACCGCGGTAGCGGATTGGGCGCCGGGCGGCGCGTATCATCCGAGATTACTCAACGCCATCCAAAGCGCGCAACAACAGGGCCTCACTATCACCCATATCTTGTGGCATCAAGGCGAGCGCGATGCCAGCGATGGCACGAGCACCGCAGACTACCGGACGCGCTTCTTGGCGATGCTCTCGGCGATTCGGCAACAAGGCGTGAGCGCGCCCATCTATGTCGCCATCGCGTCACGTTGTGGGCTTTCGGCGGGCGACCCCGACATTCAACAAGCGCAACAAGAGTTGGTAGATCGCGCGCAAAAAATTTACACAGGGGCGAACACTGACACATTAGATGGCTCGCATCGTTACGACTTGTGCCATTTCACAACAGCGGGGTTAGACAAACATGCAGAGCTGTGGCGGGCGCAGCTGCAAGTAAACGATCTCGGCGCGCTCTCTCAACCCGCGTCGGTGACCGCGCGCGATTATGGTGGCTCGGCGCGAATCGGCAACCGCGTGTTGTGGCTGTTTGGCGATACACTGATCAATCCACCTGCCGCCGATGGCAGTTCGTTTCGCTCCACCACAGCGGCTTACGGCGACTTGACCAAGATTCGAATTGTCACCGAATCACTCGATGCGACCGGCGCGCCCTATCAATTCTTGCCGTTCACCGCAGACGAATTGGCTTACAACAACAACCCGAATTACCCTGCCGAGCGCATCGCCTTGTGGCCGGGCGCCCCTTTAGATGCAGGCGATGGCAGCGCACTCGTCTTCTACATGAAACTATACGTGCATCCGGGTGAGCTCAACTACGACCACATCGGCATGGGACTCGCACGTGTCGTGCCAACGAACACCGTCGCCGTGCGCGAACCAACCTTGCTCTTCACGGCGACCGAACCCCTTTTCGGTATGGCGGTCTTAGCGGAGGGCGACTATGTGTATGTGTATGGCAGTTGCAACAATGGCTCGAGCTATCTCCCCCTCTGTGTCGCGCGTGTGGTGCCCGCGCAAGTGACCGAGCGCGCCGCCTATCAGTTTTGGAATGGCAGCCAGTGGACGAGCGTCATCACAGAAGCGTCGCCTGTGATGTATTGGTTGTCCGACTTGTCGGTCTCGTGGAATCCATACCTACAAAAATTTCTGGCGGTGCATAGTCAACCTTTCACTAACACCGTGATGTTCCGCACCGCGCCGCGCCCCGAAGGTCCATGGAGCAGCGCGACCGTTTTGTTCACAGGCATGACGCCTGCGACAGGCTTCTATGACTATGCGGCGAAAGAACATCCAGAGTTTATGGCGGATGGCGGGCGCAACATCATCGTCACTTATTACCGCCCGACGGGGACGTACACGGGAGAGGTGCGACTGGTGGAGGTGACGCTCAGGAGTAACTTCAACTACCGCCGGTATCTCCCAGTGATGATACGATGAGTGTCGCTGTAGGTATGTGCAATGACTCTATTTGTGTTTATCGCACTGTGACTTGCGCACCGCCTTCATGCAGCACACGCATCCCCAGCGTGTCGCTGCGTACCACCACCCCTCGCTCAAAGCTTTGCGCTTGCCCTTCTGCGCCACGTTCATCCTCCAGCGCCCAACCGAGCGGCGACGTAGCGCCGCCTAATTGGTTGCGCCACACTTTGCCGAAGCCGCGTTTGGGCGCGCGCAAATCGGCGTGAGCCATTATCGTGCGAGGGGGACATACACGGGCGAGGTGCGGCTAGTCGAGGTGACATTCAAGTGAAAGTGCAGGAGGGCTGACACAACTCTCGCACCAAATGACGGAGGACAAAATGAAAACTCGCTACACAATGTTCTGCATTCTGCTGTTGGCATTAAGCGCATTGGGCGTGGTTAGCAAGATGCCGGCGCAAGCTGCGCCGCCGAACGAGCCTACGCCCACGCCAGTTCCATCACCCCATAACAAAGATCCCGATCATACTCATCGCCCCATCCTTATCCAACGCCCAGCGTCCAGCCTGCCCTTCGCGTTATGGCGCGCACTAGAGGAGTTGCAAGCGGTAGGGCATATTACGGCGATAACCATGTTGAGCGAGTCTGAGCACGTCAGCGTGATGGGTGATGAGGAGGCCTGGCAGACATTACAAGGTTGGCGTGAGGTCATCCCATTGCGCCGCGCAGATGAAGTTGTTAATGGCTTTGCGCCTTTCGAACAAGTCATGTCGGCTCAACCATCAACTGCAAGGCTCGTTTCCCACGGCGGATTCATCACAGGCGTCATTACCGCTGACGATGGTGGAGCGCCGTTGGCCGGTGTATCTGTGTGCGCTTGGGGGCCGCAATTTTTCTTCTCGAACTGTGGCTCTACGGATGGCACCGGTGCCTATTCGATCTATGTGATACCAGGTATCTACCGCGTGAGATTCTCTCCCACCGATTACCACTTGCCCGAATACTACAACAATGTGCCAGTGACCAATCCGAATGGATACACTCCCGTCACTGTCGTCACCACAACTGTCACGTCTAACATCAACGCAAGTCTCGCACCGGGCGGGATTATGACTGGACGTGTGACCGACATCAGCACTAACGCAGGTCTAAGCGATGTGTCCGTGCAGATCAGCCGCGTAGATGGCGCTGGCTCAAGTTCAACGGTGACTACCGACGCCGACGGCTACTACACCAGCACGGGTTTGTTGACAGGTGTGTATCACGCATTCTTCAATCCGCCCAAACCCTACCTCGGCGAATACTACGACAATCAATTTTATGAGAGCGACTTCAAACCCGTGACTGTGACGATCGCCTCCACGACTGCTCATATCAATGCTGCGTTGCGCGCAGGCCTTCTCATCAGCGGCACAGTCACAGGCTCAACCGCTCTAAACTTGGTGTATGTTTGCGCCTATCGCGGCAGTGAAGCCTACGCACGCGCCTGTTCATACACTGACGCCAACGGCGCATATCGTATTGGTCCGCTCAAGCCCGATACCTACCGTGTCTATTTCTCAAGCAATGATGCGCATCGCAGCGAATGGTACAACGATGCTACCCATTACCTCTCAGCTACCGTGATCGCTCTCACGAATACTCATGCGCCGAATATCAACGCGACGCTGTCGCTCGGCGCGTTGGTCACAGGCACAGTCATGGATGCCAATGGCACGCCACTATGGGGTGTGGGGGTGAGCATCTTTCCTGTCGGCAGCAGTTCGGCGGCGGCTTATGGTTACAGTAATTCAAGCGGAGGATATGTAACGATGCCTGGTCTCGCTTCGGGCGTCTATCAAGTGCGGTTCTCAAGAACGGGCTATCAGACCCAGTGGTATGACACCCAACCATCACAGGCTACCGCAACGATCATCACCGTGACGGCAGGCATCAATGTTACCAACATCAATGCCCAATTGTCTTCGCTCTCATCCACCACACGCGCCAGCGCCGCCACGGGCGCGATCACAGGCACGCTTACAGCTGCTGATACAGGGTTGCCTTTAGCTGCCTCCATCGTCGCCTATCGCGCCGCAGATGGCTCTGTTTACTTTGCATACACTAACAACGGCCAGTACGTCTTGAGTAATCTATCGCCGGGCAGCTATCGGTTACTGTTTTATCTACCCGCGCCCTACCCATACCAGCTTTACTACAACCTCAAGTTCGATTGGAATAGCGCTGACTTGGTTGCGGTGACTGCGGGTATGACGACAACTCACATCAATCAAGTGGTGCCGCGCGGCGGGGTCATCACGGGTATCATCACCAGCAGCAGCGGTGGTGTGCCTGGTGTAGGCGTATCTGCGCAAGGCGCTTCTTATCACACGACGTACACCGGTATAGACGGCGCCTATCGCCTTGAGGGCTTGATGCCGGGCAACTACCGAGTGCAGTTCACGCCGCCATCGCCGTTCATTCCTGAATGGTATGACCACGCCGATCAGCGCATCAACGCGTCTAACGTGCCGGTCAATCTGAACTCGACCACGCCCAACATCAACCTCGAATTATCGGTTGGCGCAGTGATGACGGGCTATGTCGCTGCCGCCGATAGTGGCTTGCCGATGTACGGCGCAGCGGTTGCATTGGAGCGCGCCTTTAGGGGCACTGTGACTGGAGCGTATGCAGATATGGATGGCTACTACACCACACGCGGCTTGCGCGCAGACCTTTATCGTGTCCAATTCGTGCCGAACGATTGGACACTCTACCTCCGTGAGTATTACAGCGACACACTCTCAGCCAGTGCAGCGTTGGGTGTCATGGTGCCCGCGTCAGGTGTGGTGCCACAGATCAATGCGACCCTCGCGCGCGGCGGCTCCATTAGTGGTGTCGCGCGTCATCAGTTGACGTATCAGACGATGAGCGATATCCACATTGACGTATCCGATGTCACCACGGGTCAGTACATTCTGTATGCTCACACCAACGGCTATGGCTTCTATCAATCCACAGGCTTGCCAAGTGGCAGCTACAGGCTCCGCTGCTCTGATCATTACAATCGTAACCTGTGCAAATTCCATAACGGCGTCGACTTCACTGCCACATTGACCGTCACGATAACCGCGCCCAACGATATACCCAATACCAATATCTACGTGATGCCACATCAGATCATCTATCTGCCGCTCATCACGCGCTAACCCCTTGACTGTCTAGAGCAGTTTCCACTTTCGGTTACGGTTTTTTTTGCTCGCAGCGGGATTGCAAATCCCGCGTGAGCAAAATCGCAAATCAAAGCGGAACCGTGACGCCTATGCTGCCAACCTCCACCCTCGCCATAATCGCTGTGGGCTTGAGTCATACCTGCGCGTTAGAAGCGAGTGAAGTCAAATGCTGGGGCGGCAATGCTTTTGGACAACTGGGCGATGGCACACAAATCCATTAGACCAAAAATCTCACGCAAAGTCGCCAAGCACCACACAGACGGGTGAAAATCAGGGCACGAACTTGCTAGCTGCTCTCTGGCTTTCTACACCCAAGATTTTTTCATTGCGACCCTGTCAGCGCACTGTGACTTGCGCACCGCCTTCATGCAGCACACGCATCCCCAGCGTGTCGCTGCGTACCACCACCCCTCGCTCAAAGCTTTGCGCTTGCCCTTCTGCGCCACGTTCATCCTCCAGCGCCCAACCGAGCGGCGACGTAGCGCCGCCTAATTGGTTGCGCCACACTTTGCCGAAGCCGCGTTTGGGCGCGCGCAAATCGGCGCGGGGCGGCGTCTCTGCGCCGCCTTCAGGTTCATTGGGCGTCCACGTGTCGGGATACACATTCCAACGATTGTTCGACCACAATACATAAATCTGTCGCACATCCTCGCGCCAGAGCATCGTGCCATTTTGAAAGGCTTGCTCCGCAAAGGTCACGTTACGCGCCGCTTCTTTCGGACAACCGATTGCCAAGTACAACGAGTTGCTCTCATAAGCTGGCTTAAGCCAATTGGCAACGGCAATTGGACATGAGACAACCAACGGCGTTGATGTGATACGCGGCGGCGCCGTAGGAGGCGTGCGCGTCGGCGTTGGGGTTGGCGGCGACAGCGTGGGGTAGGGCGTGGGGGTACGCGTGGGCGTGGGCGCAGGCGGCAGCGCGCTCGCGCAATCACGCACGATGGCTAGATGATTGTCCAATGCGCTCGCAAAGTAGAGACGGTCATTGAGCGTCGCCGCGCTCGATAAAGATTGGTTCGCTGGAAACGATGCGACGCGCCCTAATGTGCGTGTGTCCAAGACTTCAATCGTTTGATCGGCGGGCGAAGGGCGCGCATACGGGGTGTCCCCATACGCCATAAACAGATGACTAGTGTTGCGATTGAGACCAAGAGCCGTCACGCGCGCAGGCAATGGCAATACATTCAGGCGATTGAATGTGACAGCGTCATAGACGTGCAAGGTGCTGTTGAAGCCCAACGGATGAAAATAGGCGACGTATAAGCGTTGGGCTTTGTCATCGAGCGCGTAAGCCGTGACGTTGCGTTCGCCGCCAATGTTGATCTGCTTGAGCGCGTCGCTGTCGAACAGGTAGAATGTCATGCCGCTATTTGAGCCAGGGATGCCATTCCAGGCAATAGCATAGAAACGCGGCGCGGACGGATTGACCAACAGGCGGTCAGGATAAATGCCGTCGCCGTATGGCACCGTGTAACCCGTGATGCTGTATGCGCCCGTCGGCGCGAGCGTGCCGAGCGCATACGCGCGATTGTTCACGAGGACACGATTGTGCGCGCGGTCAACGGCGATGCCATCCACGCGCGGCGTCGCGCGCAACTGTTTGCGCTCGATGATTTGATTGCGCGCTGCGCTTGCCATAGTGACTTCGCCAGTGAGGTAATCGGCGACATAGAAACGGCCCGCCAGCTCGTCAAAGTCCATCCATGTCGGCGTGCCTTCCAATGGAATCTGCGCGAGCGTGCGTCGTCCATCGCTCACGATAATCGCGTTGAGCGACGGTGAGAGCGCATACAACCGATTGCGTGTCGCATCGGCGATGAGCTGGCGTGGCGCGATGGCAAGCGGCACATGTCCGACGACGACGTTGCGCTGTGTGTCAATGATGTCGAGGCGATGCACGTCACGGTGTGCGCCTGCGATGGCAACGTAAAGGCGTTCGCCTTTCGCATCGGGTCGCAACGCGCGCGGCGTATAGCTGACGGCAATCGTCGCAATGGGTTGGTGCGTTTGCAAATCAATGACGCTCACGGTGTTGCTGAAGCTGTTGCTGACATAGAGCCGATCGCGCACGATAACGCCCGCCGCCGTGTCCGCGCCGACGGGGATGGCGGCAATGCGTCGTCCGTTTTCGATAACGCCGATATAACCTCCGTTGTCGTAAAAATCGTGATAGAGACGGCGACGCGCTTGGTCATACACCAGCACACGATACATGACGTTGTTGAGTTTGTATGTATCTATAATTTTTTGCGCGCGTAAATCCCACACGACGATGGTGTTGCCCGCCGTGCTGACGAACAGACGTTGATTCGGCGCATCGAGCGCGAGCGCCCCAATCGAAAACGCATCAGCACCCAAAACCAAACGCGCCGTGACTGTGAACGCTTGTGTGTCCACCACGACGACCTCGGATACATTCGCGCTAAGCCCCACGTAGAGCCGATGATTTTGCGCGTCGCCCACCATCGCAGCCACCGATTGATAGGCTTTGGTCGGATTGCTAATGGGAATGGTTGCCTGCAGCTGTTGCCCGTCGACCATCGCAATGGCATGGTCGCGTCCATGCAGCACGAATAATTTGCCCAACGCTTCATCGGCGAAGATGGCTTGCGGCAATGCGCGTGTCGGCAACGTGTCTATCAGCTGATCGTTCTCGATGATACCGATGGTTGCGTTGAGTCGTCCGACAACATAGGTGCGTCCTTTGAAGGTCGTCATATCCTGCGGCTCAAGCACGGGGCTGGGCATCGGCACAAGTTCCAGCGAGCCGACGAAATTGGGGGTGGCGCAAGGTGCGGTGTTGGTTGGTTGGTTGGTTGGTTGGTTGGTTGGTTGCGGTGTCGTCTGCGAAGGCGCGGGTGTGAGGTTGCTTGCGCCGATAGTTGGCAGTGGAGAGGACGCGCTAGTTGCCGCGCTGGTCACAGCAGAGGGTGAAGGGGGCGCATCGCCATTGCACGCGCCAATGGCAAAAGACAGGAGCATGCACCATAGCGCCTTGCGCCACGCTTCCGCGAATTTTTCTGTGCTTAGCGGACCCATTCCAATGCTCCTGACGGCGCTTTCACGACAATTTCTTTGGCGCCGAAATCGGTGAGGCGCAACGTCACAGCCACACGGCTTTGGGCGTCATGTTTTTGCGGATGGCGCGTGCGTAGTTCCCATGCCAACTCGTGCGCGTAACCATCGGGGCATAGCGCGAGACGCGCTTCGGCTTGTTCAACCACATCGAAATAGGCTTTGTCTTCGGCAGCGCTGACGAGCGCGATGATGCTGGGCGCTTGCTCACGCGCCTCCCACGTCCAGGCAGGACAGATTTGCCCATCCAGTGGCTCAGGCAGAGTGTTCTTGAAACGCGCCGCGTTTATGTTTGTGAGGTTCAGCATATCGTTGAAATCAATGACGGGTTTAGTGATGGCGCTGCGCGTGAGCCAATACCATTGCTCAGGCTTCGACTCGCCAAAAAATTTTTCACTGCGCGCGTAGGTCTGCCCATCTATCAGAATCATCTCAACGGGCTGCCCTTCGCCGGGCAACTCGTTGAATAGTCCTTGCTTGTACCACAGCTGATACGCGCCTTGTGCACGCACGCCCGTGAATGCTAGAAACGGTTGCTCGGCTTTGCGTGTGCCTTCGCTGAAGCTCAAAGTGATGTTGAGCGCGAGCCGATAGGCTTGGGCATTTTGCGTTTTGGCGATGGCTGCGGCGAGCGCGCTGACGTCAGGAGCGGCGTTGAGGCGGGAGGAGGCAGTGCTTTGCGAGGTAGCGCTACTGGGAGACGAGGGCGCAGCGCTTGGCTCCTCACTCCCGCAGGCGACACACAAGAGGATGAGCAAGCCGTAGCGAATCAAGCGGCGCATCGTAATAACACCTTCAAAATACCCGCGGCCTGCGCGCGCTCGAATGCGACGAGGCCTTCCGATAGTGGATATACTGCGCTAATGAGCGGCTCCACAGCCACTAGCTTACGCTGTAACAAGCGCAACGCAGCGGCGAAGGGTCCGCACCGCGAGCCGATGATGCTGAGTTCATTGACGGCAATGGGTGTGAGCGTCACGCTCTGCGCGCCATGAAATGTGCTTTTCAAGATGATGCGCCCGCGCGCGCGCGCGAGGCGTGAGGCAAGCGCGAAACCCGACGCGTTGCCCGCGCAATCTATGACGACATCGGCGTTTGCCAATGTGTTTGCATCGGCTTCAAGACAAATGGCGCTGCCGCATGGTTGCGCGAGCGCGAGTTTGTTGGCGTGTCGTCCGACCAGCGTGAGGTCACAACCCGTGAGCGCCAATACTTGCGTGACGAGTTGCCCCAGTTTGCCGTCGCCTAGCACGATGACACGTTCCGATGGTTTGAGGTGCGCGCCCTCAAGAATTTCAAGCGCGGCGGCGAGCGGTTCAACGAAGACCGCTTGCTCGTCGCTTATGCCATCTGGAACGATATGCAGATTTTCGTGCGGCAGCGTCAGCCATTCCGCCATCGCGCCATCATGGTTACGGATGCCCAACACTGTGCGGCGCACGCAATGGGTGCGCTGCCCGCGCAGGCACAGCTCACAACATCCACAGGCGATGTTGATTTCGCCGACGACGCGCTTGCCTGCGTGGGGTCCCGTCTCGGCAACGCCAACGAACTCATGCCCAATGACGCCGCGAAAATCCGCATAGCCGCGTGTGATTTCAAGGTCCGTGTTGCAGATGCCCGCAAGCGTCACGCGCACGAGCGATTCAGCGGCGGATGGTTGTGGGGTGGGATGGTCTGCGGTAAAGGTGAGTTGGTGATCAAAAGTTAAAGCCTTCATTATTGCGGCACACCCCACAGCGGCTGCCCGCGCGTTTGGAACGCGTTGCTGTGCGCGTTGTACTCGCGCGCGTATTCGCCCTCCAGCTTCGCTGCGCCAAACTTATTGACCGAGATATACCAGTAGTAGTTGTTGATGCAACCCGCAGGGCAATCGCCTTCACCTTTCCAGAAAATCAAGTTCCAACCTTCCGCCGTTTCTTGGCTGATGATGTTGGTGGACGCGCCAAGCGTGCCTTGGGGCGTGGACTTGATGTCTTTGAGATTGGGGTATTGGCGTTGCGCGAAAGCCACCGCTTCGTCTATGGACGTGATGAGCGGGCGGGGTGCAGCAGTTGGGGTGGGCATAGGGGTTTCAGTCGGCATTGGCGTTGGCGAGAGTGTGGGCGCGATAGGTGATGGTTGTGGCGGAATCGCCGTAGCAGGCGTGGCGCACGCGCTCAACAGCGAGAGCATGAGCAACAGCCCGATAAGCTGGTTCATCGTTAAGCCTCCTCAAGCTGAGACCTCCAACGTTCTACGACGCGTAGGTGTCGGGTCTCGATGTTCACTCAGTAGACGCATGAACGAGGAGCAAAGTTCCTACCCTGTGCGCGCAGCACGCTCGAGCATGTCACGATAGACCGTGAGTGGGTCATCCTGATAGGGCGCATAGCTTCGCAGAATGTGATTGACCTCATCGAAATCAACCTCGCCGATGGCGGGATTGGTGAGCGGCTGTCCAGCGGGCAACACGAAGGTCGCGCTGCCGTTCAACTTCAGTTCGTGCCAGCCCCGCCGACTTTCCTCAAGCACGGTGCGTTTGTAGCGACCGCTATCCCAATCGTCCTCAAAGCGCGCAAGGTCGAGGGGCGCTTCGCGAGCGACCTGTTTGGCAATGTCGAAGAGTTCATGGCGTAAGGCGAGACTGCGACCTTCCATGAAGAACGCATGACGCAATGCCCAGCTCATGGCGAAGGCAGCGTCGTGATGTTGCGCTTGCGCGCACGCTAGTGCTTCAAACGCGGGCCACGCCGTCACAGGCCATTCACTGTCGGGACGTGACCATGCGCGCCAAGGCAAGGCTGGCTCGACGTGCGCGAACAACACGCGTTCGGCGTCGTGCCCATTTTTGGAGATGCCGACGCGATTGACGTATTCCAACGACAAAGCGCGCCAGCTAATGTGGAGGCGTCCCGCATAGGCTGACCACACTTGGCGCAGGCGATAGGTTGCCAGATAGGCATACGGGCATTCGAGGCTCGCGTAAATTTCAATAGTCGGTAGGGTCATTTATTTTCTCTGCGTATGGGGTTGCTTTATCTTACCCATTGTGAGGCAAGTTGCCAACTTGTCCCACACGCAAAAAAGGGGCGAATGGTGTTCGCCCCTTGTGGTGATCGAAGACCTGACAGGTCTGGTCATTATGCGTTAGCGGCGCGTCCGCGCAAGCGTCTGAAGAAGTCCGCGACTTCGCCTGTCTCCCATGCGACGAGAATTTGCGCGGCGTTGAAGATGGACGAATATGTGCCGCTAATCAAGCCAATGAGCATAATGAGAACGAAGTAGCGAATGGTCACGCCGCCAAAGAGAATCAGCGCGAGCAACGTCAATACGGTGGTGAGCTGGGTGTTGATGGAGCGGTCGAGCGTTTGAATAATGCTGTGGTTGACGATGGACGCGAAGGGTTCGTCGGCATGTCGCACAGAGTTCTCGCGGACACGATCGAACACCACAATCGTATCATGCACCGAGAAGCCGATTACCGTCAGCAACGCCGTCAGGAATAGCGCGTCCACTTCCCATCCAAATACAACGCCGAAGATAGACGCGAGGCCGACGACGACCAGCACATCATGCAGCAACGCGGCAATCGCGGCGACGCCATAGCGCCAGGGCTTCGGCAGGCGCCAGAAAGCGAAGGTGATATAAAGCAAGATGGCGCCCGAGGCAACCAACACGGCATAGAAGGCATTGCGTGTCACTTCACTGCTGACTTCGGGACCAACCGTCTCGAAGCTGAGCTCAGTGGACTTGCCGTACTTGGCTTCAAGGTTAGCTTTGATCGTCGCTTTCGTTTCTTGATTAATCGGTTTGCTGCGAATCAAGACAGTATCGTTGCCTGATAGTTGCACGAGCGGCTCGCCCAAGCCTCGCGCTTCATACGGCGCGCGAAAGTCTTGGATTTGCAACGTCCTGCCTTGCAGCTCGGTGTATTTCAGTTCGAGCAACGAGCCGCTGGTGAAGGCAATCGAAAGGCGCAACCCATTCGTCGCCAACGAGAACAAGCCGGGGATGATGATGAGTAACGAGAAAGCGAAATACCAATAACGCTTTGAAACGATGTTGAACATGAATCCTCTGGGGAGTGACCAGTATCCAGTTTCAGTGTTCAGTCTCGAGTGTTCAATGTTCACTAATAACTGAACGCTGAACACGACTAACTGCTCACTGCCTACTGGTCACTGCTTTGACTGACTCCGAACCACCACATATTGTGTGTGACATTCAAATCAAGGATGAGGTTGAGCAAGGTACGCGTGACGACAATGGCGGTGAACAGCGATATGACAATACCGATGGCGAGGGTGAGCGCGAAGCCCGCGACGATGCTGGCGCCGAAGTTCGTGCCAAACCAGAACAAGATGGCGCAGGTGATGAGCGACGACGCATTTGAGTCACGAATGGAGGGCCAGGCGCGATCAAAGCCTGCTCGGATGGCGGCGCGCAACGAGCGACCTGCGCGCAGCTCTTCTTTCATGCGCTCGAAGATGAGGATGTTCGCGTCCACCGCGAGACCAATGGATAAGATGAACCCGGCGATGCCTGCCAGCGTCAACGTCACAGGCACCAACTTGAAGATGGCCAACACCAGCCCACCATACAACAACAACGCCAAGTCCGCAAGGAAGCCAGGCAGACGATAGTAGAGCAACATAAACAGAATGACCATGCTGATGCCAATCACGCCCGCAACATAGCTCCGGCTGATCGAATCTTGTCCCAAGGTGGGGCCAACCGTGCGACTCGAAATGACTTTAAGGGGAATGGGTAGCGAACCATATTTCAGCTGCACGACCAACGCTTGGGCTTCATCGGGCGAGAATTGTCCCGTGATTTGACCATTGCCGCCTAGAATAGGTCCTTGAATGCGCGGCGACGAAAGCACTTGCTTGTCCATCGTAATCGCCAAAAATTTGCCGACGTTGTTGCGCGTATGTTCTGCGAAAATTTGCGCGCCTTCTGGGGTCAGTTTGAATGAGATAGACGGCAAGCCAGTTTGCGGATCCGCTTCGACGCGGGCAGATTCCAGATGAACGCCCGTCATCACGGTGCGGAAGGGCCCCAGCACAGGCTTCGTCGGAGTTACGGGTGTCGTCGGCGTGATTTCGCTAGTGGGCGTGATGCTCGTCGTTGGCGTGATTTGGCTAGTGGGCGTGATGCTCGTCGTCGGCGTGATTTGGCTAGTGGGCGTGATGCTCGTCGTCGGCGAGAGGACAACGGTAGGCGTGGGGGATACTGTTGGAGTGGTGGTGGGTATGA
>CAZDYP010000080.1:0-21748 GCA_964509505.1 uncultured Anaerolineae bacterium | reverse complement strand
TTGTAGTCGGATTGCCAATCCGACCTACAGCATCCTACGCACACCATTCGTCAAGGAACTTTGTGTCTTGTAATTCTGTCCATTCTGTCTATTCAGATGACGACATTCGTCGCAAAGTCCGCGAGGAAATGCGGCGGCAATCGTATCGGCTGCATGGTCGTCGTGTTCAGCCACACACCCAGCACATGAGCGCGCGCAACAAGAGTATTATCGCTTGCGTGCGTGAACAAATAATAACGCACGGCGCTGATGCGTTTGAACTCCGACGCCCACGTAGAAATGGTCAGCTCGTCGTCCAGACGAATCGGCTGCATGAACTCCACACGCATCCGCCGCATGATGATGCCGAAACCTGCTTGCATCATACGCGCAATGGGCCAGCCATGCGCAATCAGCACTTCATTGCCACACTCCGCGATGTAATCCAGCAATGTCGCGGGATGCAATTGATGCGATGCATCCACATCTTGCCACCTCACGCGCCGTTGCAGCGTGAAGATGCGTTGCGGCGGCGCTGATTCGGGTGGGAACGGTTCAGGTTGCCATGCGCTGTCGGCAGCGAAGACCGCTGACCAATGTGCGGGAATCGGCGCGGGGTGATGTGTCACATTGTCTCTCAATTCGACTTCGGTGCGCGCCCGCGCGACTTCATCACTCGTGTTTGCGATCTGAAATGTGTAACGATGGCGCACACGTGACGCGTCATACGCTTCGATGTGCGTTTTCACCAACACAGTATCGCCATACTTCAACGGGCGCACGTATGCGATGTCAACCTCGCGCAGTTGCCAATGACGATTCATGACAGCGGCTTGTGACTCATCGTAACCCATCATCATCGCCGCATCGAGCGCCGTCTCTTGCACGTAGCGTAAGTAGTGCGTGTTGTTGACGTGCCCGTAGGCATCGCATTCGTAGTAGCGCACACGGAAGGTGCGTTCATAGGACAGGGACATAAATGTTTTGATCACAAAGTACACAGGAATACAGGTAAACAAGAACTTGTCTTCGTGTGTACCTGTGTTCCTGTTTCCTTAGAGAGTGTCTTAAAAGGTATTTTTCTGACTGTCACCCATGTCCCCTAAAGGGGATGAAGCGAAGCGAAGGGTCTCTGTGTCACGAACGCCAAGATTCTTCGGCTTCGCTTCGCTCCGCCTCAGAATGACAAACGAGGCTTTTAAGACACACCCTTACTCCAAGTCCACCACGACATGAATGTTGCCACGCACGGTGCTTTTCGTGAATGGAGTGCCTGGCGGTTGCACACGCATCGGCAAGCTGGGACTGGGGAAGACGAAAATCGGACCGCCTCGGTCAATTTTCACTCCCTCCGCCAACGAGAGCCGAAAGCGTTGCACGATGAGCGGCAGCACCAATCGCATTTCCAGCAGCGCAAACTCTGCGCCGAGACAACGCCGTGGCCCGCCTCCAAAGGGAATGTATTCATAAGGCGATGGGTCAAGCATGCGCCAACGCTCTGGCATGAAACGCTGCGGTTGCGGATAAAGCGTGGGGATGCGATGCGTGACAGCCGCGCTCCACACGACGTTCGTGCCTTTAAGCAATTCATACGGTCCGAGTTGAAATGGCGCTTGGGCGATACGCAGGTTGAATGGCAATGGCGGCAACAAACGCAGCGTCTCTTTGATGACGCCGTCGAGCAAGGGCAATTGATGGAGTTGCTCGATAGTCGGCGCGTCACCACGCAACCCGCCCAACTCGTCAAGCAAATCGTGCATGACGCGCGGATGTTGCGCGAGCAGGAACAACGCCCAGCTCAACGCGCTCGCCGTGGTGATGTGTCCTGCGACGAAAAGTGTAGCCGTCTCGCCCACCAGTTCTTCGTCAGTCAGGCGCGCGCCGTCTTCATCGTGCGCTTGCAACAACATCGAGAGTGCGTCACCTGCATCTGCGCCACTTGCGCGTTTGCGTGCAATTAACGTCAGCGTCTCGTGTTCCAATCGTTCAGCGAGTCTCAACATCTGCCGATACGGCAAGCCAGCGACGTTGAATGGCAAGAGCATCGTCAGCGACGAGAAGCCAACGTTAATCCAATGTTCCATCAACTGTCGCAGCTGTTCGCCTTCTTGATCAGGCTCAAGACCTAACAGGGTCTTCGTGGCGATGGACAGCGTGAGTTGCTTCATCTCCAACAGCATATCGCGTGATTCACCTACATGCCATGTCGCCAAGCGTCGCTCCGTCAGGGCGATGATGTCGGTGCGATAGGCTTCGATGCGTTGCTTGTGAAAAGCGGGCATCATCAAACGGCGCTGTTGTTTGTGACGCGGCCCGTTCATTTGCAACAAGCCGCCATTCATGATACGTCGCGCCGCCGTGCCTGTAGAAAAGCGCGGCGGCAATGTATCCGCATCTGGCGTATAGAACGTATCGGAGTCGCTGAGGACTTGGTGATTGTGTGCTGGCTCAAAGATGTGAACGATTTGAGTCTGTCCTTGAATGGCGACGATGGGTCCGTAAGTTCGATACAGCTTGTGCAGCTCCACTATCGGGTCGTGCAGGATACTGAGCGCGTTGCCTCTCCACCCGATGAGCGGCATGGGACGCGGGCCGGGCATGGTTGGCATTATTTCACTCCTACTACCCATGCGAAGGTGTGCACGAAACAGACCCGCTCGCCTTCCATTGGTCTTTGGGTATCATAGCGAAGCCAGACCTCGCAGGCTTCAGGATACCGAAACCTGCGAGGTCTTTTACGCTAACCGCGGCTGCGCTCCAACAACACCATCATCAACAAACTCAGCAGCACGCGCTGCTCTTCGGCTTCGTTCAACGGTGTTTTTTGTTCGACGATGAACTTGCTCTCGAAGAACGCGGGCTCTTTTTGCAGACGCATGACGAGCGTGCCATCGGGGCGCGAGACGAGATAGGCGGGATGAAACATGTAGCCCGTGAACATACCGACGACGGGAATTTCGCCAACGAGCGCATCAATCACTTTGACCCACGGATTTTCTTCCTTGATGGTCATCACAGACATGTCGCCATCAAAGATGTCGTAATGGCTGCTCCACAATGAGCGCATGCCGCGGCGCTTGACCGCGCCGACGCCGATGCCTTGTCGGTCGGCAAAGTTGTAGCGCGCGGAGAAGTCAATGATGCGGTCGGCGTTGATCGTGTAGAGGGTTTGCGTTTGCTGGGTGTCTGCAAACACGCTAACTGATTCTTTCAACTTGAACAGCTTTTGCCTAACGTAATACACCAGCTGTCCATTCGCGTCGGTCACGGAAATTTGCGGCGCGAGTGCGATCAGCTTGAATGAGAGGGTCAGTGGGTATTGCATGATTTTTTCTCCTTGTTCATGTGCGGGCAGAAGCAAGAGTGCAACTCCTGCCTCGCCGAGTGAGGTTGGTTGTTCAACGCAGCCATTTTGCCCAGCCTGCGGGCGCTTTCTTCGCATACACGACATCGTGTGCGCCAAGAAATTGCGCGAGCTCCGCGATGGCATCACGCACAGCGATGGCGGTCGCGCGATTCATGGGCGCATAGTCTTCCGCATACACGGCGTTGATGGTGAGGACGCCTTGCTCACGGTTCATCGTCGGGTCAATGCGCCCGATGAGTCGGTCGCCGTGCAGAATCGGCATGGCGAAGTAACCGTATTGGCGTTTGGACGCTGGCACGTAAATCTCGACGCGATAGTTGAAGTCGAACAATTGCTCGGTGCGCGCGCGATCACAGATCAAATTGTCGAAGGGGGAGAGCAAGGTCGTGCGCTGTGCGGATTGCCAGGCGCTATCGCGCAATGATTCAAGCAACGGCACATCGTCAGCGTGGATGAACCAGGCGCCTTTCCACGTTTCGTTTTTGTCACGCACTGCTGCCAGCACGATGCGCCCTTCATCCACGAGCTGCGTCAACACCTCGTTCAAATGCGGATAGCGACCGCGAATGAAATGATACTTGATGTGTTGCGCCGTCGCCACGCCCAACGCGCGCAGCGCTTGTTGCGCCGCGCGATAGGTGACTTCGTATTCATCCAACTGGTCACGCGGCGTCCAAGCGGGCAAGCAGCGTTCCGCCAGGTCCCATTGCTTCTGTCCGCCGACACGCTTGGTCACCATGATCTTGCCTTGCATCCACAGGAAGTCCAACATGCGCGAGACGTTGCGCTCCGCCGTCCAACCTGATGAGACCCATGCTTTCGGATGAATGCCTTCGGCTTCGAGCTGGCGTGAGAGCAAGGGGCCCTCTTTGCGTAACCGGGTGAGGATATAGCGGCGCAATGAAGCGTTATCCGTAAGCCATTCACACACGCGTTGCTCCCAAACGTCGGTGTGGTGTCTGCGTGGATAGTTCCTCATCATCAAATGATAGAGTGGATAGTCTTCGGTGAGGACAATCGAGGCGCAGTGCGCCCAATACTCGAACAAGCGTCGCTCGTCCCACAACAGCTGGTCGAGGTGTGAGACGAAGTAGTTGCCGAGCCGACTCCACAAGACGAGGAGATGGCTGCGCGCGACGGCGCTCGTCGGGTCGAGCTGCAGGCAACCCAGCTCGCGCGCCACACACATAATGCCATTCGTATTGGCGGAGAGGCGCGGGCCCGCCAACAGTTGGCGCGTGATGAACAAGCGGCGAGCCAGTGTCGGAGAAAGGATGAGAGAAGCGTGTGGAATCATTTCTGAGCGTATAAACCTCTGCACGGCGCTACCTTGTCTAGTTCTTGTCGAATCTCGCGCCAGATGTTGAATTTCAGATAAAGTCGTGCAAACCAGCTGGCAGAAGTCCATCGCTCTGCGTATTTAGCAGAAACCATTTGTCTGATATTTTGTTCGTGAGTTTCTCGCAAGCGCTCATAGCTGCTGGCGATAATTGGATGATTTTGATTCATAGCCCTTACCAATCTAATCGTTCCACGAACACATCAATCATGCCGCCACACGCCAAGCCAACCTCCATCGCGAACTCGTCGGCGATGCCGTAGCGCAACAATGTTGGTTTGCCGGTTTTGATGACGCGCAGCGCTTCTTCAAAGACCGCGCCTTCCACGCAACCGCCACTGACCGAGCCAACCATCTGCCCTGATTCGCTCACGGCGAGCTTCGCGCCGATGGGACGCGGCGCGGAGCCTGCAACGGTCACGACGGTTGCGATGGCGATGCGCTCGCCTTGCGCGCGCCATGTTTCCAAGGTGGGCAAGATGTCTTTCATGTTTATCGTCTTTTCCTTTCCTTTTCCTTTTCAATAAGGCGTGTGTCATTGTAACTATCAATCCCGCGCCTTGTCAATCACACATCGCTTGCGTGCATAGTAAAAGCGTGTATAATGCCTGCCGCTGGTTGGGAGCAGCTGCCTATTTCTGCTGCGCGGCGTTGACACTCGTCAAGGTTAGTGATATATTTCACAACGCTTCTGTAGCTGTGTAAGTCATTTTCGTCTCAAGTTAAAAGGGAGGAATAGAGGAATGATGTCCTGTCGTCTGACCTCGCTATGCCGTCGCGTGTTGCCCCATGCTGGCGTGCTGCTGATGGGTACTTTGTCAGCCTGCGGCGCACCATCTATCCAAACAACCCTCGACCCCAAATCCGTTACCTCTAGTCACATTCATAGTTTGCTGGTCCCTGTTTTTTGGATGGCGCTGTTTGTCTTCATCGTTGTCGAAGCCGTACTCTTCTATTCTGTTTTTCGTTTCCGTTCGCGCGGCAACGACCAAGCGATTCCCGCGCAATGGCACGGCAACACCACCGTCGAAATTTTGTGGACGATTGCGCCCGCCGTCATCCTCGGCATTATCTTCGTGATGACCGCACGCACGATATTCGCGCTCACCGATCCGCCTAAAACCGACAAAACCATCAATGTCCGCGTCATTGGCCATCAATGGTGGTGGGAGTTCCAATACCCCGATTACAAAGCAAACTACAAAACGGCGGATGGCAAAGATGCCGTCCTCACAACCGCCAGTGATTTGCACGTGCCAGAGGGTTACCTTGTCCAATACATGCTCGAATCGGTGGACGTGATTCACAGCTTTTGGATTCCGCAATTGAGCGGCAAGACCGACTTGATTCCGGGCCACATCAACAAGGGTTCGTTCTACGCTTCCAAAGCGGGCGACGACTTCTGGGGACAGTGCGCCGAGTTCTGTGGCGCGCAACATGCCCAAATGCGCTTTCGCGTCATAGTGGATTCGCAAGCCAATTTTGACGCGTGGCTGAAGAATCAACAAGCTATTCCCGTCGTGGCTGCGACTAACGCCTTAGCGAAGAAAGGCGAAGAAGAGTTCGGCAAGGTGTGCGCTGCCTGCCACACCATCGGCGGCAATCCAAAAGCGGTGGGCGTGTTGGGTCCGAATCTGACGCACCTTGCCTCGCGCAAAACCCTGGCGGGCGGTATGTATGAGCTCACGCCCGACAACTTGACCCGATGGATCCGCGAAACCGAAGCGATGAAGTCGGATAACAAAATGTCTTTGACCGTGCAAAATTATTTGAAGGGCTTACCTAACGACCAAGCGCGTAAAGACTTTATAGACGCAGTGACGGCCTATTTGTTAAGCTTGAAATAGTCGCTCGTCATTAGTTGCTAGTGCCGCTTTAGCAAAGCGATTGCGCAGCCGGCGCTCGCGCGCTCGACCGCGTGTGTCGCACCGAATGGGAACGGCGTTAGAGAACGCCTCCTCCTGCAACAAAGATTTGTTAATCCTGCCCTAGCGCCTAGCAACTAATGACGAGCGACTAACGACGAGCGACGAGAGACTAATGTAGGGAGTGACCTATGGTTGCACATGCGGGCGTAATGACTATGCCCCAAACAAAAAACACACTGGAAGCGATGACCTGGCGCGATTGGGTGATGACCGTTGACCACAAAATCATCGGCCTGCTCTACCTCGTCACCGCCTTTGTGTTCTTCCTCATCGGGGGACTCGAAGCCCTGTTCATTCGCACGCAGCTGGCGGCGGCGAATCTGATGGCTTTCGGTCCGAACACTGCCGATATCTATAACCAAATCTTCACGATGCACGGCACGACGATGGTGTTCCTCGCCATCATGCCGCTCAATGCTGGCTTCGGCAACTACATCGTGCCATTGATGATCGGCGCGCGCGACATGGCGTTCCCTCGTTTGAACGCGCTGTCGTATTGGTTGTTCTTGTTCGGCGGCTTGTTCATGTATTCGTCGTTCGTCTTGGGCGGCGCGCCGAACGCAGGCTGGTTCTCGTACGCGCCGTTGACGGGGTCGGAATTCTCGACGACGCACGGCATGGACTACTGGGTGTTGGGCTTGCAGTTGCTCGGCATCGCCTCGCTCGCGGGCTCCATCAACTTCATCGTCACCGTGTTGAACATGCGCGCGCCGGGCATGAACTTCAATCGGCTGCCGTTGTTCGTGTGGATGCAGCTCGTGACAGCGTTCTTGCTCATCTTCTCATTCCCCAGCGTCACTGTCGCCGTCACACTCCTCTTCTTTGACCGCAACTTCGGCACGAACTTCTATCTGGCTAAGATGGGCGGCGACCCAATTCTCTGGCAACATCTCTTCTGGTTCTTCGGTCATCCCGAAGTCTATATCTTGATTCTGCCCGCAATGGGTATCATCTCCGAAATTTTACCGACCTTTGCGCGCAAGCCCATTTTTGGTTACACCTTCATCGCCTATTCAGGCGTCGCGATTGGCTTCCTCGGCTTCACAGTATGGGCGCATCACATGTTCGCCGTGGGCTTACCGCCTGTCGTGAATCTTGCGTTCTCGCTGACCTCGATGTTGATTGGCGTGCCGACGGGCGTGAAAATTTTCAACTGGGTAGCAACGCTCTACGGCGGCAATCTCAAACTCAACACCGCGATGCTATTCGCCATCGGCTTCATCGCCATGTTCATCATCGGCGGCATCAGCGGCATCTTCCTCGCTTCGCCCGCGCTCGACTACCAACTCACCGATACCTACTTCGTCGTCGCGCACATTCACTACGTTTTGTTCGGCGGCGCAATCTTGGGCATATATGGCGGCGCGTTCTATTGGTTCCCCAAGATGGTTGGCAAATTCATGAGCGAGAAGCTCGGGCTCGTGCAATTCTGGGTGACGATGATCGGCTTCAACCTCGCGTTCTTCCCACAGCATTGGCTTGGCGTGGAAGGCATGCCGCGCCGCATTTATACCTACGCGGCTGGCAACAATTGGGACATGTGGAATTTGGTTTCCACCATCGGCGCCTATCTCATCGGCTTAGGCGCGTTGATCTTTATCTGGAATCTGTTTGTGAGCTGGCGCAGCGGTGAGCGCGCCAACGAAGATCCGTGGGACGCAGCTACACTCGAATGGGCTACCACTTCGCCGCCACCCAAGCATAATTTCTCTCAGATTCCCATCGTCCGCAGCCGCCGCCCCTTATGGGATGTGAAGTATCCACAACACAATCAAGGCTTGGAATCGCACGGCAAGCCGTCGCATGCCACGACAACGCACGCTGGGCATGACGCACACGCGACACACGATGAACACGAAGAACACTTCCACATGCCCTCGCCCTCTATCTTCCCAATGGTCGTCGCCTTTGGCTTGACGGTGGTGATGGCAGGTCTGTTGTACTTCAACGATGTCGCCGCGCTCATGCCCTTCATCAACCTCATTGTCCCTATCATCGGCGTCGGCATCATGTTCTACGGCATTTACGGGTGGCAGGTGGAAGTCGCCGCAGGAAAATAAAAGTTTTCAGTTTCAGTATTCAGTGTTCAGTTGGATGAACAATCACTGAACACTGCACACTGAACACGGTTCACTAACTCCGGAGAGGACATGGAACACAACCCCAACATCGGCAGTCTCGGTGTGGACAGCAAAAAATTAGGCATGTGGACGTTCATCGGCTCGGAGGTGATGTTCTTCACCGCGCTGATTGCAACCTATCTGGTCTTTCGCGGCAAAAGCGTCGCTGCCCCCTATCCCGCCGATGTGTTTCACGACCTGACCATTGTCGCACTCAACACACTGGTGTTGTTGTGCAGCAGCTTGACGATGGTGCTCACGCTCGAAGCCGCCGAACGTCACGAGCGCAAACAATTCTTCCAGTGGATTTTGTCCACCATCGTGCTTGGCATCCTTTTTTTAGGCGTGCAAGTTTATGAATACGCGAAGCTCATCGAAGAAGGCTTGAACCTCGGCGTCAACATCTTCGGCTCCAGTTTCTTCACGCTCACGGGCTTTCACGGCACACACGTCGCCGTCGGCGTGCTCATGTTAGCCATCACCGCAGTGCGCGGCTACCGCATGGGCTTCACCAAAGAGTTTCCGCTCGCCGTCGAGTTGATTGGCTTGTACTGGCACTTCGTTGACCTCGTCTGGGTCATCATCTTCGCGCTGGTCTATCTGTTGAGCTAGCAAACTTTCCCCCAATCTCCCTCAAGAGAATTAGGGGAAAGTTATGAAGATATCAGAGTTCTCAAGGAGATTTTCTGATGGAACAAACTCCCACCACACATCCCCCATCCCGCGCCAAAGTCTATGTCATCTGCTTCCTCACCCTATTCGTGTTGACGATGCTCGAATTGATGGCGAGCTCACTGACTGTGTTCAAAGCGCCGTTGCTCATCGGGTTTGCCCTCGTCAAAGCGGCGATTGTCGCAGGCTACTACATGCACCTAAAGTTCGACCACCACTGGTTCACCTATATGGTGGGCATTGGCGTCGTGTGCGGTGTTTTCATGTTCTTCGTGTTCGGCATCTTGTTCGGCGTTGACTTGAATATCCCCGCTACACCCGCAAGTGTATTGCACAAGTAGCGATTCTGTCACACCCTCATTTCGAAACCCTTTAGGGGTTTAACACACGAAAGGCGCAACGCGCACTCCTGGTGCGTGCTGCGCCCTTTTTGTGTGAGCTGTTTATCATTATGTTTGTGTATTGGTCTTTCGAGCCGAGCGTGGTGCTTGGCCTTATCTTGTTCTGCGCGTTGTATTTGCTCTTCACGGGACCATGGCGTGACCGCTTCCCCGCTGCTCAACCACTCACGCGCAAGCAACAAGTGTGTTTCGTCGTCGCCGTCGTGACGCTCGTCGCCGCGCTGCTCTCACCCATTGGCGGCCTTGACACGGTTTCATTGACGATGCACATGATCCAACACTTGCTTCTCACGCTCATCTTCCCGCCGTTCCTGTTGCTCGCCACACCGGCTTGGATGATACGGCCACTCCTGCGCTCACCAGCAGTGTTGTCTTTTGGCTATTGGTTGACGCGCCCCGTTCCTGCCTTCCTTCTTTTCAACGGCGTGTTTTCGCTGTGGCACGTGCCTTTCTTCTATGAAGGCATCGTCAACAACCTCAACTTCCACATCCTCACGCATCTGTTGTTCATCGGGACAGCCGTGGTCACGTGGTGGCCCATCTGCAGCCCCAGCCAAACGTTGCCACGCCTCCCCTACCCCGCGCAAATTTTATACTTGTTCATGCAAGGCACCATCCCAACGATACTTGGCGCACTGCTCACCTTCACCGAGACCCCGTGGTATCCCTCATACATCGCCGCGCCGCGCCTCCTTGACCTCACGCCGCTCGACGACCAAATCTATGCGGGGCTGATCATGTGGATTCCGGGCAGCAGCATTTTCCTCATCGCCTTGACTATCGTGTTCTTCAGCTGGTTCGAGGGACAGGAACAACCCGGCGAGATGCGCTGATACCCTAGTGTAAGACAAGTTTCCAACGAGTCTAGGTGGGCAAGTTTACAACTTGCCCTACACCTATCATGCCACCATCACACTCCTACATAAAAACAACCGCCGCTCTCGCACATGAGAGCGGCGGTTGTGCTTACACCAAATAATCTTTGAGCTTCTTACTCCGTTGCGGGTGGCGCAGCTTCCGCAAGGCTTTCGCCTCGATTTGACGGATGCGTTCGCGCGTCACGCCGAATTCTTCGCCGACTTCTTCGAGCGTGCGACTCTGCCCATCCTTCAACCCGAAGCGCCGCTCCAACACGCGCCGCTCACGCTCCGTCAAGCCGCGCAGCACCTCGCGCATCTGCGCCCGCAACGACTCCAACAACGCCGCATCCACGGGCACCGTCGCGTTCTCGTCCTCGATGAAGTCGCCCATTGCCGAATTTTCTTCACTGCCCGTCGGCGCTTGCAAACTGATCGGATCTTGCGAGACCGACAAGATAGTCCGCACCTTGCGCGCCGCCCGCGCCAACTTGCGCGCCACCAACGGCTCCAAGGGCAGACCTTCCAGCAAGGCATGTTCTGCCTGCTTTTTTTCTTCGTCGTCAATCTTGCCAACCTTCAAGCGAATCTCGTCGTCTGCTAAGGCGATTTCTTCGTCGTTAGGTTCACGTCCCAACTCTTGTTGCAACTGACGTGAAACTCGCATCAGTCGGTTAATTGTCTCGACCATGTGGACAGGAATGCGGATGGTGCGCGATTGGTCGGCGATGGCGCGGCTGATCGCTTGGCGAATCCACCATGTCGCATAGGTGCTGAACTTGAAGCCGCGCCGATAATCGAACTTTTCGACCGCGCGCAACAAACCGATGTTGCCCTCTTGAATCAAATCGAGGAAGTTCATGCCGCGCCCAATGTAACGCTTGGCGACGCTAACGACAAGCCGCAGGTTTGCTTCGGACAAATGTTTACGCGCGCGTTCCCCTTGTTGCGCAGCAGTTTGCCAACGCGACTTTTCTGCCGCCGACAGCTTGCTGCGCTGCAACTGTTCGCGCGCGAGGTTGCCCACTTCAATATCCTTCGCCAGCTCCACCTCTTTCTCAGCCGTCAATAAAGCAGACGCGCCAATCTCGCGCAAATACATGCGCACTGGGTCGGCGCTCACTTCCTCGCGTCCTGACGACAGCAGCTCTTCGACGACGTTGGTGTCTGCTTCTGTCGCCGCTTCTTGTTCGAGCTGTTGAATCGCTTCGGGCGACGGCTCTTCGAGTCCCAGCTCCTCGTCGCTCAAAATACGCACGCCTTTGGTAGTCAGATATTCCTGAATCTCTTCGAGCAGATCGAGCTCATCGCTCAAGTCAGGAAAGGCGGCGACGATTTCTTTTTCGATGAGTAGGGCTGATGAACCAGCTTTCGCTAGCAATTGGTCTAAGGTCGCTTGATAAAGACTTAAGTCAATCATTATACCCAATCAGACAGATGACGGCTGAGGAGTGACGGATAAAAATAATCTACGATCTTCTATCTTCCATCTCCCATCTTCCGCCAGCTAATGAATCCGCGCTGCATAGGAACGCGCGCGTAGTGCATCCTGTGTCCACTTCAGATGTTCGGTCGCATTGAGAATCAACTGCCGATATTCCTGCATCTCATCCACCGCATTCGTGCGTCGCGCTTCGTCTTCGAGAAAACGCAGTCGCTCAATCTGTTGGCGAATCGCCCGTTCACGCAACCGCAACGCTGCTTTTTCGATTTCCATCACGTCCACTGCTGCGCTGGGGGTGTTGGCTAAGAGTGCGTCGAAGCGCGCTACCAACGCCTCCGCTAACGTCTCGCGCAACGCGCCTAACTGAGTGGGATCATTGAACTCACACCATTGCTTGAACGCCTCGAAAATTTGCCGCTGCTCTGTGCGCGCAAAATCCGCTGCTTGCAACCCTAACTGTTCAACCGTCGCCAACTCTGCTGGGTGCGAGAGCAACAACGCCAAACAGTATTCTTCGGGCCCGAACACAAATTTTTCGGACGGCGTGGCGCGTTCTGCGCGTTTCGGTTGAGCGCGCGGCGTCGGTGGTCTAGGGGATGGCGCTTCGCCCATGCCGAGCAATACGCGCTCATCCACGCGCAACTTGCGCGCCAATACTTGGAGATAATGATTGCGCGCGACCCCGTCGGACAACTCTTGAATCAACGGCAACAATGTGCGCGCGGCTTCGCTCTTGCCCTTCGCCGTTTCCAAATCAAGCGGCTCGGTGATGCGCTGAATCAAAAAATCTACAACCGGCAACGCGCCATCCAACACGCTATGCCATGCTTGTGGATTCTGCCGCAGCAAATCGTCGGGGTCGAGCCCGCTGGGCAGCACGGCGACACGAATCTCGGATTGCAAGCGTCCTTCAAACGCGATGAGGTTGCGGTTGATGGGCGTCGGCACGTACTCTTTGTCCAACGCCTGTTGCGCGACGCTCAAACCGCGCCGCATCGCTTCGAGTCCCGCCGCATCTGCGTCAAGAGCAAGTATAAACTTTTTCGCCATGCGCTGCAAAGTTTTGAGTTGCGTTTCGGTCAGCGCCGTGCCCATCGAAGCGACGACGTTCTTGAAGCCTTGCTGATGCGCCATCAACGCATCCACGTAACCCTCGACGATGACGACGACGTTCTGCGCGCGAATCGCATCCTTCGCCAGGTCGAGCGCATACAACACCGCCGACTTGTCGAACAACGGCGTCTGCGGCGAGTTCAGATATTTCGGTTGTTGCTCGTCGCTCAATGCGCGCGCGCCAAACCCAATCGTGCGTCCGCGCGCATCGCGAATCGGAAACATCAAGCGCTGGCGAAAGCGATCGTAATAACCGCGTCCTGAGCTGGTGGAAGGGTCGCGCTCGCTGATAAGTCCCGCCTCCAACAAATCTTTCGGTTGATAGCCGCGCCCTTGCAGATATTTCCACAACGCGTCCCACGCATCGGGCGCGTAGCCCAATTGAAAGGCGACGATGGATGGTTCAGTAATGCCACGGCGCGTCAGATACGCGCGCACGTCTTTCGCGGCGGGGCTGTTGATGAGCAAGTTGTGATAGTAACGCACCGCCGCTTCGAGTACCTCGCGCAGGCGCACGATGCGCGCATCGTCTTCGACAGACTGCGGCGTGCGCGGCGTCAACTCCACGCCCGCGCGCTGCGCCAACGTCCGCAACGCTTCGCGGAAGTCCACGTTCTCGCGCTTCATCACGAACGTGAAGAGGTCGCCGCCCGTGCCGCACGCGCCGAAGCAATGCCACGATTGCGTTTCGGGAAAGACGTAGAACGCAGGCGTCTGCGTGTTCGCGTGAAACGGACAGAAGCCCGCGTAGGCGCGTCCCGACTTGCGTAACTTCACGGTCTCGCCAATGAAGTCCACGATGTCGAGTTTGGCTTTGATTTGCTCGATAGGGGTCATGTGGGATTAGAGAGTGAGGATTGGAAATACGATCATACAAGCATATTTTACCCCGAAAGAGGGAAACGGATAGTTTCAACACGGGGGCTGAAACGGATAAACGGAGGCTAACGGATCATAGCGCATCATCCGTTCCCTCCGTTTATCCGTTGTCAAATCTGTTGTTGAGTTCCTCCGCTCACGGACACTTCGCCTCGTGTAAATACTTCTGACGCTCGTCAGTCGTCAACGGGTGTGTCACGCGCGCAAGACCTCACAAGTTTCCACGCTTCACGCCTGTGAGGTCTTAATTCAGCAGGCATTGCTCCACATGCAAATACTTCATCCGCTCCTCGCGCGTTAATTCGCGCGTGACGCACGTGCGCGTCAACACCATGCAAAATCGCTCATTCGTGTCCACTCACTGCATCCTCAATGCGCGCTGTTCTGTCACTACATGAGTCTGCGCCAGCAGCTCGCGTAATTCGCCCCACGCGGCCACCTCCAACATCACCGCGTTCTTACGTCCTTCCGCATCCACGACGAACTGCGCCGCCTGCAACAACGCTTTCACGCTCATCATGCGCCGCCTCTTGCGCTCCACGCTTCACGCCTTACGTTTCACGCTCCCCCCCAATGCCGCTTGCGCCGCTGCCAAGCGTGCGACCGGCACACGAAACGGCGAGCAGCTCACATAGTTCAAACCTAACTGATGACAGAACTCAATCGAAGAAGGCTCGCCGCCATGCTCACCGCAAATCCCAATCTCCAAATCGCCATTCGCGCCGCGCCCCTTTTCGACACAGATCTGCATGATTTGTCCTACCCCTTCCCGATCAAGCACTTGAAATGGATCGGCGGGCCAGATTTTGTCTTCGACGTACTTCAGCAAAAACTTTTCTTCGGCGTCGTCGCGCGAGAACCCGCATGTCGTCTGCGTCAAATCATTCGTGCCAAACGAGAAGAAGTCTGCGTGCTGCGCGATTTGGTTGGCGACCATCGCTGCGCGCGGCAGCTCGATCATCGTGCCAAACTTATAGCGCACCTTCGCCTTCTTCTCGCGCATTACTTGCTGCGCGACCTGTTCCAACGCCGCACGCTCGCGGGTCAGCTCATTGACGTGCCCGACGAGTGGAATCATGATTTCCGGATACACCTTCACGCCGCGCTTCGCCATATTCGCCGCCGCCTCAAAGATCGCGCGCACCTGCATCTTCGTGATACCCGGCATCATGATACCCAAGCGACAGCCGCGCAAGCCTAACATTGGATTCTGCTCGCGCATGGCGTCCACAGCCCGCAACAAATCTTCGTCCTCGCGCAACTGCGCGCACAAACGCTCATAACGCCCCTCTTCGGTGCGCGCGACGCTCTCCAATGCCAGCTCCATTTTCAAGCGCGCGACCTCCAACAACAACTCATCGTACTTCGGCAAAAATTCGTGCAACGGCGGATCAATCAAGCGAATGATGACGGGCAAGCCCTCCATGGCTTTGAAGATGCCTTCAAAATCGCTCCGTTGAAACGGCAACAACTTCGCCAGCGCCGCCTCGCGCTCCGCATCGGTCTTAGCAAGAATCATCTGCCGTACGATGGGTAACCGTTCTTCTTCAAAAAACATGTGCTCCGTGCGACACAAGCCAATGCCTTCCGCGCCAAACTTTCGGGCGCGTTGGGCGTCGCCCGGATAATCGGCGTTCGCCCAGACGCCAAGCGTGCGCTCTTCGTCCGCCCATTTGAGCAGCGTTTGCAAATCGCTCAACTCATCGAACTCTGGACGCGTCACAGGCAACGCGCCCGTGAACACTTCGCCGCCGCCGCCGTCCAGCGAAACGATGTCGCCTTCTTTGACGACGATGCCATCCGTCGTGAAATGCTTATTGATTAGATCAACGTGAATCGCTTCACAACCCGCAACGCACGGCAAGCCCAGCCCACGCGCCACCACTGCCGCGTGGCTCGTTGCGCCGCCGTGCTGCGTCAACACGCCTTTCGCTTTCAACATGCCATGCACGTCGTCGGGATTCGTTTCGGGGCGCACCAAAATGACCGCCTCGCCTGCGCTGCCACGCGCTTCTGCCGTATCCGCATCGAATACCACCGCGCCGACCGCTGCGCCCGGCGACGCATTGAGGCCCCCGCCGATGAAGCGCCCCGCAGCCCGCGCTTCTATGAGAGCCTTCTCGTCGAAGCGCGGATGCAACAGCTGGTCAACCTGCGACGGCGAAATACGCAGAATCGCTTGCGGGCGCGTGATGAGTTTTTCTTTCGCCATGTCCACCGCAATTTTGATGGCGGCGCGCGCGCTGCGTTTGCCTGCGCGTGCTTGCAACATCCACAACTTGCCGCGCTCGACCGTGAACTCCAAGTCTTGCATGTCACGGTAGTGTCGTTCCAGCTTCTCGCAAATTTTCATGAACTGCTGATACGCCTTCGGCAAATCCTTCTTCATCTGCGCGATGGGTTGCGGCGTGCGAATGCCTGCCACCACGTCCTCGCCTTGCGCGTTCACGAGGTACTCACCAAATACTCTACGCTCGCCGGTGGATGGGTTGCGTGTGAATGCGACGCCGGTGCCCGAATCGTCGCCCATATTGCCGAAGACCATCATCTGCACGTTGACCGCCGTGCCCAAGTCATCCGAGATCTTTTCCGCGCGGCGATAATCCACGGCGCGCTTGCCAAACCACGAATCGAACACCGCCGTCAGCGCCATCTTCAACTGCACATAAGGGTCTTCGGGGAATTCGAGGTTACGCCCCGCGCTGATGATGCGTTTGAACTCGTCGGCAATCGCCTGCCAGTCTTCTTCATCCAACTCGGTGTCAGACTTCACGTTCTTCTGCTGTTTGCGCTCGCGCAGAATCGTCTCGAAATTTTCGGCGGGGATGTCAAGCACCGTTTTGCCGAACATTTGAATGAGGCGACGATACGAGTCCCAACCGAAGCGTGGGTTATCCGTTAGCGCAATCAAGCCTTGCAGCGTCGAGCGATTGAGCCCGATGTTCAACACCGTGTCCATCATGCCGGGCATCGAAATCGCCGCGCCCGAGCGCACGGACACCAGCAACGGCTTGTCAGGCGAGCCAAATTGTCGTCCCGCTTTTTTCTCGACGACTTTGAGCGTGGTCAGTGTCTGCTCCCACAAGCCTTTAGGTAACTGTTGCCCTGTGGCAAAGTATTCCCTGCACGCTTCGGTGGTGATGGTGAAGCCCGGCGGAACGGGTAACCCAATACGGGTCATCTCCGAGACGCTCGCGCCCTTACCGCCAAGCAAATCCAACATATTCGCATGGCCCTCGGAAAACAGATAAACCCACTTGCGCTTCTTCTGTACAGCAACAGATGATTTCAGCAGCTTGCGTTGAGCTTGAGTTTGCTTACGCATCGTCACAGTCCTTTACTAGGGATAGGATAGGTCGTGCGGTACAACATCAACTGCAACAGCGAATTGGGGAGACAACTATCTCCCCTAATTTTCTCTTATCTCTCTTATTTCAACCTCTCCATCAACACCTGCTTCACCTCCGCCAACGGCACCCGCACTTGCTCCATCGTGTCACGGTCACGAATGGTCACCTTGCCGTCGTACTTCGCGTCGTCGGGCAAGGCCGTCTGATGGTCAACCGTTACACAGAACGGCGTGCCGATTTCGTCTTGCCTGCGATAGAGGCGACCAATCGCGCCCGTGTCATCGTACGTCGCCATCAGGTCGCGCTTCAGCTCTTGCGTCAGCTGCTTGGCAATGGCAACGATTTCGGGGCGATTGCGCGCCAACGGCAACACCGCAACCTTGATGGGCACGAGCGCGCGCGGCAACTTCAACACCACGCGCTTCTCGTTCTTCACCTGCTCTTCGTGATAACTCTCGAACAACGCAATAAGAAACGCACGCTCAACACCCATCGCTGGCTCAACCACATACGGGATGTATTTTTCTTGCGTCTCGTCGTCGAAGTAGGTCAGCTCCTTGCCGCTCATGCGCTGATGCGCCGAAAGGTCGTAGTTGGTGCGACTCGCGATACCCTCCACTTCACTCCAGCCCATCGGAAATTTGTATTCGATATCGTAGTTACCTTTAGAGTAATGGGGTGGTTTTTCGGCTTCGAATTGCTCGGCGTCAGGACCGATGATGCTTGTGCCATCGTGGCGAATGACCTTGATACGCATGTGTTCGTCACGGATGTTGAACGTCTGCTTCCACCACGCGAGCCGCGTATCGCGCCAATAATCATGCCACTCGTCTTCGGTGCCGGGTTTCACGAAGAACTCCATCTCCATTTGCTCGAACTCGCGATCACGGAAAATAAAATTACCCGTCTGCACCTCATTGCGAAACGACTTGCCGATTTGCGCGATGCCAAACGGAATCTTCTTCCGCATCGTCTCTTGCACGTTCTTGAAGTTGACGAAGATGCCTTGCGCCGTTTCGGGACGCAGCCAAATTAGCGCGCTTTCGTCCTCGACTGCGCCAACATGCGTCTTGAACATCGTGTTGAATGGGCGCGCCTCACCCAACACCGAACCACACTCCGGACATTTGCCATCTTCGATTTTGTCCGCGCGCAAACGATGATGATTCTCGCTGCACTCCACCATCAGGTCATTGAATGTCTCTGCGTGACCACTCGCGCGCCACACGTTGGCATTCATCAGCACCGCCGCGTCAATGCCCACGATGTCGTCGCGCGCCTGCACCATCGCGCGCCACCACGCCTGCTTGATGTTGTTTTTCAGCAAGACGCCGAGCGGACCATAGTCCCACATGCCGCCTAAGCCGCCATAGATTTCACTGCCGGGAAAGATAAAGCCTCGTCGCTTGCACAACGAGACGAGTGTTTCCATATCAACCATTTTTAGTCTCTCGTCATTAGTCATTAGTCATTAGTCATTAGTCGTTAGTCGTTAGCAACTAGCGACTAATGACTAACGACTAAGCATCCTCACAAACTCCGTGCTTTTCAACCGTCGCTCCAAGGTGTGCGTGAGGTAACGCTGCAACACCGCTTCCACGTCAAGCCGCGTCGGCTGCGACAGCTTCAGGCGCATCACCTCAGCATACGCCGACGCTTGCAGATAACGCAATACCTTGAGTGTGGATAACGACAAGGGGCGTGCGGTTTTCTCGCTTTCGCCATGTCGTGGACACAACACGCCGCCGCGCGACGCATCGAAATAATTGTCTAGCGCTTCAATCGCTTCATCGCCAACGACGCAGTGATGTAGCTGCGGTTGATAGCCGAACATGGCGAGCAGTTGCAGCTCGACATAGCGCACCGTCAACCACAAATCGCCGCTCTCACTCAACCACCGCAGCGCCTCCACCAACAAATCGAACACCGGCGGATTGGCGAGCGCCTCTTCCGCAAACTGATCAATCAGTTCGGCGACATAGAAAGCGTGAGCCGTGCGTTCCAAGTCGTCGCGCAAGCCTAGAAACGGTTCGATGGTCTGCGCTTGTGTGATGAGGTCAAGGTTGCGCCCGCGCGCGATGAGCAATTGCGTATGCGTGAAGAGCTCGACATGCCCACTCTTGCGGCTTTGCGGCTTGCGCGCTCCCTTCGCCGTCACCCGCAGCTTGCCATGCTCTGGCGTGTAAATCGTCACGAGACGGTCGGCTTCGCCAATGTCGCTGCGCTTCAAAATCACGGCTTCGACGCGATACACGCGTTCGCGAGTCATAGCGAAGATTATACTTAGCCTATGCAGCAATGCAAGAAAAATAGAAAAACGCCGTTTTGTCTCGGCAAAACGACGTTTGACTGAACTAGGGTAACGCAATTACCGAAATTCAAAGGGTTTCGGCGGCGGTTTGGGCTTGTAGGTGTTCACTGCCAAAAAAATGTTCACCGCGCGCTCCGTTGGATTAACAATGCGAATGTAACGCTTGTCCACATTGTCCCGGTCGCCCGTCCAGACGAGATCATTGCCGTCTATATTGCCGCGCCCCACAGGGTCTTCCTTCCACCATTGATTTACGCGCTCGGGTGTATAGATATCGTATTGCAGGCCATTGCTCGCGCCGCCTACCAGGGTGATCGTCAGCTTATTTCGCTCAAGCGGGAACGTGACCACATACCACCACTCTGAACGCGCGGCTAATGTATGCTCTTTGCCATCCACATTAACGGCTTTGTTGGGATCGCTGGGCGCTACCGTAATAGGCGCTGGCGTGAGCGTCGGTGTTGGGCTGCGCTCCGCCTGATAGCGCTCGTAAAAACTCAGGGTGGGCGTCGGATTCACGGGCGTCACGCGCTCAAGCGCAATACGCACGCCTTGAATGGTGAAGCGATAGTCTAGTGCGCCGTTGGTATTGTTCACGACCCGCACATACCACGTCCCATCTTCATTCGAGCTGCCTGCCCACGTCAAATCATCATTCTCCGGATTGCCGCGCCCTACAGGTCCCTCATCACGCCATTTGCCGATTTGATTGGGCGCATAGACCTCGAACTGCAAACCGTTCCGCGCGCCCCCCGGCAAGCGGATGACGATGTGACCGTAATACACCTCACGGTCGGGGCAGGCAAGAAACCGACAAAGCCAGAAGGGATGCTCTACCGCAAACTCGAAGCGATACCACATACTGTCATGCGCTGCGAGTGTATGCGGCTGCTGGTCAAGGTATGGCGCATTGCCTGGCTCGGCATCGGCACGGATCGTGACTACGCCGCTGCCCATAGCCATCACGCACAGTAACAAGATGCTGAACAGTTTGAAACGTTTCATGCGAACCTCCATCGTTGAAATATCCTCCTCCTCTCCACGACACAGCTTGTCTCCGCATTGATTATATCCCTATCTCTGATGATTATACACATCGCAGCGTGAACCATCACCAACTGCGCTGTTTTGACGCCTTTGCTTGCTTATGATACGCTTTACCATACAATTGAAAAACATTTTCAATTAGTATAGATAGCCATGTCGAATATCCTCTCGTTCAAAGAAAGCTTGCGCGAACACCAACGCAAACTGACGCGCTCACGCCAAGCCGTGCTGGATGTGATCACCCAAGCGGATCACCATTTGACGACTGCCGAAGTCTATCGCAAAGCCAAAGCCAAACACAAGCGCATCGGTTTGACAACGGTGTATCGCACGCTCGACTTGCTCGTGGAGCTCGACTATATCCAACGTATCCATCTGAGCGAAGGCTGCCATAGCTACGCGGCGACGACGCAACCGCACGCGCATCACCTCGTCTGCTCCGCTTGCGGGCGCGCCGAAGCGTTTGCTGAATGTGACTTAGAGCCGTTGATGCAAGCGATCCAAACCAAGACGGGCTATACGATTGATGTACACATGCTCGAACTGATGGGGCGTTGCCCAGCCTGCCAACAGAAAGGCGCGTCCAAACGCTAATTGTTCATGCCGGCTGATTGGTTCACGCTATTTTCAGACAAGCTCGCGACGCTGACCACCGTTTTTCTTGCGCTCTGCAAATGACAATGATTTTCATTTGCTGGTCAACCCAAACGTAACGAGCGTGGGAGTGAGCCCCACGCTCGTTGCGCCAAGTCACATCGTCATCCATCTAGATGCTCGTGTCTCGGTTGAGCTGATTTTAGCACAGAGCAGACGCGCGCGAAATTATCTTTAGAAAGTGTTTTGAAAATATCAGACCGAGCCCCTAACGGTTTCGCTGGCAAGCAACAAAGCATTGCACGCAGGCTTGCGGCGCCACTGGTGAACCCGCTGCGCCAGAAAAA
>CAZDYP010000079.1:0-21875 GCA_964509505.1 uncultured Anaerolineae bacterium | reverse complement strand
ACCTTGCGCTTGTAAGCGGCTAGATGACGTTCCTCGTCGGGTGTCAACGGCGTCGTGCGTTCGGGGCGCAGTTCATACGAGAGCCAGCGCACCGTGATGTCGCGCACTTGACATAAGCGTTCCAAACTGGAATGCGCCATGTAGCAAAACGGTCAGATGAAATCGCTAAAGACTTGAATCGCGATGGGCATGGGAGGCTCCAACGTGGCGGATTATACTTGATTCATTTCCGTGTGTCATGTTCGGCGTGCGTTGACGCAGCGGGCAAAAAGTGGTATATAAGTGCGCTCATAATGGAGGTCAAACTATGAAAGCTAAGACAAGCAGGACGGCGGGGGGTAGTAAAACAACTCGCAACACGACCAAGCCCATAAGCAAAACTCCTCGCAAAACTATAACCAAGACCATCGGCAAAACGGCGAAGACAAAGGTCAATAAGTCAACCAAAAACGAAAATCACAAGCCGAGCAAGGTCGAGACGAAAAAAGAAAAGCGAGAGCGCTTGTTGCATGAGCGAGCGGAAGCGGGTTATGAATTGGGGCGGTTGCGGGAACAGATGAAGACCGAAATCGAACACGACACGGAAGATGGCGACCCGGATGTGTACGAGCGCGAGAAAATTTTGGCAGTCATCGAATCGCTCGAAGAGCGGATTGACTCGGTAGATCACGCGCTGAAGGCGCTGGAACAAGGACAATATGGCATCTGCGAGCGGTGTGGCTTGGAGATTAGCGCAGAGCGCTTGAAGGCGATGCCCGATACGACGCTCTGCGTGAAATGCAAAGCCGAAACCGAAAAGTTGCTTAAGCGCGGGTTTATCAATAGCTAACATTTAGCCTTGCGAGGGGTTAAACCCCTCGCAAGGTTTTTTTATTTCTCGTGCGCGGCTTTGAGCCGTTTGCCTTCCCACCGATAGTCGCCTAACGATACCCAGGTGCCATCGCGCGCATGGTGTGTGGCATCCCCTCCGCTCACAGGCAACCGCCTGCCCTTCGCGTCCCAATTTTTCCCCTCGACAATTCCTACCCCCAAATGAAATTCGTCGCCGATGTTCCAGGGCCACATGTCGGTGCGGATGATTTCGCCTGCGCGCCACTGCTGCGGCGGATACCACACCGTCGCAATCATCACGCGCAATGACGTATCCTCGATGATTTGTCCCTCGTCGTTGTAAAAAAATGGATAGAGACGCAACGCTTTGTCGGGCGCACGCAAGACTTGCCAATAAAATCGCGCTTGCACCTTGCGTCCGCCAAGCAGCGTCGTGTCGCGTGGCATAGCGACGAGGTCATAGCCAATGAGTTTGATGCTATCGCCAAACGTGAAGTCGGCGCCATACTGCGGCTGTGGATGCGTGACGCGCGCGAAATCGTAAAACGCATCGGGCAGGGTCTTGTTCGCTTCGCCATGCCGTAAGACAATGTAACCATCACGCGCAGCGGCAATGCCATACCCATTTGCCAACAAGTCGGCAATGGAAGCGCGCAAGTCGTTGGGGTGCATCGAGTTCTCCGTCGTTACATCGAGCAGCGCATATTCCGCATCTGCCATCCGTGGGAAAATGTAGAGTTTCTCGCGCGTGCTGTAATGCGGATTCAAGAAGGGATGCGCGGACAACGAGGCTGTCTCTGGAATTATCATGCGGAACGATTCAGCGCGCAAGGTGTGTGGCGTCACCTCAGGTGGCACGTAGTAACCGCCAATGGGCGAGCGTCCCACCGCCAGATGATTCAGTCCCGCGCTTACCAAGATGAACGCGCATAAGCCGCCGACGACATAGCGCACGTTCCATTGGCGACGCGCGGCGAAACGCAAGATGAACGCCATCACCGTCGCCGTGCCTGCCAACCAGAACGGCACGAGCGGAACGGTGTAATAGATGTCGGGCTCCTGGTTCGGCGGAAAATCGCTAAGCAAATTGATGGCAAGCGTTGGCGACGAGAGGAACAACGTGATAGGTTCGAAGAGGTTGAGGAAACCTGTCGCCGCGAAGCTGTGCCACAGATAGGTGAAGTTGCGTTCGCGCAGCGCCACGTCGAGAAAATCGCGCGGGCGTGTGAAGGGGCTGAGGATGACTTGCGTGAGCGTGTCGCCCAACACGCCATAACGCTTGAGGAAGATGGATTGCCCTGCGGGGCTGAACGTCGGCAAGATGACGTAGTTGGCGACGTAGAAGTAACCAAGCGCGACGACGATGACAGCAATGCCTTGCTTCCATTCGCGCAACACGATGAGCGCATAGACGCCCATGAGCGCGACAAGCAACGGCACATCTTCTTTGCACAGCATCACGAGCACTGCGAACAGCCAGAACCATTTGAACTGCCTGCGCCGCAACATCAAGAACGCCGCCGCGAGGAATGGCGTCGCCCACACGACGAAGTTGAGCAGCTGCATCGAGCTGCCGCCGACGGCGGGATGCAGCAAATACATGAGCGCAATCGTCAACGCCGCCCAGCATGCAGCTAAACCTGACAAGTTTGAACGCGCGAAAATATCTTTCGCCAACACGTAAATCGGCCACGCGGCAAGGGTGAGGCAGACAGTTTGCAAGACGATGAGCGTGCGCGCATCGTTATAAATCAAATAGAATGGCGCGACGAGCACGATGATGAGCTCGACGTGAATGCCGAGACGACTCGTGACGCCTTCGGTGTTGCTGAGCGCGAAGGGGCGCCCCTGCAACGTGTTCCACGTCGCTTGGCTGAGGTCAGTGAGGTCGAAGAAGGTGCGGAGCGAGTCATGTTCGGCGAGACCCAACGAGACAAAAAGCGCGAAGTGCAACAGCATCGCAACCACGAGCAACCACGCGGGGAGACTGAGTTTTTTGAAGTGCGACATCGAGAGGGATTTTACTGTGAATGGGACAAAATAAGAAGAAGCATTTCAGAGTATGGGTTAGGGCGGAAGCGGACAGATGTGTTGGTGCACTGGCGCTACACAGGCGGGGAGCAAGGCATGGCGTTAAAGTTGAATGTCGCATGGTCGGATAGTCAAGCAGCTGGGAACATGAAGCCGAACACGCTCGCGCCACTGCCCGCCCTCGATAGTAGGGCGCCAACCGGGTCGTAGCGTTGCGCGCATCCCCTAACGTCGTGTAGCTAATGATAGCACTGCCCATGCCGACGCGCGCGACTGCGGTGTTGGTCAGATAGACTATCGCGCCATCGGCGCGCTTCAAGCGCAACGTCGCCGTTTGATAGGCGCTGACATTGGTCACAGTGGACACCTGCGCAGATGTAGGGCAAGTTTGCGACTTGCCCGCGTGGACAAGTTAAAAACTTGTCCTACCCCTGCGCTCCATACCCGTATGATTTTTTGAAACTTCGCTCATGCGCAGAAATCGTGCCGGCTGAGGCGGCGGCGTTCTCGACGTGGTGTGTCGCGCCATCGGCGCGCGACCAACAACGTCGAGAGCGCGCCCCATATTATTTTTGAAACTTCATATCAAAATCTGGGAGATAGTCTCACGTCCAATGCGAGCGAAACTGTAACCCTGCGCTGTCAAATCCCTTGCAAGTACTTATGCCACGCATTCGGCGCATTGGCGTAACCCAACAACACCAGCGCGATATACCGTGGACGTGTGAGCTTGTTGTGGAGGCTCAGACCTGATTCATGGAGGGTGCGGTTGCCCTTGCGTTGGTTGCAAGGTCCGCAAGCCGTGACCACATTCTCCCAGAGGGTGAGGCCGCCTTTGGAGCGGGGGATGACGTGGTCAACGGTGAGGTTGTTTTTGCCGGGTTGCGCACCGCAGTATTGACAGGTGTATTGGTCGCGCGCCAACACCGTGCGCCGCGTGAGCGGCAACGACAATTGACGCGGCACTTTCACGTAGGACACGAGGCGAATGACGAGTGGATATGGATAGCTGACGCGCTCGGCGCGCAACCTCGCCTCCGTCGCCTCGACGACTTCGGCTTTCTCTTTGAGCAACAACACCATCGCGCGCCGCACCGAGACGACGTTGAGCGGCTCGTACGTCGCATTGAGCACCAGCACACTGGCGTTCACGATTTTCACTCCCGACAATTTTGGGCGAGGAGGGACTTGAACCCACACGTCACCGAGTGACACAACATTTTAAGTGTCGCGCGTCTGCCATTCCGCCACTCGCCCGTTGCAAAACGGATCTGGTTGATTAGGGTGCGTTGTCGTGAAACATTTTACAATGGCGTATGGCGCTGTCAAATCATTGCCTCACGGTCTGATTGATGTTAGAATCTCAGTTACGCCCTTCAGCGGTCTTTCAGGTCTCAGCGCAGACTCGAAAAAATCTCAACATATTTTTGCGATGGCGCACAGAGCGCAAGAGCATCTACCTCTTTGCGCTCTGCGCGTCTTTGCGGTTAAATGAGAGCGTATTATTTTCACTCGAAAGGTTCATCATGCCCACGATTCATTATCTCCCCGACGACAAAACCGTTGAGCTCGACGTCGAGAACAACGAAACGATTTTGCGCGCCTCGTTGCGCCACGAAATTGCCCACACGCGCGTCTGCGGCGGACGCGCGCGTTGTTCGACCTGTCGCGTGTTCATTCTCGAAGGGCTTGAGCATTGTCCGCCACGCAATGAGCGCGAGCAACTCATGGCGAACAAATTGCACTTTCCGCCCAACATTCGCCTCGCTTGCCAGACCGCGCCGATGGGGAATGTGAAGTTGCGCCGCCTCGTCATTGACGCCGAGGACATCGAGCTCACCAGTCAGCTGCGCGAAGGCGTCACCGTCAACGCCGACGTGGGCGAAGAGAAAGACATCGCCATTTTGTTCTCCGACATTCGCGGCTTCACAGCCTTTGTCGAAAATCTACCGCCTTACGATGTCATCCATGTTTTGAATCGCTACTTCAATCACATGGGTCACGTCATCAATCAATATGGCGGCAGCATTTACAACTACATGGGCGATGGGCTCATGGCGTTGTTCGGCATGGAACAAAGCGCGGGCGCGGCGCTCAACGCCATCAAAGCGGGACTCGACATGTTGCACGCGATGGACGAGTTCAAGTCGTATTTGCAGCTCGTCTATGGGCGCGTCTTCGACATCGGCATCGGCGTGCATTATGGCAATGTGGTCGTCGGCGCATTGGGCGCCGCCGACAGCCAAAAGGTGACGGCGATTGGCGACGCCGTGAACTATGCCAGCCGCATCGAATCTGCGAACAAAGAAGCAGGCACACGGTTCTTGATTTCAGAGGAAACGTACAACCTCGTGAAAAGCGACGTGCTGGTGAATCGCTGGATCCGTGTGACGGTCAAGGGCAAGACCGGCGAGTATCTGCTCTACGAGGTTATCGGCTTGGCGCAGCCCACACAGGAGGGATGAGATGGCAACCGGCGAAGAACACGTGGTGTTGATCATTGCCGACATCAGCGGCTACACCCAGTTCATGGTCTCCAGCCGCAACGAGTTGACGCATGGACAATGGATCATCGGCGAGTTGGTGCAGACCATCATCAAGCAAGTCGAGATTCCGCTCGAAGTCGCCAAGCTGGAAGGCGATGCGGTGTTCCTCTACGCCGTCAAAGAACATCACCAGATGGACTGGGAAGCAATACGACGACAGATCGGCGTGAAGTTACTGCGCTTCTTCGAGGTGTTTTCCTCCAAAGTGGCGGAACTGTCGCTCTCGCATCAATGTCAATGCGGCACCTGCAGCAACATTGATAAATTGAAACTCAAGCTCATCGCGCATAGCGGCGTGGCATTGTTCTATCAAATGGGACGCTTCGAGGAGCTGTCGGGCGTGGATGTCATCATCGTGCATCGCTTACTGAAAAATTCTGTGCCAGCTCACGAATACATTTTGTTGACGGAGAGCGCGTATCGAGACATCATGTTCCCCGAGCAAATTGCCGTGACCGAAGGCGCAGAGCAATACGAGGCGATTGGGAACGTGAAAACTTACACCTATTTCCCGCCGAGCGCAGAAAAATACATCGCGGAGTACAAAGCACAGCACAAGCCGATAGCGAAAGATTGGAACAATCGGCTGGGACTCCATACCCTCTTGACGAAGCTGGGTCTGAGGCGCGCAGGCAAATTCAACCATCTGCCGTTGCTCTCACAGTAAATGTAAGCAGCCTGAGCTGGTCAAAGGATGCACTGACAAATCGCCCTTCGACCAGCTCAGGGTGCTGGATTCTACTATGCCCAGCTCTCGCATCGCAGTGGTCACGGGCAGCGCGCGCCACATCGGCGCGGCAATCGTCGAACGGTTGGCGCGCGACGGCTATACCGTCGTCATCAACTATCGCGTGAATCAAGCGGCGGCGGAACAAACGCTCGCGCGCCTCCACACGCACGCGCCCGCCTCCATCGCCGTACGCGCCGATGTCGGCAAGCCTGACGAAGCGAAGCAGTTGATTGACGAGACGTTGCAACGCTTCGGGCAGCTCGACGTGTTGGTGAACAACGCGGGTCCCTGGCTGGTGAAATCGGCTTTCGATACGAGCATCGAGGAATGGCAGCGCCAATTGAACGACAACCTATCGAGCGCGTTTTATTGTTGCAAGTTTGCGTTGCCCGCGCTGCGCGCGCGACGACAAGGCTGCATCATCAACTTCGGCGCGGCGAATGCGGAGCTCGCGCGCAGCGCGCCTAACGTCGCCGCGTATCACATCGCCAAGGTCGGCGTCGTCGTGTTGACACGGTCGCTCGCGCACACCGAAGGTCCCTTTGGCATCCGCGTCAACTGCATCAACCCCGGCTACATTGACACCGCAGCAACCTCAGACGAGACACGCCGAACCATGCCCACCACGATTCCCTTGCGGCGCTTGGGCACACCCGCCGAGATTGCCGCGGCTGTCGCATTTCTCGCCTCCGACGAAGCGAGCTACATCAACGGCGAAGTGTTGAATGTGCATGGGGGATTGTGGGTGTAGTATAATATCGCCATGTCTACGGAGACACTCATCCAACGGGCGCAAGTGGATCTCGTGACGCTCTATAGCGGCCTCACGACGTTGACCAATTTGGTCAGCAAGCTCAACGACCCCGCCATTGCCAACGAAGCCAACACGCTGCTGGTTAAATTACGCAGCTCGCTCGACAAGCTGCAAAGCCGCATCAGCGACCAAGACAAAGAACACTCGCAAACGCGCAGCCTTTTCGCTATTAGCCGCGCCATCAACTCCACGCTCGACCTCGACGTGCTGCTCAGCATGGTGATGGACATGATCATTCACGTCACCAACGCCGAGCGCGCGTTCCTCATGCTCATTGACCGCGAAACGCAACAGCTCACCTTCAAAGTGGCGCGCGGCATTGACCGCCAAGTTCTTGACACCGAAGATGGTCAAGTCAGCCGCAGCATCGTCGAGCGCGTTGCGCGTGAGCATACCCCCGTGGTCACGACCAACGCCCAAGAAGACCCTCGCTTCAAAAATCAGGAAAGCATTATCAGCTTCAATCTGCGTTCGATTTTGTGCGTGCCGTTGCGCGTCAAAGGCGAAACGATTGGCGTGATTTACGCGGACAACCGCATCAAGAGCGGCGTGTTTGGCAATCGCGAACGCGATCTGCTCGTCGCCTTCGCCGACCAAGCGGCCGTCGCCATTGAGAATGCGCGCTTGTTCGCGGAGACAAATCAACGGCTGCGTGAAGTGACGACGCTGCAAGGCGTCAGCCAAGTCATCACGAGCCAACTCGATCTCGGCTTCGTGCTGAAGACAATCAGCGAAGAAGCCCGCCGCGCCATCAAGAACGCAAGCAAGGTGCTGATTCACATGCCCGACGAAAGGGGGCAACTCGTCGCCCGCGCGATTGCTTATCCGCCGGGCGCCGTCGTGCCGATTGACGGCGCGCTCGAAGGACGAGGGATTGCGCGCGTCGCCTTTGAGCAACGGCGTGTGCTGAACGTGCCCAACACGCAAACGGATGCAAACTTTGTGGACACCGGTTCCGGCTTGCGCTCGCTGTTGGTCGCGCCGTTGCTGGTGGGTGAGCGGGTGCTTGGCACACTCACAGTGGACTCCGATCAACTTGCCGCTTTCGATCCGAGCGCGGAACGCTTGCTGCGCGCGTTGGCAAACCAAGCGGCCATCGCCATCGAGAACGCGCGCTTGTTCGAGGAACAAAAGCAAAACCTCGCAGAGATTTCCGCGCTCAAGATGTTTCAGGACAACATCTTCGCTTCCATTGCGAGCGGCGTCATCACGACCGACACAGAAAATCTCATCACCACGTTCAACCGCGCCGCCGAGCGCATTCTCAATTTGCGCGCCGCCGACGTGTTGCAGCAACACTTCGAGGAAGCGCTCCCCTTCATCAAAGATGCAACGCTGCCCTTGCTCGAAAGCGTGAAGGAACAAGGCGACCCCATTCTCAGCTACGAGGTGCAGCCGCAATTGCCGTTGCGCGGGCCCCTGACGTTGAGCCTCAGCATGTCGGCGTTGCGCGACGCGAGCGCGGCGACACGGCTCGGCGTCGCCATCGTCGTCGAAGATTTGACGGAGAAGAAAAAGCTGCAGGCGCGCGAGGAAATGTTCGGGCGCTATCTCGCGCCCTCGGTTATCAAACGCTTGCCCGATGACCCGCGCGAACTGAGACTCGGCGGGCAACGGCAAACGGTTTCGATTTTGTTCGCGGACATTCGCGGCTACTCGGCATTCAGCGAGCACATCTCGCCCGAACAATTGGTGGACATTCTCAATCAATATCTCTCGCGCGCGGCGCAAGCGGTGTTGCACGAAGAAGGCACGCTCGACAAGTTCATCGGCGATGCGGTGATGGCGTTTTGGAACGCGCCCGAAGCGCAACCCGACCATACGCAACGGGCGGTGCGCGCGGCGTGGCGCTTGCGCTCTGCGATTCTGGAACATCAGCTGCACATGCCTCCCGAACAACGGTTGAGTTTCGGCGTCGGCTTGCATGTGGGCGATGCGGTGGTGGGCAACATCGGCACCGAGCGCGCGTTGAACTACACGGTCATCGGCGATGCAGTGAATTTGGCGAAGCGCTTGCAAGAAGGCGCACTCGCCAATCAGATCGTGTTGAGCGATGCGCTCTATCAATCCTTGCGCGAGGTAGTCGAGGTAAAGCCGCTTGAAGCGACGCAGGTGCGGGGGCGCACGACATGGGAGACGCGCTGGGAGTTGGTGGGCGTCCGATTTTGACTACAATGACAAACAAAGAGTGTATGGATTGCTACAGCCGATGCCGCCCCGCGCTGTGAATTCAAAAAGTGAGTCGCCTCCTCCATGAAACCTTTGCAGTGGAAGCCCTTCTTTAGAGGGTTGTTCGTCGCCGTGTTAGTGTTATGCGTAGGCGCCAGCCTCAGCGCATGGCAATTGTTTGCTTGGCTCGACGCCGGTGCCTCATTTGACGTTCCAACGGTGATGCTTGCGGCGTTGCCGTCCTCTCTACAATCATCAGCTCAATCGTCTTCACAACCTCACCCGACACCAACCATGTTGGCTGCCGCATCACAAATGCCTACACCCACGCCCACGGCGCTTCCCACGTTGCCGCGTCTTTCGGCGACCTACGAAGCGCGCATCAGCGAACCTATGACGCCGCCAACGCCGACCGTGCACCTGAGCGCCATCGTCACCAAGACGCTCCCCCTCACCCCAACGCCGACGCCAACGCCCACACCTAACGATGTGTCGCGTCCTGCGGACCGCAAGCTGGATTACAGCTGGCTCGCGCCGTTGCGCGCGCAGCCGTTCCCCACGCCCGCGCAAGCGCAACCGAATCGCTTGGTCATTCCTTCGATCAACCTCGACAGCAAGGTGATTGAGACACGCTGGCGCACCGTGCAGCAAAACGGTAAGACCGTCAACCTGTGGAACGTCGCCGATTACGCCGTCGGGTTTCACTTCAACTCGGCGTTGCCCGGCGCGGTCGGCAACACGGTGATGGCGGGACACAACAACATTCGCGGGCAAGTGTTCCGCAATTTGAACAACACGAAACTCGGCGACGAAATTTTTGTGTTCGTCGGTACGGAGGGCTATCGGTACATCGTCACCGAAAAACACCTCATCAAAGAAGCGGGCGCGACGCTCGCAGAAAAATTGCAAAACGTCAACTTCATCGGTCCTACCGACGATGTGCGCCTGACGTTGGTGAGCTGCTGGCCCTATACGTCGAACACCCATCGCATCATCGTCATCGCCAAACCACGTCGCTAGTGACTAGCGACTAACGACTAATGACTAGCGACTAACATTCCGTGTATGGATACCGTTCCTTTTCAAGATCATCTCCAAGAGTCATATCACTATCGCACGCCCACGCCGACGGGGTGCGCGTATCGCGTTGCGCGTTTCATCCTCATCGGCGCCATCATCTTCTTCGTGTTGTTTTTCTTCAGCTTCTTGGGGCTGCTGCTCGTCTATGCCGTCATTGCGCGCGATTTGCCAGCGCCCAGCGAGCTGCAACAACGCGCCGCTCAATTCAATTCGACGCGCATCGTGGACCACAACGGCAGATTGCTCTACGAGTTGAACGATCCCAACGAGGGCCGCCGCATTGCCATTCCCCTCCAACAGATGCCGCGCAATTTGTTGTTGGCGACGCTTGCCACCGAAGATCCTTCGTTTTACGTCAACGCGGGTTTCGATCCGCTCGGCATTATGCGCGCCATCTTCAACGTCGTCGTGCGCGGACGCGAGGTCGGCGGCAGCACCATCACCCAGCAGCTGGTGAAGCTGGTGTATGAGCGCAGCGAGCGCACCGTCTCGCGCAAGGTCAGCGAGATCATCCTCGCGCAAGAAATCACACGCCAATATCCCAAAGACACCATCCTCGAAATTTATCTCAACGAAATTTATTACGGCAACCTAGCCTACGGCATCGAAGCGGCCGCGCAAACCTACTTCGGCAAATCCGCGAAAGAGTTGACCTTGGCGGAAGCCTCGTTCCTCGCGGGCTTGCCGCAAGCCCCCGCCTACTACGACCCGTATCACAATTTCGCCGAAGCCAAAGAACGCCAACGCCAAGTGCTGAACTTCATGGCGCGCGAGGGCCTTCAAGAAGCAGTGTGGCGCGACGGCTCGCGCATTCATTTGTCGGTTGAGGAGGTGCGTGACGCGTATTACAATCAGAAGCCGCGGCAGGTCGAAGACCTCAGACCGTTACGCACCTTGAACACCATCAACGCGCCGCACGTTGTCAATTATGTGCGCCAAGAACTCGAAGAAAAATATGGCGCACAAGACCTCTATCGGCTCGGCTTGACTGTGCAAACGAGTTTCGATTTGAATTGGCAGAACACGGCAGAACGCATCGCGCGCGCGCACATTGACAAAATTAAAAGCCTCAACGCGACTAATGCCGCGCTGGTCGCGCTCGACGCAAACACGGGCGAACTGCGGGCGATGTTGGGCAGCATTGATTTTTACAGCAAGGAGATTGATGGGCAGGTCAACGTCGCACTGCGTCAACGTCAGCCTGGCTCTTCCATCAAACCTGTGACATATCTCGCCGCGTTCGAGCGCGGCTGGACGCCCGCCACGCTCATCCTCGACAACCCGACGAAGTTTCCATCGAAGCCGCAAGTCTATGAGCCACGCAATTACGACGGCAAGTTTCACGGCTTCCTCACCGTGCGCGACGCGCTCGCCAACTCATACAACATTCCCGCCGTCAAGACCTTGCAATTCGTCGGCGTCAAAGAGATGATTGTCATGGCCGAGCGGCTCGGTATCAAATCGTTGTCGGGCAAAAATTATGACGACAACTATTTGTCGCTCACGTTGGGCGGCGGCGAGGTGACGCTGCTCGAATTGACCTCGGCGTACAGCGTGTTCGCCAATCAAGGGCGCCGTCTGCCACCCATTTCGATTTTGAAAGTGACCGATGGCGCGGGCAAAGTGCTCGAAGAATACAAGCCGCCGCCAGCGCCGCAACTCGTCGCTCCAGCGTTCGCCTACTTCATCACCGACATCTTGCAAGACAACAGCGCGCGCATCCCTACCTTTGGCGCGAATTCGGCGCTGAAACTCTCGCGCCCTGCCGCTGCGAAAACCGGCACGACCAACGATTCGCGCGACAATTGGATCATCGGTTACACGGCGGATGGGTTGGTCGTCGGCGTGTGGGTCGGCAACAACAACAACTCGGCGATGCGCGGCACGTCGGGCAGCACAGGCGCTGCGCCCATCTGGCACGACTTCATCGAAGAGGTGACGAAAGGCGCGCCCGTTAAAAATTTCACGCCGCCGCCCGAGCTCGTCCAACAACCGATTTGTGCTGACACGGGTTTTCTTGCGACGGAGTTATGTCCGAAGAAACGCAACGAGTGGTTCTTGAAAGACAAGCTCCCGCCGCCTGATATGTTGTATCGTCGCTACGTCATAGACAAATCCACGGGGCAGCCATACAATGAGCGCTGTCCGCCGAACCTGCGCGAAGAGCGCGCGGGCTTGGTGATGAACGACGAGCTCATGCGCCAATGGGCGGCGAAGGCATGGCAATTTCGACCGGGCTTCACCGCCGCCGATTTTTATAAGGGCGATGAGCTGCGCGATTGGGTCACCGCCGCAGGCATCCCACAACCTACCAAGCCATTGACCATCACGCTGACATCGCCTACGATGGATGAGGTGGTGCAGGGCATGGTGAACCTGATTGGCGCAGTAGATATTCCCGACTTCGCAGCATACACGACGGAGTTTGGTGTGAGCCATGATCCGCTGGCATTTGGCAACGTGAGTCCGGCGAGCGGACAAATCGTGCGAAACAGCGTCCTGTCGCAATGGGATTCGACCAAAGTTCCTAACGGACCGTATTCATTGCGCGTCGTTGCCAGCGATAAGCGCGGTAACAAGACCTCGGCCTGTGTGCGCGTCACCGTGAACAATCCCACGCCTATGGAAACGCCCACACCCACCATGACTAGCGCCCCGACCACAACGTCCACGCCGAAAGCAACGCCCACGGCGACGGCGAGTAGCACGTCCATTGCCACGGCGACGAGCGCGGCGACAAGCACAGCGTCACCGACGCCAACGGCGACGCGGGCAGGGACAAGCCCTACCCTAACACCATCCGCCACGCCGACGCTCCCGCGCACACCGACGCCGACGCCGATATTATCTACCAGCACGCCGACCCGCACCCCCACCCCCAGACCTGGCGCGACAGCGACGCGCAGACCATGAGATGAACACTTCGCATGCCCATCGCCTGCAGCGCATCGCATTAGTCTGCGTGTGTTTGTTTGTGTTGAGCATCGTCGGCTATATGTGGCTGGAAGAGTTTTCCTTCGTTGACGCCCTGTACATGACGGTGCTGGCGCTCTCGACAGTGGGGTTTGGCGAGGTGCATACGCTGTCGCCTGTGGGGCGCATCTTCACGATTTTCGTGATTCTCGGCGGCGTGGGCTCGGCGGCGTATTTATTCGGCACGTTTGCGGAATACCTCATCGCGGGCGAACTCGCCAATGTGTTGCGACATAGACGTATGACACAAACCATCGAGCAATTGCGTGACCATTACATCGTGTGTGGCTATGGGCGCGTGGGCGAGCAGATTGCCGCCGAGCTACGCAACTTGCGGCAACCTTTTATTGTGATTGAGCGCGCGCCCGCCATCATCGAGAAGCTGGCGCAACACAACATCCCCTTCGTGCAAGGCGATGCGACCGAAGACGAGGTGTTGCTGCAAGCGGGCATTCAACGGGCGCGTGGCTTGCTCGCCGTGTTGAACGAAGACACCAGCAACGTCTATGTCACCTTGAGCGCGCGCGCGCTCAAGCGTGACCTCATCATCGTCGCCCGTGCCACGCACGAAGGCGCAGAAAGCAAGCTGCTGAAGGCGGGCGCAGACCGCGTCGTGTCGCCGTACGTGATGGCGGGACATCGCATCGTGAGCTTGCTAACGCATCCCAACGTCGTGAACGTGCTGGACACGATGTTGCGCAATCCCGCCTTCGAACTGTGGCTAGAAGAGATCACCGTCGCGCCCATTTCGCCCATGGTCAGACAGACGTTGCACGACCTGTCGTTGCGTGAACGCACGGGCGCCAACGTGCTGGTCATCCTGCGCGGCAGCGAGCAGCATGTCGTGGATTGGACGCCGCAGCTGACGTTGATGGCGCAAGATGTGTTGATTGCGATGGGCAAGCGTGAGCAGCTGCAGGCGTTGGCGCAATTGGCGGGCGACACTCACACGATGCGCCCCTCGCGGTTGCGCGATGTGGTGAGCTGAAGGGTTTAACTATGCTTACATCTCCAACTCTTTCTATTCCCCCCTCCTTCCCACCTGACCTCGACCGCGCCCTCCGCATCCTCAAGGAAGCGGGTCGCACCGAGCTCTATTTATGCGGCTCATTGGCGCGCGGCGAGGCGCGCGAGGATTCAGATATTGATTGGGCGGCAAACGATTTTCCCAAAGGAAAATAATTTCGCTTGTGTGGTCAGCTGTTGATGGAACTAACCTATTCAAGTGATTTAATTCGCTTCGTTGATACATTGAAGTTGATACATTGAAAGAGGATTAACCGATGACCAACCATACTCGCCATGAAGCGATAGGTCTTCACGACGAAGACATCCACGAAATGTATTACAAAATGATTTTGACGCGCGCGTTGGACGAACGCTTTTGGCAGCTCAATCGTCAAGGCAAGGTGTTGGCGTTCGCGTCGTGTCAGGGGCAAGAGGGCGCGCAAATCGGCAGCGCGTACGCGCTCGCGCCCGACGATTGGATCGCCTTGTGCTACCGTGAGCATGGCGTCGTCATCACGCGCGGCATGAGCCTGCGCGACATCTTCGCGTTTGGCTATCATCGTGACAACGACCCCAACACGAAAGGACGGCAAATCGTGGGGCATTATGGTTCGCAGCAATTACGCATCCTCACGGGCTCCAGCCCCGTCGGCACACAACTGCTGCATGGCGTCGGCAGCGCGTGGGCGAGCCATTATCAAGGCAAGCCTGAAGCGACCATCATCTATTTCGGCGACGGCGCGACCTCGACGGGCGATGCTCATGCGGCGTTGAACTTCGCGGCGGTGCATAAACTTCCCGTGATCTTTCTGTGCCAGAACAACGGCTGGGCGATTTCGGTGCCGAACACACTCCAATTTGCGGGAACCAGTTTGGCGCACCGCGCGGAAGGTTATGGGATGCAAGGCGTGGTCGTGGATGGCTTGGACACGCTCGCCGTTTATGCCGCGACGCAACGAGCCTTGACGCGCGCGCGCAACGGCGACGGACCCACGTTCATTGAGGTCACATGCCGACGCTTGACCTCGCATACGACCGAAGATGATCAGCGCCGCTATCGCACCAAAGAAGCAATCGAAGCGGACCGCCAATACGATCCCTTACCTAAGTTTCAAGCGTACATGCAAGCGGTCGGCTTGTGGGACGAAGGGCTCGCCAAACAGCTCGCCGACCGCGTCGCCGCCGAAATTGAGGACGCGCAGGCGTACGCCGAGCGCTTGCCCGCGCCGAAACCAGAAGAAGCGCTGACGCATATTTTTGCAGAGACAGTTTGAGTGGCGAGTGTGAGTTGGAGTTCAAGGTTGCGAACTCTCAGCTCCAACCTCCAACTCCGACTCCTAACTCCCAACTGGAACAGGAACATTATGCCCATCAAAACCATGATCGAAGCGATTCGTGACGCGCTGGACGTGGAGCTGGCGCGTGACCCGCGCGTGTTTGTGCTGGGTGAAGATGTCGGCGCGAAGGGCGGCGTCTTTTTGGCGACCGACGGCTTACAAAAAAAGTATGGCGCGACGCGCGTGGTGGATACGCCTTTGAACGAGATTGGCATTGCGGGCGTGGCGATTGGCGCGGCGCTGCGCGGCTTGCGTCCTATCGCCGAGATGCAGTTCGCCGAATACTCGTTGCCCGGCTTCGACCAAATCGTGAACGAAGCGGCGAACATCCGTTGGCGCACGGCGGGCGAATTTTCGTGTCCGCTCGTCGTGCGTGCGCCCTATGGCGCGGGTGTGCATGGCGCGATCTGGCACTCGCAATCGGTCGAGATACTCTACGCGCATCGCCCCGGTCTAAAGGTCGTGATTCCCGCGACGGCGTATGATGCGAAGGGCTTGCTCATCGCCGCGATTCGCGATCCAGACCCCGTGATCTTCTTTGAGCATAAGAAAGGCTATCGTCTCATCAAAGACGAGGTGCCTGACGGCGCATACACTGTGCCAATCGGCAAGGCGCGCGTCGCACGTGCGGGCGACGACCTGACCGTCGTGAGTTATGGCTTGATGTTGCACTACTGTCTCGAAGCGGCGCAACAACTCGCGCAAGATGGTGTGAGTGTCGAGGTCGTTGACATACGCACCATCGCGCCGCTCGACAAAGAAACTATCGTCGCTTCAGTGAAGAAAACAGGCAAATGTCTCGCCGTCACCGAAGACACACGCTCATACAGCTTCACAGGCGAGATCGCCGCCATTATCAACGAGGAAGCGTTCGAGTATCTCGACGGTCCCGTGCTGCGCGTAACGTCGCCCGACGTGCCAGGCATGCCGCACAACCCAGAACAGGAGAATTGGCTGCTGCCCGATACGCAAAAGATCGTGGCGGCGATAAGAAGATTGGCGCGTTACTAATTTCAGGGCTCGCCGTGCTGAACCGGTAAGCCGTTTGTTTTGACGGATAAGACTCATCATATTCAATACAATCCTCTAAAGAGGACTTAGGCGCCAAGAAAGCACAAAGCCACAAAGCTTTTCTTCGTGCGCTTCTTACTAATTACCCCTCCCTCCTGTGGCATTCTCTGTCACAAATCGGTCCCCTCACAAAAAATCTTTTCCCAAACTTTTCCCAAAACTCTTGACAGGGTTTCCCAAACGCGCATATACTATCAGCACGGATGTTCTATGGGGATCAGGACGACGAAACTCAATCAACAAGCGGATCGCATCGAGCTGGTCTTGGCGCACCACAAACTGCCCGCACAGGTGGCGGGCGGCGTCGTCACGCCGCGTCTGGTACGCTTCAACCTCAACGTCGCGCCGAATGTGAAGCTGAACAAGCTCGTGGGGTTGGCAGAAGAGATTGCGCTGGCGTTGGGCGCAGCGTCGGTGCGTGTCTTGCGTGACGGCGGCATGGTGCGCGTCGAGATGCCGCGTGACGACGCCGAAATGGTGACATTGACCAAGCTGTGTCAAACCCTCAAGCAAGTGCCGCCCGCCACTGCTGTGCTTGGTCAAGATATGAGCGGTGCGCCGTTGCTATTGCGTTTGTCAAGTCCATCCATCGCGCACATCCTCGTCGCAGGCACGACAGGGTCGGGCAAGACGGCGCTAATGCGAAATATCTTGTTGTCGCTCGCGCGCTACAACCGCACCAGCGATTTGCGTTTCGTCTTGATTGACCCAAAAGGGCGCAGCTTCGAGTCGTTGAATGGCTTGCCGCATTTGCTAACGCCCATCATCACGAAAGGCGAGACGGCAATCGAGTGGCTGAACAATTTGGCGGCGCAGATGGAGAAGCGCGATCAGAATGGCGAGCATCGTCCGCGCGTCGTCGTGGTCATTGACGAGCTCGCCGACTTGTTGCAAACCTATGGCAACTTCGTCGAAGACCCACTGACCCGCCTCGCGCAACGCGGACGCGAAGCAGGCTTCCACGTCATCGCTGCCACACAAAAACCGAGCAGCAAAGTGTTGAGCAGTTTGTTGAAGAGCAACTTCCCCACGCGTCTCATCGGTCGTGTCGCCAGTCCCGAAGATGCGCGCACGGCTGCCGGCATCGGTGGCACGGGCGCGGAGAAGTTGAACGGCAACGGTGACTTCGTGCTCGTGGCAGAAGGACAGGCGATTCGCTTTCAAGCCGCTTGGGCGTCGCGTGATGAAGCACAAGCTTTCACGAATGCGCTTCGCCCCGTGACGGGACGGTTGTGGTCGAACCCTGTGAGCGCTTGAAACTTATAGCATGGGGCGAGCAGAATGGCAGCGTGTGGCAGAAGTCTGCCGCTGGGCAAACATGGGGCGCACGGCTTGAGTTTTATCTCACCAAGCCAGCTGTCGAACCCGACATGCAAAAGTGGCAGATCGAGCTAGCGTTTTTGGCGATAGATTACCACGCGGAGAACCATCTAAACTCTAAAGGAACATGATTCATGGCTACGTTGACGCGCAAGCGTCCCATCCAAAATTATTTTGCCGACACGGATGCAGCTGTGCCGCGTTTGTATCGGCAGTTGGTGAAAACCGTGCGGGGCTTCGGCGTCGTGCGTGAAGAGGCGCAGAAGAATTTGATTGCGCTCGTCAATCGCTCGGCGCTGGTGGGGGTCGAGGTGAGAAAGAATCATCTGCTCCTACACATCAAGACGTTTTACCTTATTCACCATCCACGCATTCTCAAAACGGCGCAGCTCGCAACGAATCGTTTTCAGCACCAAATCAGAGTAGCCAGCGATGCGGATATAGACGCAGACCTTTGCGGCTGGCTCAAGGATGCTTATCAATTGAGTCGTTGAACCGGAATTTGTTGCGAAGAAATGCCCTATCGGCCTGAAGCATGAACGATTTTTCAATCGAGGGGTTGAACGAATGAGTCTCGATGTATGGTTTCAGCAAGACATCAAGCATACACTGTTAGCCATTAACCAAACGAGCCTCGATACAACGACGCGGTTGGCGTCGCTCGCGGGCGACACGCCTGAGTTGCAAGCTTATCGCGCGGGTTACAATGACGCATTGCGCGCGGTGGCGATTGCATTTGGCATTGCGCACCCTGCGCCAACCCCACAAGCGCTGCCCATCGAACGCCGCACTGCCAACTATGGCGCGATGGAGGTGACGCAACGCGCGCCGCGTTATTGGGAAGAGTTGACGGATGGCGTCGCCGCCGAAGCGAATGCGTGAGGTGAACGATGAACAATGTAAACAAAATGATTGGTCTAGGCGTCGTCGCGTTTGCGGTGACGCTCGCCGTGTTGATTGCGGACCGCTTAAGCAACCAAGCGCTCGCGCTCATCATCGGTGTGTTCTTCGGATTGCTGATGAGCATGCCGTTGTGTGGTCTCATCATCTGGTTGGTCTTGCGACAGAATCGCTTGTATCCCAACGATGGGTTTACGCGCGCCGCTGCGCCGCCGCGTCAAGAGCAACCGCAAATCATCGTCGTGCAACCGCAGCAACCATCCGCCGCTTATCCTGCGGGCGTGCTGCACGGTTACGCGCAATTGACGCCCAACACGACGCCGGTCATGCGTCCCGCGCGCGAATTCAAAATTGTGGGGCAAGAGGAGGTCGAAGATGAAAGTCGGGATGCTGTGGTTTGACGACGCGCCACGGCCACTGACGGAGAAGATCGAGCGCGCCGCCAAACATTATCAAAGCAAATATGGCGCAACGCCGAACGTGTGCTTTGCTCATCCGCGCATGTTTGAGGAGAAGCAAGCGGAAGTGGTCGTGAAAGTGCCAGCCTTGAAACAAGGCAAATCGCCTGAAGCCATCACGCTCAAGCAAGCACGCACCATTCTGCCCAATCACTTCTGGTTGGGCGTGTCGGAGAATTAGCTGACATTTCGTTGCATAGCAGAAAACGCCACAGCGCAGTTGACGCCAAACTGGAATCCCTCACCGCCGAGTTCGTCGCGCAGATCGAAGCGAGTTCAACCCATTTTCGTTTTAAGCGCGCACTGCATCGCAACGACCATTTGAATGAAATTGAGCGATTGCGTGGGGCGCATTAGACGCAGACAGTAGAAAGGAAAAATATCGTGCAAAAAATCACCCCATTCTTGTGGTTCGACACGCAAGCAGAAGAGGCGATGAATTTTTACGTCTCCCTCTTCAAAAATTCAAAAGTTGGAAGCGTCACGCGCGGTCCCGATGGCAAGGTCTTCACGGTATCGTTTGAATTAGACGGGCAGCCATTCATCGGCTTGAATGCCGGTCCGCAATTCAAATTCAACGAAGCCGTTTCAATGTTCGTCAACTGCGAAGACCAAACCGAAGTGGATGAGTTGTGGGCGAAACTCACTGCGGATGGCGGGGAGGAGAGCATGTGCGGTTGGCTGAAGGATAAGTTTGGGTTGTCGTGGCAGCTCATCCCGAAAGCCTTAGGTGAGTTGATGGGCGATCCCGATCCTGTCAAAGCGCAGCGGGTCATGCAGGCGATGCTGCAAATGAAAAAGATTGAGGTGGCAGGGTTACAGCGAGCGTACGATGGCGCAAACTGATTTGCCCAAACTCGCTGCGCCCGCCCAACGCGCGCTTGCCAACGCGGGCATCCAAAACCTGAAACAGTTGTCCAAATTCAGCGAAGCGGAAATCAAGCAACTGCATGGCATCGGGCCCAACGCGCTGACTCAACTTCGTCGCGCGCTCAAGACAAAGAGACTTTCGTTTCGCCAATGACGCTATCACACAAAAGAGGAGAGCAAGTATGTCTGAACGTGAACATCTCGCGTATGTGATTGAAAATCATTTCTCGAACCCAGACAGCAATGTGGGCGGCACCTTTGCCCCTTTTGTGACTGTGACCGATGGCTTGACGGCGGCGCAAGCAGCACAGTCGCCGGGCGAGCGCCTGAATAGCGTCTGGGCAATCGTGAACCACATCGCCTTTTGGCAAGAAGTGACCCGACTGGGTGCGCTGGGGCAGCGCATCGTCGTGAGCGATTGGGGCTTGCAAGAGATGGGCAATGGCTGGCCCCCGCTCGGCGCAATCACCGAAGCGAATTGGCGCGCGGCGCGGCAACGCGCGCTCGACGGCAACAAGGCTTTCGCGCAAGCCATCTTATCGCTGACCGATGAAGAATTTCGGACGCGCACCGATCCATCGTGGGGCGGGTTGGTATCTCAAGCGGTGCTTTCGATCTATGGGCATAACTGTTATCACACCGCCGAAATTCTCTCGATGCGCCACGCGCTCAAATGGTGGGCAAATCATCCGTGGGTCTAACGTCAGAGGCAATGTGGGCAGTCATTGCGAGCGGAGTGAAGCAATCCCCTTCATGTGGTGTGGAGAAAGTCCCCTTCAGGAGATTGTTTTGCGCTGCACCACGAACAATGCTGACGCTACTCACGGTTACACCGACTTCTCAACACAAAGACACGAAGATTTCACGAAGGCACAAAGACTTTGTGTCTGGGTGAACGCTTCGTGGCTTTGTGCTGAAGAAGGTCGGCTTGTCGTGTCCTCACGCAGACCGCCGACGGTATGGGACTTTCGTCATGACACCGACTTCACTGAACAGATTCAGCTGAAAAGAATGAAGGTGGTAGCACTGCCTAACGGTCGAACGCATCTTCAATTCCACATTGTGAAGTAAGGAGCTGACATGTTGGAAAATCGCTCGATGCCACCTGGCATCATTATTCCGGAGCTCGTGTACGCCGATGTCGGCTCGGCGGTCGAGTGGCTCTGCACGGTGTTTGGTTTCTCGGAGAGACTTCGCATTGGGAACCACCGTTCTCAACTCTGCTGGGGCGAGGCGTCTATCATCGTGGTCGGCCGGATCGCCAGCACGGGAGGCGATTCACGTGGAGCTGTCGAATTCCAACGCTATCAGGTAGGGCAAATTGATCATTCGGTCATGGTGCGAGTCGAAGATGTGGTTCGGCACTACGAGCATGTCAAACAGCATGGTGCGCGCATTTTGCATCCGCCCGAAACCTATCCCTTCGGTGAACGTCAATATACGGTTGAAGACCTGGGCGGTCATCGGTGGACATTTACTCAATCGGTGGCTGATGTCGCGCCCGAGACATGGGGCGGCAAATCAGTCGTCCTCAATAATGCTAGTCACAGTTGATTTCGCTCATGTCCAGAAAGCGTGCGCGGTGTGGAGGGGGCGTTCTCTAACGCCTCTCCGCACCGATGTGCCTTTTCTTAACATCAGCAGTTGATTTATGCTTACTCACAAGTCCAATACCCACACAACCGTTGTATCCCTGCTCGTCACTTCCGCGCGCTGCAATTCGTTCCGGCGTTTCAA
>CAZDYP010000078.1:3571-21985 GCA_964509505.1 uncultured Anaerolineae bacterium | reverse complement strand
GGCGGCGCCATATAGACTGGTTGGGTGAGCCGATCTAATTCGCGGAGCATCGCCATCGTTGCCGTGTCGAGTTTGGGCGGATTCGGCACCGGCACCACCCACGCAAACGCATCGGGGCTGCCGGTGTAATTGATTTGCACAAACGCATCAATCGTGCCGTCGTCGTTCACCGCGAAGATGATGCGTTCCGCCGCTTGGTCCACAGGCACATTTGTGCAGAAGAAGCCGCCGCACGCACTCGCGCCCGTCGCTGGCGACACAGCCAGCAACGCCAGCCACACACTGAAACCGCACAGATATTTGATTGTTCGCATGAGAACCCCTCCTTGTGAAAATCAGAGACAGCCAATCGCTGCCTTGCAGCGCTGGCTTGACCAATGGACGATACAATGCTGTAAAAAGTTCCCGTCCTGATTGAACAGCTTGATTATACTCCACGCCGCAAAATTTTGACATGCCTTCGCGCCATCAGATATACTCCCGCCGCACCCAGCTCCATTACAGGGTGAGTAAGGAGGAGATCATGCCAAAAGATTTTGTGGCGCAGCACCCAATGAACCGCAAACTTTTGCTCTTCGTTTTGCTGACCTTGGGTATGGGCATGGGCATTGGCGCTGCGCTGGTTGTTGGAATGTTTCTCGGCGCAGCTGCCGTCACCGCGCAAGGACCAAAGCCCCAAAGCGTCCAAAGCAATCCGCTAGGCACAGCGTTCACGTATCAAGGACAATTGAAAAAAATGGGGATGCTCATCAACGATGCTTGCGCGATGCAATTCAGTTTGTGGGATGCCCCAAGCGGCGGGACACCGGTTGGCATTACACAAACGCTCAACCCCATCACAGTCACCCATGGACTTTTTACTGCGCGACTGAACGCCAGCAATGAATTTGGCGCAAATGCTTTCAATGGAGAAGCGCGTTGGCTGGACCTTCAAGTGAAGTGTAGTGGTGATCTGGCTTTCGTCGCTCTGGGGCGTCAACCAATGACAGCCGCTCCCTACGCGCTATTTTCAGCAGCGCCCTGGGTGACAATGGGCAGCAGTGTGTACTACCCCAGCGGCAATGTGGGGATTGGCGCACCCACGCCCGGCGAAAAGCTCCATCTTGCGGATGGAAACATCCTTATTGATTCTTCCAGTGAGCGAGCGTTAATCGTAAAACGCGGCGTTGTTTTTACTGACGCGATGAACGGCCAAGCTATCACCAACCCAACATTTTCGTTGGGGAGAATAGTCGAAGGCGGATACCTTGACACTGATCCGAAATTTAGAATCCTCTATGCAGATGACACCACCACTGAACGCAGTGTGTTTGAATTCGATAAGAAAGGCATCGTCGCTTCGGTTAAGCCGACCGTGGGCTCTCACTTTGAAGGATTCGTTGCAGGCGATACTCAACCGCTGTTCCGCTTGAACTCCTATCCTTCGATGACACTTGAGATGGGGCCGGGCGGAGCTATCAGCACGGATATTGCCATTCGGAGAGAGACCACAAATACATTGACGTTTTTAGCTGGAAACAACGAAAGGCTGCGAGTGGATAGCAACGGTGTGCGAGTCAGCAGCAGCGGGACGCCATTCGCGAATATCCAAGCGGGAACGATGACGCTTGGAACTGGCATCACAGGCACGAATGTTTACACCGTCATGTTTACGTCGCCCTTTGTAACGGCGCCCAGAGTTATCGTCACGCCACGAGGCGAGAACAACGACGATATGTTTGTGGCTTCAACCCGCTACATCACGACAACCTACTTTGTCGTCAATGTGAGACGCGCAGAAGATGGCGACAGAACATGGGCGCAAAGTTTGCAATTGGACTGGTTCGCGTGGCAGTGATAGCACAGCACAGCTTCAAAAATTTCAGCGATGCACTCATGAAGTTTGGCTCTGCTGGCTTTGCCGTAGAACGCTCGTGGTGGATGGTCATAGCCACCGCCCGAGCGCGGGAGGTGCGACCACCGGGAGTCCCGCGCGAGCATTCCACACTAAAGTCAGGAGACCCTGAAGTTTCAAAAAGTAGTACGGTGGGAGCGGGCAAGAGCGTTTTCCTCGCTTCCTCGTTTACCCAACTCAAGGAGGAGGAAGAATCATGTACGATTACGTTGTCGTGGGCGGCGGGTCGGCAGGCTGTGTCGTCGCCAGTCGCTTGAGCGAGGACGCGCAGCGCTCGGTGCTGTTGCTCGAAGCGGGCGGCGAGGACACCAAGCAAGAAATTCATGTGCCTGCCGCGTTTTCCAAATTGTTCAAGAGTGAGGTGGATTGGGCGTACTACACCGAACCCGAACCGCACGCTAACCATCGCAAACTCTATTGGCCCCGCGGCAAGATGCTCGGCGGCTCGAGCTCGATCAACGCGATGATTTATATTCGCGGCAATCGGCGCGACTATGACCAATGGGCAGCGCTGGGCAACGAAGGCTGGAGCTTTAACGACGTGTTGCCCTACTTCAAGAAAGCGCAGCACCAAGAGCGCGGCGCATCTGAATATCACGGCGTCGGAGGTCCGTTGAACGTCGCCGAGCTACGCGATCCCAACCCGTTGTCACAGGCGTTCATTGATGCGAGCATCGAGCTAGGCATTCCACGCAATCCCGATTTCAATGGCGCAGAACAAGACGGCGTGGGCTACTATCAGGTCACACAAAAGAACGGGCAGCGTTGCAGCACCGCCGTCGCCTATTTGAAACCTGCGCGATCACGCGCGAACCTGGTGGTCACCACGCACGCGCAAGCGACGCGCCTCTTGTTCGATGGCAAGCGGGTCATCGGTGTGGCGTATCAACAGCATGGCGAAGCGAAAGAAGCGCGCGCCAACAAAGAAGTTATCGTGTGCGGCGGCGCGATCAACTCGCCGCAATTGTTATTGTTGTCCGGCATTGGCGCAGCAGCGCAGTTGCAAGCGCACGGCATTAATGTCGTGATGGATTTGCCCGGTGTCGGACAAAACCTGCAAGACCACCCTGCTTTCGCCGTGACCTATCGTTGCGCGCAGCCCATCACGTTGGCGAGCGCCGAGACCATCGTCAACTTGTTGAAGTTCTTGTTATTCAAAAAAGGTCCGCTGACGAGCAACATCGCCGAGTCGGGCAGCTTCGTCAAAACGAAACCAGACCTCGCTATGCCCGATTTACAATACCATTTCGCGCCCGTCTATTTCATGGAGCATGGTTTCGAGAACCCGCCCAAAGAACACGGCTTCACGTTGGGCGTCACGTTGTTACATCCACAGAGTCGCGGGCAAATCACATTGCGTTCCAGCGATCCACTTGCGCCCGCGAAAATCGAGGGCAACTATTTTTCCGATGACGGCGCCGATTTGAATACGATGGTCGAGGGCGTTAAGCTCGCGCGCAAGATAGCGCAAGCGCAAGCCTTCACCCCCTATCGCAGCCACGAAGTATGGCCTGGTTCGGACAAGACGAGCGACGCAGCTATTGCCGACTTCGTTCGCGCACACTTTCAGACGCTGTATCATCCCGTTGGCACGTGCAAGATGGGACGCGACCCGCTGGCGGTGGTGGACGATCATTTGCGTGTGCATGGCGTGGAAGGGTTGCGCGTCGCCGACGCTTCGATCATGCCGACGCTTGTCGGCGGCAACACCAATGCGCCGACGATTATGATTGGCGAGCGTGTAGCCGATTTCATCCGCAAAGGAATGTGAGGAGTTTACCCATGTCCACCGAGACCCTTCTGAGCAAAATCGAAACGCGCTGCGCGCATCCGCTTGACCTGCTCTCGCCCGACGAGATGGCGCAAGCTGTTGCTATCGTGCGCGCGCATGAGCAGTTCACAGCAACGACGCGCTTCGTCAAAGTGGAGTTGCGCGAACCATCGAAACAAGTGGTGTTGAATTTCAAGACTGGCGATACGTGGGAGCGCGAAGCGTTTGCGCTGTTGCTCGACAACGCCAATGGCAAAACATCTGAGGTCGTCGTCTCGTTGACGCACGCGCGCGTGAACGAGTGGAGGCACATCCCCGACGTGCAACCGCCGCTCTTTATGCTCGAGTATGCGGAGTGTGGCGAAATCTTGAAAGCTGACCCACGCTTTCAAGAAGCGCTGCAGAAGCGCGGCATTAGCGATTTGAGTTTGGTCGAAGTGGATGCGTGGTCGGCGGGCTACTATGGGGATGAGGCGGAGCGCACCCTACGGCTCTCGCGCCCCATCCTCTACGTTCACGCAGAAGCAGGCGACAACCATTACGCGCATCCCATCGAGAACCTCGTCGCGCTCGTGGACTTGAACGCGAAGAAAGTCGTGCGGCTCGACGATTACGGCGTTGTGCCTGTGCCCCTGAACGCCGAAGAATATGCGACGAAGTACATCCCCAAATTCCGCGACGATATTAAGCCGCTCGACATCGTGCAACCGCATGGCGCCAGCTTCACGGTGAACGGCTATGAGGTGAAGTGGCAACGCTGGAGTTTTCGCGTCGGCTTCACGCAGCGCGAAGGGTTGGTGTTGCATACGATTGGCTATGCAGACGGCGGGCGCGTGCGTCCCATCATCTATCGCGCGTCGCTTGCGGAGATGACCGTGCCGTATGGCGACCCTAGCCCAAGCCAATATCGCAAGAACGCATTTGACGTGGGTGAGTATGGCATGGGCTTGTTGGCGAACTCGTTGCAACTTGGCTGCGATTGTCTCGGCGAGATTTACTACTTCGATGGCGCGATGTGCGACCATCAGGGCAACCTCATCCCCATGCCCAACGTGATTTGTATGCACGAAGAAGATTACAGCGTGTTGTGGAAACACAAAGAGGAAGTGCGTCGCTCGCGCCGTTTGGTTGTCTCGTTCATCGCCACCGTCGGCAACTACGACTACGGTTACTATTGGTACTTCTATCAAGACGGCACGATTGAATACGAGGTGAAACTGACGGGCATTCTCAGCACTGGCGCGTTGCCACCCGATACGACCGCCAAGTATGGCACGCTCGTCGCGCCACAGGTTTACGCGCCGAATCATCAGCACTATATGAGCGTGCGCTTGGACATGATGGTGGATGGTCTTACCAACTCCGTGTATGAAGTGCATACTGAAGCGGAGCCGATGGGGCCGAGCAATCCGTATGGCAATGCATTCTACGCGAAGCATACGTTACTCCAAACGGAGCAAGAGGCGCAACAGTTGATTGAGCCATTGTCAGGGCGCTATTGGCAAATCGTGAATCACGCTTCGCGCAATCGCATGGGGCAACCCGTCGCATACAAGCTGCTGCCCGGCGACAACGTGCGGATGTTCGCGCAGCCCGAATCCAGTGTGGCGAAGCGCGCGGGTTACATGCGACATCATCTGTGGGTCACGCCGTATCACGACGACGAAAAATTCCCTGCGGGCGATTATCCGAATCAACATCCCGGCGGCGACGGCTTGCCCAAGTGGACGCAAGCGAATCGCTCCATTGAAGATACGAATGTGGTCGTGTGGTACACGCTCGGCAGTAACCACACGCCACGCCTCGAAGATTGGCCCATCATGCCTGTTTGCACGATTGGCTTCATGCTCAAACCGTCGGGTTTCTTTGATCGCAATCCCACGCTAGACGTGCCGCCAAGCGAGGCGAAGCCTTGCCATCACCCCTGAAGGTGCGAGGTTGGGAAGTCAAGCATTCGACAAAAGCCTCAGCCCCCGCTTAAACGGGGGCTGAGGCTTTTAGTCATGTTTGTTGTTCTGGTAATGCTGGCATAGTTTTGTGTCTTCGCCGCCAACGCCGCCACTGCCCATACGAGGCGCGCACCAGACCATGCGACAGATGCGCGCTCATCACGATCAACGCGGCGATGGGGAAATTGTAGCACAAGGCGAGGAACACGAAGAAGAGCATGCCTGCCATCGTCAGTTTGCGATTGCTCGATTTGGAGAGAAAGGGGATGCGGCTCACCATCAACAAGGAGAGTGCGATGGCGATGAACGGCAACCATTCGGGCAGAATCGTGAGGGGGCCGTGTTGATAGTTCAAGTAGATGAGCAAGACGAGCAAGCCACCCGCGCCTGTGATAGGCAAGCCCGTCGAGTCGGGATTCGTCTTGATGGGCGCCATCACGTTGAAGCGCGCGAGCCGAAATGCGCCGCTCAACAGAAAAATCAAGCCGCTGAAAATAGCGAGGGGCCAAGGCACAGGTGTGCCGCGCAAATACTGAATCATCAGAATCGCGGGCCCAACGCCGAAGCAAACCACATCGGCGAGACTATCCAACTGCAAGCCGAGCTCGCTGCTCACATTGAGGTGGCGTGCCAGTGCGCCGTCGAGCCCATCCATCAACGTTGTCGCCAACAGCAACGTGCCCGCCAGAAAGAGCTGCCCCTCCATGATCAAGATAATCGCCCAGCAGGCGCAGGCTAAGCTCAACAGCGTCACCAGATTCGGAATGTTTTTGCGCGCTTCAATTGGCATACGACCTCCGTTGTCCTCTAACTTATGTAATTTTGTTCTCAACCCGAAGACGTGAAGATAACACAATCCTCTAAAGCGGACTTAGACCACAAAGAAAACCTTTGTGCCGTTCGTGGTTCTTTATGACTTTGTGTTGGGGCGCTCTGCTTACGGAACGGTCAGCTGTGCGATGGCGCTCTCGCCACCCTTCACATGCTCGCCGAGGCGGACGAGGATTTTCACGTCGCTGGGCATGAACACATCCACGCGCGAGCCAAACTTAATCAATCCGAAACGCTCGCCGCGTGTCACTGTCTGCTCAGGCTGCGCCCAACACACGATACGCCGCGCGACGAGTCCCGCGATTTGTCTGACGACGATTTTCACACCGTCGCGTTCAATAGCAAGCGTGTTGCGTTCATTCAACTCGGACGCAGCGGCTTTGCCCGCATGTCCGAATTGTCCCGTTTCGTAGCGAATCCAGCGCACACGCCCCGTGAATGGCGCACGGTTCACATGCACATCGAACAACGAGAGAAAGATGCTCACGCGCATTGCGTTGCCAATGAACTCTTGCTGGGCGTTTTCGAGTGCGACGACTGTGCCATCGGCTGGCGAGATGATGAGGCTTTCGTCAGCGGGCGGTGTGCGTTCAGGATCACGAAAAAAATAGAGAATGATGCTGCCGAGTGTGGCGAGCAACATGCCTAACACGCCCATCGCTATATTGCGACGCACTGCCAACAAACTTGCGCCCAATACCGTAAGCAAACCTGCGATGAGCGTTTCACGCTCGCAACCTGCTGCAAATATCCAACGCGGCTGTGGCTTGGTCGGCGGCATCATTGGCGAATGAACCTCATCACGACGGCGGGCGGCACGTTCCACCACACACGCTGCTCACGCTCACGCACGAACCAGCTATCCAAATCGAATTTGCGCCAGGCGCGCGTGAAGTAGGTGATTTGCGCGTAGGGGCGACCACTAGGCAACGTCTCTGCTATGGCTTGGAAGATGCTCTGGCGAATGGCATCGGGCAAGCTCACGAAGGGAATCGCGCTGACGATGCCGCCCACATTTTCTCGCGCAAAGCCTAACGCGGTCAGATGCGCTAAGAGTTGTGAGGCATCGCCCACGACGACGTGCGCGGTCGGGCAGTTGCGGCGCAAGCGCGCCGCTAAGTCTGCATCGAGCTCAATGGCGATGACAGGATGATGCGGATAGTCGCGCAATAGTTGGCGTGTGAAGACGCCTGTGCCTGCGCCCAATTCGACGATGATATGCCCTGCTGTCAGCGGTTGCAGCGCGGCAGATATGACGCGCGCGACAGCTTGGCTCGATGGGACGAGCGCGCCAATTTGCCGAGAGCGCATGATGAAGCGGCGTGTGAAGGCGAGTGTGTCTTGCAAAGTCGTTTGCATAAAATGGATGGGCGGCATTGTAGCGTCAGCATCGTGCGCTGTCAAAGCCTGCCTGAAGGTCGGGTGTGCGTCATATTTTTGCGTCGGGCGAATGGAATTCGCTACAACCCATGGCAAAATCGGCCTCCGCCGATTGGTGGTTAGCTGACGTAGGTCGGCTTTGCTATACGTTGCGCGCGATTTCTAATTGCTGTGGCGTCCAGCGAAGGTCAACTTTCAGGCTAAACAGCTCAAGCAGGTTTGAGCGTCGTGAAGTGCGAGTAAAATTTTTATCGCGCGTATGTCGCCTGTATAATTCGCCGTGATGACCCTACCCACTCATTGTCTGATTGTCTATTACAAACTGTCACATCCCCGCGCGTCCGGCTTGTTGGCTGATGCTCACGCGTTGGGTGTGACGGCGCTCACACATATTGAGGTGGCAGACCTCTACTTCGTCGAGGGTGAATTGTCACCTGCAGACCGAGCGCGGCTCGTGACCGAGCTGCTCAGCGACCCCATCACACAAACTGCCCAATGGCGGAGTGTAGCTGATGGGGTCGTTGCATTTCGTGGGCAGGTCGTCGAAACAGCCTTGCGCTCCGGCGTGACCGATGCTGTGGCAGAACAAATCGTGCATGGCGCGCAGCTATTGGGCATCACCCGTGTGCGACGCGCGGCGACAGGACAACGCTTCGTATTGCATGGCAATCTGTCCGAAGCCGATTTACACACCTTGGCGAAACGCTTGCTCGTCAATCCCGTTATTCAACGCTATGCGTTTGGCGAGATTGAGCCGACGTTCCCACAAGCAGCCACCGCCACACCTCACGTCGCAGTCATCGCGCTGCGCGAGCTGGATGATGACGAACTGCTGGCGTTATCGCGTGAACGTCGCGCCGCGCTTAATCTCGCGGAAATGCAAGCCCTTCAAGCCTATTATCGCGCCCTTGGACGCGATGCGACCGATGTCGAGTTCGAAACGATCGCGCAGACGTGGAGCGAGCATTGCGTACATAAGACGTTCAAAGCGAAAGTTAGTGTGCAGTATTCAGTGAACAGTGGTCAGTATCCAGGAGCCAGCAGCCAGAGTGGCTCCCCAACTCTCACACCCAATTCCAACTCTAACTCAAGGCAGGTTGTTGATGGTATCTTGAAGACGTACATCCGCGCCGCGACGGAGCAGATTAACGCGCCGTGGGTGCGTTCGGCGTTTGTGGATAATGCGGGCATCATTGACTTTGATGAAGAGTTTGAAATTTCGTTCAAGGTCGAGACGCACAATCATCCCTCGGCTATCGAGCCGTTTGGCGGCGCGAACACGGGCGTGGGCGGTGTGATTCGTGACATCCTCGGCGTGTCCGCGAAACCCATTGCCGCAACGGATGTGCTATGCTTCGGTCCGCAAGACCTCGACCCGAATCAGTTGCCTGAAGGGGTGTTGCATCCGCGTCGCATTCGCGCAGGCGTTATCGCAGGCATTCAAGATTATGGCAACAAGATTGGCGTGCCGACGGTGAGCGGCGCCATTGTGTATGATGAGGGCTTCACGTCGAACCCGCTGGTGTTTTGTGGTTGCGTCGGCATTGCGCCGAAGGGCAGCCATCCACGCGAGCCACACGCGGGTGAGCGCGTCATCGTCATCGGTGGGCGCACGGGGCGCGATGGCTTGCGCGGTGCGACGTTCTCATCACAAACGATGGATGCGCAGACGGGCGAGGTGGCAGGCGCGTCGGTGCAGATTGGCGACCCTATCACCGAGAAGGGTTTGATCGAAGTTATCACACGCGCGCGTGATGCGAAACTCTATCATGCCATCACCGATTGCGGCGCGGGGGGGTTCTCGTCGGCGGTGGGCGAGATGGCGAAGCACGGGGGCGCAGAAGTAGATTTGTCGTGCGTGCGGTTGAAGTATGCGGGACTCGCGCCGTGGGAGATTTGGTTAAGCGAGGCGCAAGAGCGAATGGTGTTGGCTGTGCCGTCGGAGCATATCGCCGCGTTGCAAAAGCTATGCGACACCTTCAATGTTGAACTCACTGACATTGGGGCGTTCAACGACACGGGGCGATTGGTTGTGCGCTATGGTGAGCGCGTCGTGTTGGAACTCGCTAACGATTTCTTGCACAATGGCTTGCCGCAGCGCACATTGACGGCGACAGTGCAAGACGTTGCGCCCGCCATGAAAAGTGAGGGAGAGAGACGTGGAGACTTTGGCAAGGTTTTACTTGAACTGCTCGCGCACCCAAACATTGCATCAAAAGCGGATGTGATTCGTATTTACGATCATGAGGTGCAGGGCGGCACCGTTGTGAAGCCACTCGTAGGCGCGATGAACGACGGACCGTCGGATGCGGTGGTCATCAAGCCTTTAGGAACGAAAGGCACGCGTGGCATCGTGTTGTCGTGTGGCATCAAGGTTGAGTACGGCAAGCATGACCCGTATCGTATGGCAATCAGCGCCGTTGACGAAGCGATTCGCAACGCCGTCGCCGTCGGCGCAGACCCTGAGCGCATCGCGTTGCTCGACAATTTTTGTTGGGGCGATCCGAATCGTCCTGAAACACTCGGCGCGTTGGTGGAAGCGGCGCGCGGGTGTTACGATGCGGCATTGCATTATCGCACGCCGTTCATCAGCGGCAAGGACTCGCTCAACAACGAGTATCTCGGCTCGGATGGCAAGCGGCATGCCATTCCGCCGACGTTGCTTATCTCCGCTATCGGCATCATCGAAGATGTGAATAAGGCAGTGACGATGGATTTGAAGGAGGTGGGGAATATGATCTATTTGATAAATCCCCAATCCCCAATCCCCAATCCCAATGTGTATTGTGCGTTGCATCGTGCGGTGGAAGAGGGGTTAGTGCAGGCGTGTCATGATGTGAATGAGGGAGGCATAGCGGCAGCGGCAGCGGAGATGTGTATTGGAGGGCGATTGGGTATGACGTTGACGATTGAAGATGCAGCCGTGTTTGCGGAAGCGGATGGACAGTTGTTGGTGGAAGTGTATGCGGGTGATCGCGTCGCATTTGAGGAGATGGTGAAGGATGTAAGGCGCATTGGGATGGTGACAGGTGATGGGTGTTTGACGGTGAATGGGAATGTGGTGAGGTTGGAGGAATTGGTGACGGCATGGCAGGGAAACGGATAAATTCGACAACGGATGGGAAACGGATAAGCGGAGAAAAACGGAGGGGAACGGATGATGAAGCCCCGTGTGTTGATTTTGCATGCGCACGGTTCGAATCGTGATCACGAGGCGGCGCAGGCGTTCAGGCTGGCGGGGGCGGAGGTGGAGATTGTGCCGCTCAATGTGTTGCGCGCGGGTGAGCGTCGTTGGCGCGATTATCAATTGTTGTGTATCCCCGGCGGCTTCGCGTATGCGGATGCGTTGGGCGCGGGGAAGATGTTGGCGCTTGACCTCACGGTATATTTTGCCGACGAGGTGCGCGCGTTTGTGGAGAGTGGCAAGCCCGTGATTGGGATTTGCAACGGGTTTCAGGCGTTGGTGAAAGCTGGCTTGCTGCCTAATGATGATCGTATCCTTCGACATCGCACACAACGCGGTCAGGATGCTGGTCAGAACAATCTGTCATCTACAATCTACAATCTGCAATCCACGCTCACCTTCAACGCTCGTGGTCGCTTCGAGTGTCGCTGGGTGACGCTTGCGCCGCAGTCGCAGGTGTGCGTATGGACGCGCGGGCTGACGGAGTTGATCGAGTGCCCCGTCGCGCATGGCGAGGGGAATTTTGTGTTGGCGGATGAGACGCAGTTGGATGAGTTGCGCGCACATGATCAGATTGCGTTGACGTATGTGCGTGCGGATGGCGCGGCGGCGCATGGACAATATCCCGACAATCCGAATGGCTCGCTCGCCGACATCGCAGGCGTGTGCAATCTACAAGGCAATGTGCTGGGCTTGATGCCACATCCCGAAGATCATGTGTTTGCATATCAGCATCCACAACACACGCGCGTTGCGAGAGGGCGATTGGGATTACCGTTGTTTGTGAATGGTGTGCAGTATGCGCTACAAACTTGAAACTTCAACACGAAGGCGCGAAGAAAACACAAAGGACACGAAGAAAAAAATCGGCTCTACCGATTTTAGTGTGGAATGCTCGCGTGGGACTCCCGTTGGTCGCACTTCCCACGCTTGAGTGGTGGCTATGACCATCCACCACGCGCGTTCTATATCAAAGCCAGAAGATCCAACAAATCTTTGTGAATCTTTGTGTTCTTCGTGTCTGCGTGTTCAAAGAGGATGGCGATGATCGAAGTAGAAATGCTTAAGCGCTTGTTACCGCTTGCCTTGCAAGAGACGAACTTGCCCTTGCCCAACAAACAGTCGGGTAAGGTGCGCGATTCATACACATTGAGCGATGGGCGTCGGTTGTTTGTGACGACCGACAGGCTCTCGGCGTTTGATCGCAGCCTCGCGGCGGCGCCCTATAAAGGACAAGTACTCAATCAATTGGCGGCGTGGTGGTTCGCGCAGACGGCGGACATCGCGCCGAATCACGTTGTTGCGTTGCCCGACCCGAATGCGCTTGTGGCGACTGCGGCGACGCCTTTCCCCGTCGAAGTCATCGTGCGGGGGTACATCACGGGCGTTACGTCAACGGCGCTGTGGTATCGCTACGCGTTAGGTGAGCGCGAAATTTACGGCTATCGCTTTCCCGATGGCTTACGCAAGAACGATGCGTTGCCCGAACCGATCATCACGCCGACGACGAAGGGCGGCCTCACGGGACACGACGAGCGGTTGACGTGCGCCGAGGTTGTGAGCAAAGGCTATCTTGACGCGCGCACGTGGGACGAGGCGCAAGCGGCCGCGCTCGCGGTCTTCAAGCGTGGGCAAGAGGTCGCGCAACGAGCGGGGCTCATGCTCGTTGACACAAAGTACGAGTTTGGGCGCGCGGCGGATGGGCGCGTGTTGTTGATTGACGAAGTGCATACGCCCGACTCGTCGCGCTTCTGGAAAGCCGATTCGTATGCGGAACGATTCGCGCGTGGCGACGAACCCGAAAATTTCGACAAAGAGTTCGTGCGGTTGGAGTATGCGAAGCATGGCTATCGTGGCGACGGCGAGCCGCCCCTAATGCCTGATACATTGTGGGCGCTGGCGAGCCAACGCTATATTACGATTTACGAAATGCTGACGGGGCAGACGTTTGAGGCGGGCGCGTATCCCGTCGAGCCGCGCTTGTTTGCGAATTTACAAAAAGCAAATCTGATAGATTAGAAATTCAACCCCAAGGCACAACGCACACACAGATTTCTTTGTGACCTTTGTGTACTTCGCGTCTTTGTGTTGAGAAAGATTCACTGAGAGCATAGGTTATGACTCAATCTCTAGTCGTCATCTTGATGGGCTCTAAATCTGACGAGAGCCATTGCCAAAAGATTGCGGAGGCGGCGCGACGACTCGGTCTCGATGTGGCGCTGCGTGTCGCGTCGGCGCACCGCACACCCGAACACGCGCTGGCGATTCTGCGTGCCCATGAAGCCGACCCGCGCCCGAAGGTCTATATCACCGTCGCGGGACGGAGCAACGCGTTGTCGGGGTTCGTAGATGGCGCAGTCGTCGCGCCTGTGATCGCGTGTCCACCGCCGAGCGAATCATTGGGCGGCGTGGATGTGTGGTCGTCGTTGCGAATGCCGTCGGGCATCGCGCCCGCGACGGTGCTGGAGCCGATGAATGCGGCGTTGCTGGCGGCGAAGATTTTGGGCGTGAGCGATGCGGCGGTGCGCGCGAAGGTCGCGGAGTTTTATCGTGTGAATGCAGAGAAGATCGTAAGGGATGATGAAACAATACGAGAACTGAAATGAAATGCAACAGCGGATAAACGCCAATCTTTGCCTGCTTGCACGGTAGGCAAAATCTTCGGAGGAAACATGGGCGGTCGAACTGTCAGAATCTATCTCGTTGATGGCAATCCTAACGGCATACTTACTGCCGAAATTATGAACTGGATTGGAAAAGTCACTGTTGCGCCTCGCACACGCTTGGCTGATTTGGCTTCCCGCGAGGAAGTTAAGCGTACAGGTGTGTACATCCTATCCGGAGAGGATCCAGGAAGCCCTTCTCAGGAAATAGTTTACGTTGGTGAGAGCGACAATGTTTGGACGCGATTAACTTCTCATAATACAGATCGCGGCAAAGATTTCTGGCAGCGCACTGTAGTCATTACGAGCAAAGACGAGAATCTAACGAAATCTCATGTACGCTATTTGGAGGGTCGGTTGATTCAAATTGCGCGACAGGCACAACGAGTTAAACTCTCTAATAACACCACACCTGAAGCGTCCAACCTATCACTTCCAGAACCTGATAAAGCAGATATGGAATACTTTTTGGAGCAAATCCAAATGCTGCTCCCTGTCTTGGGACATACTTTTGCCTCACCCTTGCCAAATCTTAGAAATGCTCAAAACTCTCCAAGCTCTCAATCTGCCTCACCCGTCTTTTACATCAACTTCGCCGGTGTAAATGCATCCGCCCAAGAAGTGAATAATGAATTTGTTATACTCAAAGATTCAACGATGCGTAAGTCGGATGTACCAAGTCTGTCCGATTCTTACCGCCAGATTCGTAACCAATTGTATAACGACGGGAAGTTGGCGGATAGCCCAGACGAGAACTATTGGGTATTTACGCAGGATGTTCCATTTTCCAGTCCAAGCACAGCTGCGTCAGTAGTAACAGGCACAGGACTCAATGGGCGCGACCATTGGAAGCTGAAAGGGTCTGGAAAGTCTTACAAGGAGTGGCTGGAAGCACAGGTCGAGCAAGTACAAGAATCTGATGATGACGAATAAAAGTAGTTCCGTGATCTTAATTAGACAAACCTCACGACGAATGCGATACGGCGACAACGGACTGAACAACGGACAAACTGACGATTGAAGTGACATGATGGTTGTCAGTTTGCGCGAAGCGGATTGCCTCGTCCGCTATAACTGTCCTTAACAGGATTTCTTCATGAATTTTTTAGATAAACCCCACGACGAATGTGGCGTCATCGGTGTGTATGCGCCCAACGAAGATGTGGCGCGTATGACGTTCTTCGGTTTGCACGCGCTGCAACATCGCGGGCAGGAGGCGGCGGGCATCGCCGTGTCCGATGGCGTGACGGCGCGCATCCACAAAGATATTGGGCTGGTGTCGCAAGTTTTTCACGAACAAAACCTCGCGCCGTTGCGTGGGCATTACGCCATTGGTCATACACGCTATTCGACCACAGGCTCGTCATCGCTGCGCAACGCGCAACCGTTTCTCATTGAGACGCAATGGGGCCCGCTCGCCGTCGCGCACAACGGCAACCTCATCAACACGGGTGAACTGCGCCGCGAGATTTTGCAGCGCGGCGTCGGCTTGCATTCATCGTCCGATAGCGAAGTCATCACAATGATGCTGGCGGGCGCGGAGGGCGCGACTTGGGAAGAACGCATCGCGCGCACGATGGCTCAATGGCGCGGCGCATACTCCCTTGTCATCCTCACCCGCGACAGCGTCTTCGCTGTGCGCGACCCGTGTGGCTTTCGCCCATTGATGGTTGGACGCCTGCCAAGCGGTGGGCATGTCGCCGCGTCGGAGTCGGGCGCCTTGCGGACCCTTGGTTGCGAAGCCATCCGCGAAGTGAAGCCCGGCGAAATCGTGCAGCTGAGCAACACGGCGCTGCGCACCAAACAGGCGTTGCCGCCCGCGCTGCAGCTCGCGCGCTGCATCTTCGAGCATATCTATTTTTCGCGCCCCGATCACGTGTGGGATGGCTTGAGCGTGCATGAGGTGCGGCAACGACTCGGCGAAGCGCTCGCGCACGAAGCGCCCGTCGCTGCCGATGTCGTCATCCCCGTGCCAGACTCTTCGATTCCCGCAGCGGTGGGCTATGCGCGCGCGGCGGGTATCCCATACAACGACGGCTTCATCAAGAACCGTTACATCGGGCGCACATTCATTCAGCCGACCGATTCGCTACGCAAGCAAGGCGTGGCGTTGAAGTTCAATACGTTGGAAGAAAATCTGCGCGGGCGTCGTGTCATCGTGATTGACGACAGCATCGTGCGCGGCAACACATCGGGGCCGCTCGTGAAGATGTTGCGGCTGGCGGGCGCGCGCGAGGTGCATCTGCGAATTACCTGCCCACCTATCGCGCATCCGTGTTTCATGGGCGTGGATATGGGCAAGTACGAAGACCTCATCGCGCATCGCATGAGTGTAGATGAGATGCGCGATCACATTGATTGCGATACGTTGTGCTTCCTTTCGCTTGATGGGATGATGCGCGCGTTGCGGCGCGAGTCGGGCTATTGTCATGCCTGCTTCACGGGTTGCTATCCGATCGCGATTGACCCTGAGCATACGAAGACGGGGTTTGAGCAAGCCATAGATGGCTGATTGCAGATTGCAGATTGCAGATTGCAGATTGGGAGTTGACATGATGAAGGTTTTGATTGTAGGCAATGGCGGGCGTGAACATGCGTTGGCGTGGAAGGTGGCACAGTCGCCACAAGTGACGCAGCTGTATGTCGCGCCGGGCAATGCGGGCACTGATACATTGCAGATTGCAGATTGCAGACAGCGCAGCGGCGCTTTAGCATTGCAGATTAAGAATGTCTCTATCAAAGCCGAAGACACAACAGCGTTCAGCGCTTTTGCGCGTCATCAGCACATTGACCTCGTCATTGTCGGGCCTGAAGCGCCGCTTGCAGCTGGGTTGAGCGATGCGCTGCGCGCGGCGGGTGTGCGCGTGTTCGGGCCGTCGCAAGCGGCGGCGCAAATCGAAGCGTCGAAAGTCTTCGCGAAAGATTTCATGGCGCGGCGCCACATTCCAACTGCGCGTTACGCGACGTTCACAGATTTTTACGACGCTATCGGCTATTTGCTATCAGCCACTCATCCCGTCGTCATCAAAGCATCGGGACTGGCGGCGGGCAAGGGCGTCATTGTGCCTGACTGCGCCGACGAGGCAGAGAAGGCATTGCGCGATATCATGCTGAATCGTGTGTTCGGTGCGGCGGGCGATGAGGTCGTGATTGAGGAGCGCTTAGAAGGCGATGAGGTGTCGCTGATGTGTTTCACTGATGGCGTGACGGTGAAGCCGATGATTCCTGCGCAAGATCACAAACGCTTGCGCGATAACGATGAGGGTCCGAACACAGGTGGCATGGGCGCATTCGCGCCGACGCCGTTGTGTCCGCCGTCGCTCGTCGCAGAATTGGCGCGCACATTCTTGCAGCCTACAGTGGACGGCTTGCGCGCAGAGGGCAAGCCATTCGTCGGCGTGTTGTATGCGGGCTTGATGTTGACGAAAGAAGGACCGCGCGTGTTGGAGTTCAATGCGCGCTTCGGCGACCCGGAGACGCAAGTCGTGTTGCCATTGTTAGAGACTGACTTGCTCGAGGTGATGAAGGCGTGTGTGGATGGGCGACTCGCGGAGGTTGAGGTGCGGTGGAAAGAGGGCGCAGCGGTGTGTGTGGTGTTGGCGTCGGAAGGGTATCCCGATAATCCTATTGTGGGACGAGCGATTGAAGGGTTGGAAGTGTGCGTAGATGACACCATCGTGTTTCACGCGGGGACGAAGCGGGAGGGGGAAAGGGTCGTGACGGCGGGAGGGAGGGTCGTGGGGGTGGTGGGAATGGATTTTTTCGACAACGGAGATGGAACGGATAAACGGAGGGAGACGGATGAGCTCGACAACGGAGATGGAATGGATAAACGGAGGGAAACGGATGAGCTCGACAACGGAGATAGAACGGATAAACGGCGGGAAACGGAGGGCCTCGCGCGAGCGACAGAGAAGGCGTATGCGAGGGTTGAGCAGATAAAATTTGAGGGAAGGCAATATCGGAAGGATATTGCAAAACGGATAAAGATACATCAATGAAAGGATGGGGCGATGAGCTCTCAGACTAAGAAAAAAGTCGGGTTAGTCAAAACACCCTATGATGACTTGACCTACAAAGTCAATGGGCTGGCGATGGCTGTGCAACGCGAACTCAAGGCAGGTTTCCCCGAAGAGTTTTATCACCGCCTGTTACACCAGAAATTGGTCGCGGCGGGGTTGCGCGCAGAGTTTGAAAAACAAGTTGAGGTGTACATCAACGAAATCTTGGTAGGCTACCTATTCATTGACTTATGGATTGAAGAGGTGTTAGTGGTGGAATGCAAGGTGCGTCCACATCTAATGACCAACGATGAGGTAGGACAGGTCATCACCTATCTCGTCGCCACAGGCGCTCCACTCGGCTTGCTCTTCAATTTTGGACGCACTCGCCTAGAACACCACCGCATCTTTCCACCGCAAAAAGTGCAAGACTGGCAGCACTATCTCTATCGTTGCATCTGGACGCCACGCGGTCACTCCCTCCCCCCCGAAGATTCTATTACGCCTTCGACTCCTATCCGCTTCTCAGTCATCAGCGCCGCCGCTCAATCTACCTTACAACCGCCTCCTACCCAATCAACATCCAATCCGTCCACTTCTATCCATTCATCCGTTTCGCCTCCGTTGGCGAGCCCATCCGCGCCCCTCCGTTTATCCGATGCGCCATCCGTTGCCCAATCATCCGTGCCCATCCGCTTATCCGATGTGCCATCCGTTGCCCAATCATCCGCGCCCCTCCGT
>CAZDYP010000078.1:0-3471 GCA_964509505.1 uncultured Anaerolineae bacterium | reverse complement strand
ATCCGTGCCCATCCGCTTATCCGATGTGCCATCCGTTGCCCAATCATCCGCGCCCATCCGCTTATCCGATGTGCCATCCGTTGCCCAATCATCCGCGCCCCTCCGTTCATCCGATGCGCCATCCGTTGCCCAATCATCCGCGCCCATCCGCTTATCCGATGCGCCATCCGTTGTCGAACTATCCGCCTACGCCTCCGCTGGCGTCTCCATCTCCGCCGGCAATCGCGCCGTCGAGCTCATGCGCGATGCCGTGCGCTCGACCTATGACGCGCGTGTCCTTGCGGGCATTGGTGCATTCGGCGGATTGTTTGATGCCAGCGCATTGAAAGAGATGCGCTCGCCTGTACTCGTCGCTTCAACCGACGGCGTCGGCACGAAAGTCAAACTCGCCGCGCAAGCAGGACGCTACGAAGGCATTGGTCACGACATCGTGAACCACTGCATCAACGATATCCTCGTGCAAGGCGCGCGCCCCTTGTTCTTTCTCGATTACATTGCCAGCAGCCGTCTCGTTCCCGAAATGGTCGCCGCCATCGTCAACGGCATCGCCGCCGCGTGCCGTGAAGCAAGTTGTGTGTTGCTCGGTGGTGAAACGGCAGAGATGCCCGGCGTGTATCTGCCCGATGAATTCGATGTGGCTGGCGCCATCATCGGCGTCGTCGAGCGCGACCGCATCTTGCCACGACAAAAAGACCCGAAGGGTTTATCAAACCCTTCGGGTCTGCAAGAAGGTGATGTGCTTATCGGACTCAAATCATCCGGCCCCCATACCAACGGCTACTCGCTCATCCGCAAAATTTTCGACGGCGTCCCGCTCGACACCGTGTTTCCCGAACTCGGCATCCCACTCGCCGACGCCCTCCTGGTTCCGCATCGTTCATATCTATCCATCCTCCAATCTTCAATGTTCAATGTTCAATCTTCAATCAAGGCACTCGCCCACCTCACTGGCGGCGGCTTCCTCGAAAACATTCCGCGCGTTTTGCCCGATGGCATCGGCGCTGTGGTGCATCTCGACAGCTGGCGCGTGCCGCCGCTCTTCACGCTCATTCAGCAACGCGGCGCAGTCAGCACCGAAGAAATGTATCGCGTCTTCAACATGGGCATCGGCATGGTCGTCATCGTCGCGCGCGATGAGGTGCGCGTTTTTCAAGACGCTATTGGCGAAGAAACCTTCGTGCTTGGCGAACTCGTCGCAGGCGACAAGAAAGTGGTCTTGGCATGAGCGAGAACTTACCTTCACTATCCAATATCCAATATCCAACACCCAACGCAATTCGCCACTCGCAATCCACGATTCGCTTGGTCGTTCTCCTCTCCGGTCACGGCTCAAACCTCCAAGCCATTCTCGACGCCTGTGCCAATGGCGCATTGCCCGCACAAGTCGTCGCTGTCATCTCCAACAAGTCCAATGCTTATGGGCTTGAGCGCGCGCGTCATGCTAACATTCCCGCTATCGCTTTAGTCAAACGCAAAGAGCAATCACGCGGCGAGTATGATGCACAACTCGCTGAGCTCGTCACCTCCTATCAGCCCGATTGGGTTGTGTTGGCCGGTTGGATGCGCTTGTTGTCCATGTCATTCCTCTCGCATTTCCCGAATCGTGTGGTGAACTTGCATCCCGCCTTGCCTGGCGTATTCCCCGGCGCGGACGCCATCGCGCGCGCATTTGCCGCCTATCGTCGTGGCGAAATTCAACAAACGGGCGTGATGGTGCATCTAGTCCCCGACGAAGGTGTGGACAATGGACCCGTCCTCGCGCAAGCCCTCGTGCCGATTGAAAGCGATGACACACTCGACACACTCACGGCGCGCGTGCATGCAGTGGAGCATCGTGTGTTGGTCGAGACGTTGCGGACATTGTGCCTAACCCATCGCGGATAACAGCAGAGCTTTAGTGTAGGGTCAGTAAGCCCCAGTCGTTCTAACGAGAGGGGTTGCCACTTGCCCACACGGACAAGTTGTAAACTTGTCCTACATCCGCTCATACAACACTTGCCCACACGGACAAGTTGTAAACTTGTCCTACATTCGCTCATACACCACTTGCCCACCGACTATTGTTTGTTGCACGCGCAATGTCTCATCCAAAACCACCAAATCCGCAATACAGCCTGCTTCAATACGTCCTAATTGGTGGAGACCCAGCAGGCGTGCAGGCGTTGTGCTTGCCATCGTCAGCGCTTCAGCCAGCCCACATGCACCCCACATCACTAGATTGCGAATCGCTTGATCCAGCGTGAGGATGCTGCCTGCAAGTGTGCCATCCGCTAAACGCGCTGACGTGGTAACAAGGACTCGTCGGTCTCCGAGCTGATATTCGCCCGGTCCCAAACCGAGCGCCGCCATCGCATCGGTCACGAGCGAGACGCGCTCAACCCCTTTCGCTTTGATTAACCACTTGAAAATCGAAGGATGCACATGCACGCCATCAGCGATGATGCCAATGGTGATGCGCTCGTCGGCGAGCAACGCGCCAATCACACCCACATCGCGATGATGCAATGGGTTCATCGCGTTGAAGAGATGAGTGCCATAGGTCGCGCCCGCCTCAAATGCTGCGCATGCTTGTTCGTAGCTCGCCGCCGTGTGTCCAATGCTCACGACGACGTTGCGCGCACGCAAGTCGTGAATGGCTGGCAATGCGTTATCGAGCTCGGGCGCGAGCGTCATCAGGCGCACGTGTTCGTTGATGAGTCCATCGCGTAATGGATCTGCGCGTGCTTGCAAATAGGCGGGCTGGTGCGCGCCCGCGCGTTTGGGCGACAGATACGGGCCCTCAAGGTGCAAGCCGAGAATGCGCGCCTGTCGTCCCGTCTTCGCAAACAGCGAGAGCGGCGATAGCACTTCGAATGCGCGACGATACATTGCAAAAGGCGCCGTGATGATGGTCGGCAAAAATGCGGTCACGCCCGTCGGCAACAATGCCGATGCGACGTGAAACATCGTTTCAGGGTTGGCGGTCAAATCGTGTCCGCCTGCGCCATTCACTTGCAAGTCAATGAAACCGGGCGCGATGATGCGCGAGTCATCCGCATCACATTCGCGCACCGCGACGATGCTGCCATTCTTGACGATGACTTCGCCCGCGCGCAACACGCCATCCGCAAACAGCGCTAGACCTTTGAGCGTCAATTGATCCATGCGCGCCCCTTTCCTTGTAACGCATCGAGCGCGATCCATGCTGCGCCGACTGCCGCATCCACCGCCGGCAACACAGGTTGCGCGTGCGTCGTTTGTTCGCTCAAAGCGCGACGCAGCGCATGGGCATATAGCGCCGAGCGAAAGAGACCGCCGACCATGACGACGGTGAATGGCGCCGTGTGCATATCGAGTTTGCGCGCAACCACTTGCACGGCTTGCGCCAAGGCGGTCGCGCCCTGATTGACGATACTCAAGGCCGCCGCATCCCCCGTTTGCGCCGCCGCAAAGGTGAGCGGCGCGAGCGCGGCCACCTGATCGCGCGTCCAC
>CAZDYP010000077.1:3708-22032 GCA_964509505.1 uncultured Anaerolineae bacterium | reverse complement strand
ACGCGCGCGTGTGTTTCCGGCGCAGCGACAATATCTGCCGCTCACGCAACGCTAGCCCTGTGAGGGTGGTGACACCTTGCAGGTTTGCGTCTATCCAGCAGTAGCTATACAACCAATCGCGGATTTTATGTTACAATCTTGCCCACGCTTTCGCTATTTCTACTAGGGGATTTAGGAAGATGAGAAAAATCGTGGTGAGTCTGTGCGCCTGCGTACTAGTTGGCTTGGGCTGGCTAGGCATCGTCGGCAAGTCAGTCTGGATGGAGAACGCTTATGCCTCACCGTTGCGCGCTCTAGTCACAGGCATTGGTTTGGCAAAAGAAGCTGCCCGTATTGTGCCTAACAATGACGGCACATACGACATTACCTATGTGCTGCGTGTGGGAAACTATTCCAATCCGCCTTTGCCATTGACCAACGTGCAGGTGCAAGATGATCTAACGCCGACGTTCGGACCCACGGCGACGTTTGCGGTTATCAGCGCGCCCATAGCCAGCGCCGGGCTAACGACCAATCCGAATTATAACGGCAGCACAGACATCAACTTATTGTCAGGCGCGAACACCGTGCCTGTGACGACGACGTTCTTCTTGATCACCTTCACGGTGCGTGTTACGCCCAACGGCTTCTTCGGGCCTTACAACAATGTGGCGAGTGGGATGGCGAATGTTGGTTCAAATACTTCAACGGACACCTCGAATAGCGGCTCGAACCCTGATGCAAACAACGACAACAATCCCAATGATAACAACACGCCCACGACGATTGTGGTCATCACCGATCCAGCCGTGACCAAAAGCGGCGACCCTGCCACCGCGCAAGTAGGCGACCTGGTGACGTTCTTCTTGACGGTTACGAATAGCTGTGCGGGCTGCAACATGACGGCGACCAACGTCATCGTAACGGACGTTGTGCCTACTTTTGTAACGGTGCTAACTGCCACGACGACGCAAGGCAGTGTGAGCATCAATGGCAACACAGTCATCGTGAACGTGGGCAACCTCCCCGTCAACGGCATGGCGTTCATCACGGTTCAAACGCGCGCAAACAGTTTGGCGTTGCCGCCGAACAACGTCAATTCGGTGGCGTTGACTGCCGCCAATGACACGGCGCCCGCCAACAACCTCTCAAGCGTGAGCATCATCGTGCTTACCGCGGCCGCGCCCGCGCAAGTGCCCGAAGGCGATACGCTCTTATTGGTCGCCACAGGTTTGGCAGGACTGGCGGGTTACGCGCGATTGAGGTGGAGGGCAAGACGCGCAAAAAATAAGCGCTGAAACATCACACGGGCAGATGGAGTTTTACATCTGCCCGTTTTGTGTGTTGAAACATAGCGCAGTTACAACGCCGTCATTCGCCTATTATAATTCGGATGGGCGCGTGCGTTTGCCCGCAAAACTCAAGCGACAGATTTTGCTCAACAACCTGACAACCCATCACTCCAACCACAACTTCTTGCAGAGACTTACAGATCATCATCCTCCTCTAAGCCGCTTCGCTTGGATTACGCGTGGCGTGCATTCCGATAGATTAGGAGGGTATGGTCAAACCGCATTCGGTTCGGGCTCACAAAACAAACGAGACGTTGCCGAAAGACCCTATCACAGCTCGTCACACAAAAACTTTCAGGTCTCTTTTTCACACCTGCTCGAACCACCGTCTCACCAACTCCACTTGAAAGCGATAGCCTCCATCTATTTTCTCAATGAGCTCGCGGCGCATGAGCGCGTTGAGCAGCTGCACGCGTTGCGCGTCATCGGCAAGCCATTGCTGCAATCTCGTCGGCGTTGTGATGGCATCCTCGCCTTGCCGGGCCAGCTGTTGTAACAGCGCCAACCCTTCTGCGTTCACCTGATTGCGTTGAATGTCCGCGAAGAAAAAGCTGCCGTGACTCAACGCATCCGGCACGGCTGCTTCGACATCTGCCACACGCGACAAGCGACGCACCGCAGGCGCGTGTTCATTTTTCAAGGCCACAATCTCGGCGCACAACAACTGCACGAGGAAGGGGTGGCCGCGCGTGAGGCGCAACACACGTGCGCTGGCCTCCGCTTCATAGCGCAAGGCGAATCCTTTGACCGGTTGCTCGACGAGCTGGCGCGCTTCGTCGCTTTTGAGATAGCTGACTTGAACTACTTGCACGTTGATGAGGTAACTCGCCCAGCGCTGCAATTCGTCAAGCGTATGTGAGCCTGAAAGCAACACCTTGAACCGCGTGCGATGTTGGATGATATGTCGCAACATGCCTAACACGGCAGATTCGTTGAAGCGCCCTTCACTAATGGCATTGTCCAACGCCTCAAACTCATCCAGCGTGAGCAAGGCGGTGCGCTCGCCTAACTCTCGCTCGACGTGATCCAACCACTCGTCGAAGCGGGTGAAGGGATCATCCACCAAGCGCTCGCGCGTCAACGATGGCAACGCCAAGTCGCGCTGCTTCATGGCGGAATCGCTCATGCCGCGCGCGAGGTTGTGCAGAAAGCCTGCATGGTCCTTGGCAAGCGAGGCAGGTCCCTGCAAATCTACAAACAGGGGAATAATCGTGCTAGGCAACAGTCGCCCCAGATTGTTGAGCAACGACGTTTTGCCCATGCGCCGTTGCCCATACAACAACAACGGAGGGCGCCGACGATCCAACAAGAGCTGTTCGATACGCGCGCTGATGTCGGTGCGCCCGACGAAAATTTCTTGTTGGTCGGTCAAGGGTACGCCGATGACATAGGGTGAATCAATTTCTTGCCGTTGCTCGACTGTCTCTGCGAGCTCGTGGGTGTGCTGGGCAACGAGCTCGCGCCAGCGCGCGGCGATGGGACGAAAACGCACGGCATACGGTTCGGCGCTGCGCGTTAGCTCACGCACCAACCCATCGAGCCGATCTTCGACCGCGCTCAAGGCGAGGCGTTGATTGTATGAACTCTCTTGTTTGAGCGCGGCTTCGCTGTCTTGACTGATGCGACTGAGGCTGCGGAGCAGGGCGCTTATTGGACCACTCAGCTCACCCGCGCCTAACGTCCGATATGCGTTGGCAATCGCCACAACCGTTGCACACTGTTCGAGGCGCCGCGCATCCAATTCGATTTGCGCCGCTTGCGCCGCCCAGCGTTGACGACTCGTCGCCAGATAGTCGAACGCAGCTTGTCCTTCGGTGGGTTTATATTCAGAAACCATCACAAGATGCTCGTCCAGATTGATCCAATGCAACCGCTGATGCTCGTCCCAAAATGCGGGATGATAGCGAAAGAGCAAGGTTTGACCCTGACGAATCCGCCGCTCATCGGAACGCATCAACAAAAAATTTGCCAACGACATAAACGGATACAGCACCGCAGACAACCACAATGGCAACGCGAGACCAATGAGCATGATGAGCAAACCGCCGCTCAGGACAAGCACCATGAGTTGCCAGTTGCCACTTTGCCCAGCCGTCAAAGTAGGCAAGAAGCTGACGACCATGAAAAACGCAATGCCGCCTGCCACACCCAACGTGCCTGCGGCTGCGCCCGCCCACGAGCCTGCGACGCGCTCAGTCAACAAATACGATGGCGCAAAAAACGCAATGAAAATCAATATGATTAACACATCTTGAGCAATGCCCGAGACATCAATCGCGTAACCCTTCACTGCAAACCCAATCAGCGCCACGCATATCTCACTCAGCACGCCCATCAACAGACCAACGGCGATGCCGCGTCGCATGCTGCCTGTGTGCCAAGTGATGGCGAGCGCGACATACACGGCAGGCACCACCGCCAAAGTTAAATAAAAGTCGGCAGACAAGGTAGGCAATAGCGATGGGATGCTCAAGGTCACGCCGAAAAACAACGTGCCGAGCAGCGCGCCGAGGATGATGCTGCTGAGCTGTCGCGCCCAAGATGGACTAACGGAAGGGCGACGCACCCGCAAGGTGCGATGGATGTTGCCCACCAAGCCGCCGACCATACCGCCTGCCAAGCCCCCCGTCACGACGAACAACTCGGTCGAGGAGGTGATGATCAACCCAAACGCAATCACGCTCGCCATGCCGACGGCAACGCCGACCGTGACGCCCAGCATCAAACCAAAAATGCCGCCGACAATCACCGCGCCCACGCAATTGGTCAGCACGATTTCAGGCGACATGCCCAGCAGCAACAACAACACGCCGATGCACAATCCCATGTTGAGGGGCCACACGATATAACCTTGTAAGAACAAACGCAGTAACGCACGATTGCGCCATTGAGCGCGCGTCAATTCGGCGAGCGTGAAGTCGGGGCGCAACGAAGGCTCGATACGCGCGATGTGGTTGCGCCACGCCGTTGGGTGAAAAAACAACCAACTGATGAGCTGCAAAGTGCCTATGTACAGATTGGGATATTGATGTGGCGCGTGGGTGTAGGCGTTGGAGATAGGGTAATTAGTCATTGGTGATTGGGAATGGATCGTAGCGAAGCGGCGCTTTAGCATCGAGACTTGATTTTATCTATTTCATCGTCCTTGCAAAAAATTGAGTGACTCGCCGCACGTATTCGGTAGGTTGCGCGTAAAACGCTTCGGTATGGGACACCCCCTCTAGCAGCCACAGTTCAGCCTTGCCTTGTGTCGCCTGCCATAACCGTTGGGCATGCGCGGGATGCACCGACTTATCTTCTGTGCCGTGAATGAGAAGCAACGAGCGTGGCGCAAGTTGTGGCGCGGCGCGTTCAGGCGTCGCAGCTAAATCTAGCTGCAACCACCCACTCGCCCACTGCAACACGGCTGGCGCAAGCAAGCGTGAGAGCATTGGGTTAGGCAGCAGTTGTTCACGCACCACATCACGCGCATCCGCAAATGCGCTATCGCTGACCACAGCGGCCACCGCGTTTGTCTCGGCGGCTGCTACAATTGCCGTCGCGCCGCCCATCGAGCGTCCCAGCAAACCGATGCGTCCCGCCTGATAGCCATGCGCCAGCGCGTAATCCACCGCGCCCAACGCATCCCATTTTTCGTGATACCCCAACGTCGAGCGTGCGCCTTCGGATTCGCCGCGCGCTCGCGCATCGTACATGAGCGCCGCAAAACCATGCAATACCAAGCGATGCGCCAATTCCAAATTTTCTTCGCGCGTGCTGTCTCTGCCATGCAGCAAAATGATGAGGCGCGGCGCGCCGTCTGCTGGCAACAACCAACCTTTGAGCCACAAGCCGTCACGGCTGCGAAACGCCACCGTCTCGAAAGCTTGCCCATAAAGCGCGGGCGTGGAGTCAATGGGGGTGTGATGTGCGCGTGTGCCAAGCTGCACAATCCACGCAGCAATGAATAGATACGCTGCGCCCCATAGCGTGATGATGTAGAAAACGAACACGCCGCGTCGCAACCAGACGCTGCGACGCAGATGTGAGCGTTGCTGAGTATGTGCGTGTGTAGCGGAGTGCGTCGTCAAGAATTAACCTCGTTCCTTCCGTAAGTTGCCAATGAGCAAGACTATGAGCATACCGCCCAAGAGCAACCAGCTCAAAATGGATTCTGCCGTTAAACTTATCTGGTCAAATTCGCCAGCGTGTAAAGAGATTTGGATGATTGTGTCCATGATTGCCTCCTTAGGGCTAGACCTGACAGGTCTTTCACTTGGGTTTCTCAATTTCTGCGCTCAGTATAGCGTCGGAGGCGAGCTAAGTCATCATCCAAAGGGTGGATTGGGGGTGGATTTTTCGCGCGGTAGGACATGGTTTGAACTTGTCCGCGTCGGCAAGTTGCAAACTTGCCCAACACCAATTGTCAATTCGCTTTAGCGATGTTATACTTTGGTCGTGTCTGCCCCCGTAGCTCAGTGGATCAGAGCAGTGGCCTCCGGAGCCATGCGCGGGCGTTCGAGTCGCCCCGGGGGCATCCCTTGAACCTTTGAGGATAGGTCATCGCCTCAAAGGTCTTTTTGTTTCGTCACTGTTCGCGTGTTGTGGTGTTTCATTGTCTGAGTGATATACCCAAGGATTCCGTATGAGCATCGTTCACATAGGCCAAACACTCGGTCCCTACACCATCATCGCGCAAATTGGCACGGGCGGCATGGGCATGGTCTATCAAGCCTATCAAGCCTCTGTGGAGCGTTACGTCGCCATCAAAGTGTTGCCGCCTCATCTTGCCCAAGACGCGCAATTTCTCAAGCGTTTCGCGCGCGAAGCCAAAGCTATCGCGCGCCTCGAACATGCGCACATCTTGCCCATCTACGATTACGGCGAGCGTGACGGCATCACATTTATCGCGATGCGCTACGTGGAGGGCGGCACTCTCAAGGACCGCATCGCACAAGGGCCCCTCTCGCTCACGGCTATCGCGCGCATCAGCACGCACATCGGCAGCGCCTTAGCGTACGCCCATCAGAAGGGCATCATCCATCGTGACCTCAAGCCGAGCAACATCTTGCTCGACGCCAACGACCATACGTATCTCTCCGACTTCGGACTCGCGCGCAACGTGACCACGACGAACTCGGTGAGCGTGGCCGAGGCAAATACTTTAGGCACGCCTGCGTACATGTCGCCTGAACAAGGTCAAGGCTTGCAGTTGGACGCACGCGCAGACATCTATGCGTTTGGGGTAGTGCTATACGAGATGGCGACAGGACGCTTGCCATACCAAGCCGACACGCCGCTTGCCCTCATCCTCAAACATATCCATGACCCATTGCCCAAGCCGCGCGCCCTCGCGCCGCAACTGCCTGCTGCCCTAGAAGCTGCGATCCTCAAGGCGATGGCAAAATCACCCGCCGAACGATACCAAACAGCCAGTGACTTGAGCGAAGCGGTGACACTCGCTGTCACCCGAACACCAAATGTCAATACGTTCATGCCGCATGTCCCCATGACGATCACACCTTCTGCGTCATTCAACTTCATTGCCAACACACCGCTCGAAGATTTGCCCACGTTCATTGCAGGTCCACCGATTACCCATCCCGCGCGTTTCTTTGGACGCGACCACGAGCTACGACGCATCTTCAATTTGCTGAAACATATACCACTCCAAAACGCTGCCATTATCGGGCCGCGGCGCAGCGGCAAGACCTCGCTCCTCCATTACGTGCAAACTATCCATACCGCGCCCCCATCTCAATTGCGCCCCGCACAACGCGCCGACTGGTTGCCACAACCTGAACGCTATCGCTGGATTTTTGTGGACTTCCAAGACCCGCGTATGGGCAAGCGCGAAGCGTTGTTGCACTATCTGTTGTCAGAATTGCAGTTGTCTGTACCGACGCCCTGTGAGCTCGATGTGTTTGTCAGTATAGTGAGTCAGAATTTACGCACGCCGACAGTGGTTTTGTTCGACGAGATTGGCGTGGCCCTGCAGCGTTATCCGGAACTCGACAACGCATTTTGGGAAGGGTTGCGCTCATTGGCGACGAATCAAGTGAGCGGCAACCTCGCCTTCATCCTGGCAGCGCACGAGTCGCCGCAACAGCTCGCGCAACATAGCGGGCTTGGTTCACCCTTCTTCAACATCTTTGGTTACAGCGCCACGCTCGGTCCGTTCACCGACGATGAAGCGCGCGCCCTCATCACCAGCTCCCCCATCCCCTTTCCCGCGGCAGATGTTACGTGGATACTCAAACAGAGCGAAGGCTGGCCCATCCGCTTGCAAATTTTGTGTCGTGAATGTTTACTGACGCTCGAAGCAGGCGAGCCAAGCGACGATTGGCGTGCGGACGCGCTCAAGCAAATTGCGAATTTCGATTTGCGTATTGCGGAAAATTTCACTTCGGTGAAAACACAACTTGCCACGCGCAACGCGCAATTCGCAACCCTCGTCGAACCCTTGAGCGACCGCGAGCTCGAAGTCTTGCGCCTCGTCGCCGCAGGCTTGTCGAACCAAGACATCGCCAAAAAGTTGGTGATTGCGCTCAGTACGGTGAAAACGCACATCAACAACATCTACAGCAAGCTCGGCGCGCAGAACCGCACACAAGCGGTGGCGCGTGCGAGAGAAGCAGGTCTTTTGTAAAACCAGTGTAGTAATCCATTTTCGGCGGCGCAGCGTAAAGCTTTTTACAAGGAGGAGAAACATGATTGACCAATTGACGCGCCGCCAAATGCTGCGCTTAATGGCAGTGGGCAGTGTCGGCGGGTTGCTCGCCGCCTGCGCACCCGATGCGACGCCGACGGCAGCGCCGCCACAACCGACGAGCGCGCCATCAGCAACAGCTGTGCCATCGCTGACGAGTACGCCCATCTTACCCACTGCCACACCCCACCCTGTCTCCATCACTACTAACACACCCGTTGCAGTCGCTCCACTCAATCCAACGGCTACCCCTGCTGCTAGCGCACTAGAAATTTTCACCACAGAGATCGCCCGTGCGACCACACGCTTCCTCGATTCACTAGATGCGAAGCAACGCGCCAAAGCGACGTACGCTTTCAACGACAACGAACGCACGCGCTGGCATTGGACGACGCCGGGTGGCTTTCCGCGCAATGGGTTGCCGTTGAAAGAGATGAATCAGAGCCAACGTGATGCGGCGCTGAACTTGTTGCAGGTCAGCCTCTCGGCGGCAGGCTATCAAAAGTCACTCGACATCATCTCATTGCAAAAAGACTTGAGCAACGATCCGCAATTGTATTACGTCACCGTCTTCGGCGCGCCCAGCACCACTGCGCCTTGGGGTTGGCGTTTCGAGGGGCATCATCTGTCACGACACTTCACCATCAACAAGGAACAGTTGGCGCTCACGCCCTTCTTTCTCGGCTCATGGCCCACCGTGAACAACGCGGGACTGAAGGCGATGGAGCGCGAGGAATGGGCGGCGCGCGAGCTCATCAAATCGTTAGAAGGCAAAAAACGCCAAACGGCCCTCTTTCAAGCGCGCACGTTGGCGACACACGTCACGCAAAACGCTGCCTATGTCAAACCACTCGACCCCGTTGGTTTGCCAATGAGCGAGTTCAACCCAGACCAACAAGCGCTGATGCTCGAAATCATCAAGACCTATTTAGGCACGTTGCCAGAAAAATTGAACGCCGCGCACTTCGAGCGCATCCGCGCCACAGGCATAGAAAGCGTGCGCTTCGGTTGGGCGGGTTCATTGGAGCCGCGCAACCCCTATTACTATCGGCTACAGGGCGCATCGTTCTTGTTAGAACACGACAACTCACGCAACGGCGGCACACACATCCATAGCGTGTGGCGCGATTTCAAAGAAGATTTTGGGCAACATCTGCTTTAATTTGCCATCACACAACAACGAATAAAGGAAGCAAGAAAGCGCACTTGCTACTTGCTTTTTCCTCAATTCGTTGTTGTGTTGTTACGAGCTATGTAGTGTATGACTTGGCTAAAACACAATTGGCATCGCGTCCTCGTTCACGTCGCCGCATGCGCGCCGTTGCTCTGGCCATTGCTTGAATCATGGGGCCGTGAGGCGGCGTTCACCTTCAATCGCAACCTCATGTTGCTCACAGGCTCCATGGGGTTGTTGTTGCTGGTCGCCTCGTTCGCTTGCACGCCCCTCAGTTGGTTGCTGCGTTGGTCGCCCGCCATTCAAATTCGTCGCACATTAGGATTGTATGGCTTCATGCACATCAGCCTACACCTCTTCACCTATGCGTGGCTCGACAACGCACTTGACTTCGAACTGATGTGGCGCGACTTGGGCGAGCGGAGCGCGATGAGTATTGGGTTGGTCGCATTCTTGCTATTGGCGCCATTGGCTTTGACCTCGACGCGCGGCTGGCAACGACGTTTGGGCAAACGTTGGCGCACGCTGCATCGGCTCGTCTATCTCGCCGCGCCGCTTAGTGTGTTGCATTATCTCTGGCTTGATCGTGACATCATCACGGCGCCTGTCATCTATGCGATTGTCGTCGGATGTTTATTGGTGTTGAGGGCGCCATGGTTGCGGCAGGCGGTGCGGCTCATCGCACCACCAACGGCAAATAGACGGGATAGTTAGGGGGCGGCGGTGCGTTACTGTAATCGTAATATTTCTGATTGCAAGGTGTGGCTTGTCCTCCTCGAATCACGTCGCCGAGCGACACTTGCAAATTCGTAAAGGTGGTGGTGATAGGAATAGTCAGTGTGGGCACGTTGCCGAAGCTCGTAACGCACGGCAAAATCGGCGCATAATAGACATGCCCGCGCGTCGTGACCTTCGCGGTCAGCATCATTTTGATTTGCACGGGCTCGATAGTTTGCGAGAGGGGCTTGGTTTGCGTGAACGTCAAGGCAAAATTAAACGGCGGGCCGCTGAACGGATTTGTCGCGGTGATCGTGGCAAGCGTGCTGGTTGGAAATTCCATGATGAGAAACTGCGTGCCCGTCTCCGCCGTGATGAACTGATTGGGCAACATCTCAAAGCTTGGCCGTAGCGAGGTGAGCGCGGGTTGCGCGCTATTGCCTCGCGTGTAAGTTGCCGTGACGGTGAGCGCGCCCGCGGGGACTTGTATGATCAGGGGGTCTATCAACACACCTGCCAAGCCCAACTCCGATACCAAATAGAGTGTGGACGTGATGATCTCGCCATCCACGATATACGTGCATTCGGCGGGGTATCCATCTGGCGCATAGCACACCGCTACCGTCGCACCGCCAAACACGGCGGTGATGATTTCGTTGACCTCTTGCCCGATGTCGGACACGATGACGACGCGCCCAAACATCGAGCGCAGAAAGCAGCCCGACAACAAGGCTGCCATTAAACCCAGCAGGCAGACGTTTGCCAGTATAGTGACGTTCCGAGACGACATATCCCCTCCTGAATTTGATTAGTCGAGTTGAACGGATTGAGTCACAACATACAGTCACCCTTGGGTGTTATTGTACACAGGGTTTTTGGAAACTCGCCAATTGCTGAAATGCTTTGGGCTATCATACTGCAAACAAAAACCGTGTCCATGACGTTGGCATGAACACGGTCTTGAGGTTGAGCTGGGCAGCATCGTCTATTGCGGACCCCATAGCTGCACACCATCATAATTGAATTGACAACAGGTGTCGTAAATCGTGAATTCAATCCGTAATGGATTGTATCCTGTGTATGTTAGCACACGTTCCACTGTGATTTCACGCCAGTTATAATCCCCATTAGGGATGTAATGCCAGCTCTCGGTGCGAGTGGGCCAAATCGCTAGTTCCTGCATAGACAAATTGACCCACAAACCGCCGCCATTTGAACCCTCACGCCGACGCAGCCAAGCACGCGCATAATACTTTTGTCCAGCGATGGTATACATCGGTGCATCCCCATAGCTGCTGACCCAACCCGTCGTACAAGTGCCTCTATTGGTCTCGACGAACTTGACATCATCCCTCGCTGGCGCATTAGGAAAATCGCTGCTGGTATAAAAAGCCCAATTGGCTTGACACCAGCTCTCATGGTATAGCCCCCAGTTCTGGCCGTTGTCTTCAAATGACGAATTGTTGAGGTAATTGCGCTGCAAAGTGACATTATCGAAATCGTAGCTACAGCCTGCGCTGTCCATATAAAAAATGACACGGAAGCGGTTATGCCCATTACTGGCAAAGCGAGCTGTGGCTGTGACAGCCTGCCATGCACCATTAAGGACAATGGGAGTTGAACCTGCCTCTTGCGGAGGTCCATTGAGTGCCCAGATCGCTACAGTGCCATAAGCAGTGCCACAGTTTGAGCGCATCCATGCGCGCACTGTCCATGTATCCGGTGTGTTGATGAAGGTGCGATATTGAGTGTGATTACTCCAATCAGTGTCACGCACAGGGAAATCTTGCCAGATGGAGCCTGAGCCGAGTACACCTGGATCAGTAGCCAGGTAATTGTTTCCGTCGGGACCGCAACAATAAATGTTGCTGTAATTGACGCCTGTGGAGCGCTGCCACACCCCGCCATTTTCTACCATGACAGGACTCGTCCATAGGTCGCCATTCTGGATGACGTTGGCAGGCTGAGGGTTGTTGGTATATGAATTGGGATTGGCAGAATTGCCAAAACCCGTGTACCCACTCATGGGCTCAGGCATGTAGGCTTGCCCGTTGAAGCGTGCGACGAAATGGAGGTGATACTGTGGAGGGTCGCCCGTACCAGAAGCGCCTGCGTAACCGATCAATTGCCCTTGAGTAACATTGACGCCATTGGCAACAGCGAATGAATTAAGGTGAGCATATACAGTCACAAAACCATTGCCATGATCAATGACTATATAATTTCCATAATTAGGGGGATTCCCTGGAGCGGTAGCCCTAGTAGCGTATCCACCTTGCGATGCACGGACCTCGTGAGTGAATGCAACACCAAAGTCGATAGCATAGTAATCTACTCCCTGATGTAGCCATTGACCATACCGACTGCCCGAAATACTATAGGTTGCACCGGGTGCCCATGGTAAGCGAAGATGGGGATCATACGCTAATGAAGAGGAGGTGAATGGGCTGCCGAGGCTGATCAGATAGAGCAAGATAATCAGCTTGGTCAATTTCATGACTTTGAACTTCCAGCCTCTGATTGAAGCAGCATATTTTCTACTTGGGTTCATAGCGCAGACTCCCAATGATTTGATAGAAAATCTCGGTGTATTTTTCAACACCTTCCTCGGGCGGATAAATGGTGCCCGAAATTATCCACTGCCGTCCACCGGCTGCAAAATGGATCGAATACCCTCGTTCAAACACTCGAAATTGAGGTTCAATCCTCGGATCGTCACGAGTATAAACAAACTGTAAGCCTGAGAGTTTTTGTGGTCCAACCGCAATTGGTATACCACCCAGCGGAACATTGCCAGCAGAATAGTCCATCAATTGAATCCCCATAACACCGGGAATTAAATAAGTCCTGGGCGAATACTTTTCAGGATGGGTGTTAGCCACATAAATCTGCACTGCCAAGATATTCTCTGGTAAATGGCGGCCAATATCCTCGCGGATATACCACCCCGTTGGATATTGAAAAGAAAAGCCACTCTTGCCTGTAAATTGTGTCCAACCTGTCACGACAGGCGGAATTGGAGTCCAGACGGGGTTGGTTGGCCTTGGCTGTGGCGTCGGGCTCGGCCCAAGATCGGGCGTAGGCAAAGGCGTGCCAAGTGGGATTGTCGTTGGCACAGGCACCCAAGTGAGCATCGGGGTCACTGTCGGAGGTGGTTTAGCAGGCGGCGAAATGGAGGGACGAGGAGGAAGTGTGGGCGTCGGGAATTCAGGGGTTGCTGTAGAAGTCACAGTGGGCAACACGGTGGTTTGTAGACTGGGGCTTGCTGCCGGCGATGCCATACGACTGAAGAGGGCAAATGCGATGAGGGCGACTATCAAGGCAGCGGGAATAGCCAAAAGCCACGTTTGTTTAATCACATTGACTCCTGATAGCAGTTGACATGTAGCATCGTGCTACAGTGTATGGGATTCAGTATTGCATGTCAATCCCTAAAATTAGCTATTTTCTACCCAGCGTGGTTGAAAGCTACCCAGCCCACCTGCTGCGAGGCGGGCTGATTTAACACACACTATCACTTGTCCTCCAGCTTAGTTGGCGTATCATCATTATCAGCCAACCCATTTCGCATTGCCCAACATGCCGCTTCCGTGCGGCTCGTCACACCCAACTTGCGAAAGATTTTTTAACATGACTGTACACAGTATAAACCGAGAGGTATAACTCTTTCCCAATTTCCTTGTCCTTGCATCCTTTTGCTAATAACCGCAATACCTCAAGTTCGCGCTTTGTCATCGCACTATTTTTGGGGGGGTAACATTCATTGGCTCACCTCCTTTCACTGAGATTGTAACAGCTCCTGAGGAGAGTATCTTGTTTTTAATTGCTAGTAGTTGCGGGTCTCCTGACTTTGATGTAGAAACCCTCCACTTGCTCGTGCGGGATTTGCGACCAGCGGGAGTCCCGCGCCTGGGCAGTGGATTGCACCGCAAACTACGCTGCCACCGCGAGCGTTCTACACCAAAGTCGGTAGAGCCGTAGTTGCCTATTGAGGGTAGGCAACTGCTCTCAACAATTACTCTAAATTATCGCAATCGGCCTCACCGGCGACCCTGTTGCCCCCTGAAACTTCAACGGCAAGCACACGAACAAAAACTCATAAGCTCGCGCTTGGCTCAACTCATCCAGATTCAAGTTCTCGATGATATAGACGCCGCGTCGCGCGAGCAGTTCGAGATGGCACGGCAAATGCCCCACCTCTGGGTCGCGTAAGCCAATCACGTCCCACGCCATGTTGTCCGCGCCCACTGCCAACACCTCACGCTCCGCTGCCCACAACGCCGCATCGCGCGCCATACCTGCGCTCGCCAAATACTTTGCTTCGTCCCCCCAATTGCGCGCATTCCCCAAGCGCACCAGCAACACATCGCCCTTCCGCACTGCGAGCTGCATCGCATCCGCGTATGCTTGCAGCTCGCCCGCATGAATCGCCTCGCCCGACGGAATCTCCTCCACGCCGCGCCGCGCCGCGAGATCAAACAACACACCGCGCGCGACGATGGGCGGAATCTCCTCAACGCCGCCGCGCTTGAAACCCAAGGGTGTCTCAAGCGTTCCCACAGACAAGCCGCCACATAACGTCAACGCATCGGCTTGATGCGCGTGTGCGTCAATGTGCGTGCCTGTGTGTTCCATCATCGTCACGATACCCGACGCGCCGGAGCGGGGCCCATCAGTAGGGTCATAAGTGTCTTCGTGACGGCGATACAAGAAATAGTTGTAGCCAGGTTTGTGATTCGGGGCAATCGGCATCTTCGGATGGCGCGGCAATTCGAGGTCAAAGACGCGCGCATTCGCAGCAAGTGAAACAAGATTGGTCATAGAGTCTCTCCCATAAAATTTGATACAAGCTACTTGTATCCTGCATCCTGCATTAGGCTTCAAGTAATTGACTGACCGCCTCATGCGTCGGCAACGCGGGAATCGCGCCACGTTGAGTAGTGGTCAACGCGCCCACTGCATTCGCGTAACGACACACGATTCGCAAATACGCCTCATCGAAAAAGACCGATGGCGAAGCCAGCACCCCTTTGAGCAAACCCGCCATAAACCCATCGCCCGCGCCCGTCGTGTCCACTGCATCCACTTGGAAACCAGCGACCTCGCCTTGCAGTTCGCGGGTAAAATACATGCACCCTTGCGCGCCGCGCGTGACGACTAAAAGACGCAAATCATCATGCCATAGCTGGTGCACGCTGGCGGTGATGTCCGAAGTATCGGATAAAAACGCGAGCTCACCCGCGCTGACTTTGATCACTTGCGCCAATACCCAACCAGCTAACATGCCCACTTTGGCAGTTTGAACATCGCGCCATAACTTCAAACGCAAATTGGGATCATACGATACCAGCACGCCCGACTTGCGCGCTTCAAACACAGCGAAGAACGTGGCGCGGCGCGACGCTTCCGCACTCAAACTCACCGAACCAAAGTGTAACAGCTTGGCGCTCCGCACATACTCAACATCTACATCGGCGACGTCGTAGAGCATGTCCGCGCTCGGGTGCCGATAGAACATGAAGTCGCGTTCGGCGTCACCTCGCAACGAGACGAAAGCTAACGCCGTGCGCGCTTTATCCGAAAAGCGCAACGCCGACACATCCACGCCATTCGCGCTCAATGTGTTGGCGAGGAAATGTCCAAAGGCATCATCGCCCACTTGCCCCATGAAACCGCTGCTCACGCCCAGCCGCGCCAAACCCACCGCAACATTCGCAGGCGCGCCGCCCGCCGCTTTGACAAACGACGGCGCAGCTGCCAACGACACGCCCGACACAGTTGAGACAAAATCAATCAACAATTCGCCAATAGCAATCACGTCGGGCATTTTCAATCTCCAGTGTTCAGCGTTCAGTGTTCAGTGAACAGTCATCAGCGCCTGAACACTGGACTGAACGCTGTTTACTGCTCCGTAAAATTTTCGACCAACTGTATCACACCATCCCACTCACGCTGCACTTGCGCCGTCGTCACCGTTTTGAATGACAACTCACGATACAGGCGCAGCGTTGCCTCATGTCGCGCCAACTCGTCGCCGCACGCATCTTCCACGACGAGCGGCACGATGCGCCGCAGATATGCGGAGGTCGCCGTAAACAAGACGCACACCGACGTTTCGAGTCCTGCGATGAGCGCCGCTTTGACGTGATGTTCACGCAAAAGGCTTTCCAATGGCGCGCCGACGAAGCCATCAAATGTTTGCTTTTGGATGACGATTTCGTGCGGCAATGGCATCGCAAAATCTTCGAACTGCGCGCCATCTGTGTCGGCGATACATGGCACGTTGCCGCGTCCCTGTGGACGATAGAACAGCATCCAATCGCTGCGGTCAGGCTTGAACCACGCTTGCGTGTGGATGATCGTCTAGCCCTTGTCGCGCGCTTCCTGCAATAGCGTGGTGACATTGGCTGCAAACGTGGATAGGTGCGGCAATATTTTGAACGGTTGCCAAAAGTCGCGTTGGATGTCTATGAGAATGAGGGCAAGATGTTGAGCGCTCATGGGCAGTAATGACTTCAGTCGTTCTCGCAGCGACTTCTGAAGTGTAAGAAAGTAATTCTGTCACAAGTGTAAGGCGAGTTTGCCACTTGCCCACGCGGACAAGTGGCAAACTTGCCCTACACCCACCGTACTACATTTTGATCGGCGCATTCGAGCCGTGAAAATGCGCGATGCGCCATTCATTATCAGCGCGACGCAAGACAAACGTGCGCCTACTCAGATGCTCTCCGCGAATGTGAAACGTGATAATGGCTATGTCATCGTAGGCTTGCGTCTGCATACCTTCCGCTTCAAGATTCATGCGCGTCGCGCCCGTCGTTCGTACTCGCGCGATGACTTGTGCGAACGCTTCACGAATCGCCGCTTTGCCCGCAAGTTGCTCACAGTGATGCTCAATCGGAAAGAATGCAGTTGCGTCATCGGCGAAGCAAGCCATCAGTTCGTCCAACTGTAGCTGCGAAAACGCTCGCAGAAAATTTTGCAATGCTATTTGCGCCGTTTGCATTTCACGCCTCACGTTTCACAGTTCACGCCTCACGCATTAAACTCCCTACATGTACATCACACAAGGCATTCGCCGCTACTGGACAACCATCGCCCGCTTCAGCCCCAATGCGCGCTTGTTTCTGTGGAGTAACGTGCTGGGCGGCATGGTCCTCAACATCTACGATTTGTTGTTCAACTTCTATCTGACGAGTCTCGGCTATAGCGCAGACTTCTTGGGACAGATGGCGAGTCTAACGCAAGTCGTCACGTTTGTCGCTTCATTGCCGTCGGGCATGGTGAGCGATTTCATTGGACACAAGCGCACCCTGCTGCTCGCCATCGTGCTGATTACGCTTGCCCTTTTGGGCTATGTGCTGTTCCCATCCACACTGGGCATCGTTGCGATGTGCGCCTTGTTGGGCATCGGCTCGGCGATGTTCATCGTCGTCGCACCGCCGTTTATGATGGAGAATAGCCAAGCCGAAGAACGCACTCACCTGTTCAGCATCAATCAGGCGTTACTCGCAGGCACCGGCATCGCAGGCGGACTCGTCGGCGGCAGCGTGCCGCGTTGGCTTGGCGCGTGGTTTGGCGTGGACGAGCGTTCGGTCTTGGCGTATCAAGGCGCACTCGTCGTCACCACGATCCTGAGCGCACTTTCGCTGTTGCCACTCTTGCGTGTGCAAAGCCAAGCCCAATCCAAGCAACGCCTCGTGCGTCACCCACTAACAGGACTAAACGAAAATCGCGCCTTGTTCTTCAAAATGCTGTTTCCCAATTTGCTCATCGCGTTGGGCGCGGGCTTGTTCATCCCCTTTCGCAATATCTTCTTCCGTGACCGCTTCGGCGTCAGCGACAGCGAGGTGGGCATCATCTTCTCGCTAACCGCGATTGTATCGGCGTTGGTGATTGCGTTGGGACCCGTGACCGCGCAACGCTTCGGCAAAGTGCGTGCGGTCGTCGCGCAACAAGGCTTGAGCGTGCCGTTGATTTTCGTGATGGGCTTCGCGCCAAGTTATCCCATCGTCGTCATGGCATCATTATTCCGTACGGCGCTCATGCAGATGAGCGGGCCCGTCTTCAGCGCCTACATGATGGAGGTGACGCCTGAGCGGGCGCGCGGCGCGGCGAGCAGTTTGATGAACATGGTATGGACGCTTGGCTGGGTCATCACCGCGCCCATTAGCGGCTATTTGCAATTGTATCCTGAAGGGTGGCATCTCATCTTCATTGCGATGGCGGCGCTGTACGCAGTTGGGAATGTGTTGATGTGGTGGTACTTCGGACGAAGTCCGGTGTCCAAAGTCCAAAGCTCTGAGTGAGAAGGCAACAATCTCCAATATCACCCTGAGTGAGACGGCGGCGTTCTCTAACACCGCCAGCTCACGCAAAGGCGCAAATGCGTTGCCAGCGGCCCCCTACCACGC
>CAZDYP010000077.1:0-3608 GCA_964509505.1 uncultured Anaerolineae bacterium | reverse complement strand
CCCATGCCCCCAAATTCGCCTGTGGGCCAGGCCACCGTGAAAAACGGCACTTTGTACGAGCCGCCCGCCATCGCAATCGCGCCCAACCCGTAAGCCTTCCGCAACACAATCGTAAAGAACGGCACCGAGAGATTCGCGCCAATCAGAAACATGCGACTCGAATGGCGCACCAACGCGGTCTTCTCGATTTCTGGTCCGACCATAATGCCGGGCGTATCGCACAAGAACAAAATGGGCAAATCGAAAGCGTCGCACAGTTGCATGAAACGCGCCGCCTTATCCGCGCCGTCCGCATCAATCGCGCCGCCAAGGTGCATCGGATTGTTCGCAATCACGCCCACCGCTTTGCCCTCGACGCGCGCCAGTGCCGTCACCATCCCCACGCCAAACGCCGCGCGCAACTCCAAGACACTACCCGTATCGGCGAGCGTCTCGATGACTGAACGGACGTTATAGACGCGCAACCGATTCTCTGGCACGATGCGACGCATCACGCGCTGGTCGGCGCATTCCCACGCCTGGAGCGTCCCTTGAAAATACGACAGATATTTTTTCGCAACCTGCACCGCTTCCACTTCATCGGCAACGGCGATGTCCACGACGCCATTCGGCGCTTGCACGGACATCGGTCCGATATCTTCGGGGGCGAACACGCCCAAGCCTCCGCCTTCGATCATCGCGGGCCCGCCCATGCCGATGTTGGAGTGCGCCGTCGCAATGATCACATCGCAACAACCCAACAGCGACGCATTGCCCGCAAAGCAGCGTCCTGAGGTGATGCCGACCATCGGCACGAGGCCGCTCAGTTGCGCGAAGCGCGAGAATGTGCGTTGGCCGCCGCCGCTTGCATCGTCGCCGGGCCGTCCACCGCCGCCTTCGGCAAACAAAATCAACGGCATGCGCCCATGCTCCGCGACATCAATAATGCGGTCCGATTTGCGGTGATTCTGCTGTCCTTGCGTGCCAGCGAACACGGTGTAATCGTACGCCATCACCGCACAACGCGACACAGGCTCTGGGAACCAATGGCCGTTGACGCGCCCAACCCCCGTGATGAGCCCATCGGCTGGGCTTTTCGCAATCAATTCCTCCACCGAGCGCCGACTGTGTTGCGCCGCCAACACCAACTGCCCATACTCGACAAACGTGCCTGCATCACACAACGCCTCAATGTTCTCACGCGCGGTGCGTTGCCCTTTCGCGCGTCGTCGCGCCACCGCTTCGGGTCTCGCCGCATCGAGCGTGACGTTGTGACGGTCCAACACTTCTTTCAAATCGGGACGAATCTCGTCAAGGTTGCTGACCTCGGACGTCGTGACGCCATCGGCTGTGACCTCGCGCGCCTCGATGAACAACACCGGATGATCTTGATAGAGCGTGTCACCTTTTGCGGCTGCAATGCGTCGCACGATGCCGCTCTGCGGCGCTGTGATCTCATGCTCCATCTTCATTGCTTCCATGACGAGCAACAATTGTCCCGCGCGCACCGCATCGCCTTCTTGCACTTCAATTGCCACAATCAGCCCTTGCAGTGGGGTCTTCACAACAAGCAACCCCTCCGCTTCAGCCCCGTCGTTGTTGTGCGCACGCGCCGCCTGTTGCGCCGCTTTGCCATAAGCCAGCACCGCCAACGGGTCATTCGGGTCAACCTTCGCGCCAGCCCGCTGACGCGCGTCGCTCGGCTCAGGCAGCGTGACGTAACGCCGTTGGTGTGTGGTTGTGGAATTGACGAGCGCGGGCAAGTGGTCTGCGATGAAATTTGTGTAGAGTTGCGCCGCGCGGAACTGAGGTTGTTGCAACACGTTCTGCAAAAACGCCATGTTCGTCGGCGCGCCATCCAAACGAAATTCACACAATGCGCGATAGGCGCGCGTCACCACATCCTCGAAGCGCGCTTGATGCGTATGGGCAATCACTTTCGCCAGCAACGAATCGAAGCGCGGGTTCGTGCGATAGCCAGCATAACCGCACGTGTCCACGCGAATGCCCGGTCCCGCAGGCGGCTCGCACACGGTTAGCACACCACCCGCAGGCAGCGTCTGCCCATCCGCGCCCAGCGTCTCCACGTTGACACGCACTTGCAGCGCATACCCGCGCGGCGCAGGCACTTCAGGTTGTCGCAAACCCAACGTCGCCAGCGTTGCGCCATCTGCGGCAAGTTCCAATTGAATACGAACCAGATCGAGCCCCATCACTTCTTCCGTCACCGTATGCTCCACTTGCAAACGCGGATTGGCTTCGATGAACGCAAATGCCGAGTCGTCATGCAACTGCGACGCCTCCACCAAAAACTCGAACGTGCCGAGGTTGTCGTAACGCGCCACCTGAGCAAGTTGCACAGCGGCGTTGAGAATGCGCTCGCGCAATCGTTGTGGCAGATTGGGCGCAGGCGCGACCTCGATGAGCTTCTGATGGCGGCGCTGAATGCTGCAATCGCGCTCGCCAAGGTGACTGACCGCGCCCGTGCCGTCGCCGACAATTTGCACTTCGATGTGTCGCGCCGTGCGTATGCACTGCTCAACATAGACCGCGCTATCGCCAAACGCCGCTTGCGCTTCGGATTGGCAGCGCGCATAAGCCTCTGCGAGCGTGTCTAGTCGCTCAACCACACGCACGCCTCGCCCGCCGCCGCCCGCTACAGCTTTGATGACCATGGCTTCGCCGTCGCGCAATGTCTGAAAAAATTCGCGCGCTTCGTCAAGGCTCGTCGCCTTCGTTGTGCCAGACAACACAGGCACGCCCGCACGGCGAGCTGTTTCACGCGCGCGCGCTTTGTCGCCAAACAGTTCCAAGACCTCGGCGCGGGGCCCAACGAATCGCAAGCCAGCTGCGACGACGCGCCGCGCAAAAACCGCATTTTCACTCAAGAAGCCATAGCCCGGATGAATGGCATCGCAGCCCTCAGCTTGGGCGAGGGCGAGCAGCTGCTCACCATCAAGATACGCGCTGGGCCCTGCGCCGCGCAATCTGCACGCTACATCCGCCTGACGCACGTGCAGCGCCTCGGCGTCATCTTCGGAATAGACGGCGACGGTGCGAATGCTGAGCTCCGCCGCCGCACGCAAAATGCGAATAGCGATTTCGCCGCGATTGGCAACTAACAGACTTGATAACGCCATGAACTCTTTTTCTCCTTATCTTACGTGAATTCGGGACAAGCCACCGCGAAGGCAATGCGCGCGCACCGCAGCGCCAAGCCGACGGAGGTCGGCTGGAACTGAACCCGCGCCGGCGGGTTTCGCAGTGAGTAGGCGTGATGTTCAATCGCCCGCATTTGTTGCCTTTATGCCTTTGTCCCCTTATTCGAGAGAGCTGTCAGGTTTCGCTATCGGCAGCGATTGTGAAGGCGCGGGGCGGCGAAACCGGACAGGTCTGTTAAGCCGCCCAATTCGGCTCTACTGGGACTGATTGTGCCAGCGCGCAAAAATCGCCGTCGAAAGGCGTCGTCCCTCCTTGCGTTCTTGCAACACGAGCTCGCCCACCGAGATGCCTTGCGACGATGCGAGTGCGTCTGCCAATACATTGCCCAACGCCAGCGCCGACGCTTCAATCGCATACGCCGTGACCGTCAAGAACAACGGCTCGTCGCTCAACAACGCTGCGCATTC
>CAZDYP010000076.1:0-22620 GCA_964509505.1 uncultured Anaerolineae bacterium | reverse complement strand
GCCAGTAGCCAGTAGCCAGTAGTCAGTAGCCAGTAGCCAGTAGTCAGTAGCCAGTAGCCAGTAGTCAGTAGCCAGTAACCAGATGGAGGTGCCTGACTACTGGCTACTGGCTACTAACTACTGATTTCATCCAGAATTGGCTGCAGACATGCCATGAGCTTCGCCATGCGTTCTGCCGCGCGCGCAAGATACTCTTCCGTGTAAGATGCTAGTGGAATCGTCTCGTAAATTTTGCTCCAGCCTTTGTCCCAGCGTTCGAATTCCAGCTGCGCGCTGTATGTGTGCTTGAGCTCGAAGGCGTAACGCAAACAATGGCGCATCAATTCATCATTCAGTTCGCGTCCTTTACGCTCGAAGTGCAGCGCAATCTCAAACGCTTGCAACCGTGAGTAAGCCGAGGCCTCGTAATGAACGTAATAATCGTCATAATAAACTTGCAGCATCCAACTGCGGATACGACATTGAAAGCGCCGTAAATCCGACGGCAAGCGTGGGCGCAGCTGTGCGGGCAACGCGTGAAAGAATTGTGACGAGGTAAAAATGCGGGACATGGGAGCGAATTATAGCAAACGGTTGACAGATGGCGAATAGCGAATAGCTTATGGCTGATAGCAGATAGCGAATGGCTGATGGCGGATAGCGATTTGCCATCCGCTATCCGCCATCCGCTATTTCAGTTGACACCGCCTAACGATAACGATAGCATCCACTTACCCCACTTCGACCTCAGCCGTAAGCCCCATTCAACAGAGGAAGTGACTGGTCAAGCATGGCGTCAAGAAATTCCTTTGGAGATGAACAAAGGCGGCTCAGGCTTTCTTAGCCTTAGTTTGAAGCCGGGCCCCAACGGCTGGTCTGAAGGTGATTGGAAAGTCGAGATTTTCCTGAATGGCACGCTTGCCAAGACGGTGGAGTTCAAAGTCGCCAAGTGATGACACCAGAAGCCCGACAGGTTGCGGAAACTTGTCGGGTCTTTTTGTCTATGCGCAGGGTGAACTGTCTGCAAGGTATCTGTGTAGTGATAGCAGTAAGGTCAGCAGCGAGTGCGTAGGATCCGCGAAGGTTCGCCTAGCTCAGTGTCACGTAATTCAAGCGCGCAAAAAGCGATTGACTGAAAATAGCGGCTATGCTATAAGTAGCCCGCAAATTTCAACGCTAAACCATCTACTGCATTTTCTCAACTAAGGAGGAGAAATGAAAAGACATGGGTTTATCTGGCTGATGATGTTGGCGCTCATCGTCGTGGCTTGTAGTCCAGCCGCCACCACGGCGCCACCCGCCGCCACCACGGCGCCCGCGCCGTCGGTCGGGCAAACACCTGCGGCGCAAGTGCCTCCGCCCACAGCGGTGCCTGCGGGACCGAAGCGGGGCGGCAAGGTGACGTTTGCGATGTGGCAATCGCCCGTCACCCTCAATCCCTTGCTCGGGTCACAGACGGTGACGTTTGAAGTGTTGCAGTTCGTGATGGAAGGCATGACCGAAGTGTTGCCCGATGGCACACGGCGCGCGCAACTCGCCAAAGAAGTGCCGACGGTGCAAAACGGCGGTGTGAGCGCCGATGGCAAGACCATCACCTACAACCTCAAAGAGGGCGTGCTTTGGTCGGATGGCAAGCCGCTGACTTGCGACGATTTCGTGTTCTACTGGCAAGCGCGCATGACGCCTGGTGTCGGAGTTTTATCGCGCACAGGCTATGAGGACATTGAAACCGTCGAATGTCCATCACCCACAAAGGTCGTCGTCAAATTCAAGAGTTTCTTCGCGCCCTATCTGACGCTCTTCAACGAATCGCTGCCAAAACACTATACGGGCGACCCGAAGAACATGAAGGACTGGGCGTATAATCGCAAACCACTTGGCACGGGCCCCTTCAAAGTGGACGAGTGGGTGACTGATTCGCACGTCACACTCTCGCGCAACACCAACTACCGCGAGAAGGACAAGCCGTATCTCGAGCAAATCGTGGTTCGCATCGTGCCATCGTCCGAGGTGGCGATGCAGCTGTTGGCGAGCGGCGAAATTGACATCATGTGGAACAACACCGAAGCCGACTTGCCCATTCTGGAGAAGATGCAAGGCGTGAAGATTTCCTCGCCACTGGACATCGGCGGTGAGCGCTTGTTCCTCAACATGGCGGAGAACAAAGACCCTGCTGATCCCAAGAAACCCCATGCGATTCTGAGCGATAAGCGTGTGCGCCAAGCCATCGCCTACGGCATCAATAAACAGCGCATCGTTGACAGCTTGCTGTTCGGCAAAGCCAAGATTGGCACGGGCGAATTGAACGCGGGCTATTTCGATTGCAAGACGCAGCCGTACCCCTATGATTCAACCAAAGCCAAGCAATTGCTGGAGGAAGCCGGCTGGAAGCCCGGCGCCGACGGCATCCGCGCCAAAGATGGGCAACGCTTGCGCTTGAAATATTCCACCACTTCGGGCAACAAGCTGCGCGAAGATTCGCAAGTGCTGGTGGCGGAAGACATGAAAGCCATCGGCGTCGAGCTGTTCATCGAGAATGCGCCTTCCTCGGTGGTCATCGGCACGTGGGATGGCAACTCGCCGCGTCGGCGCGGCAACTTCGACATCATCATGTACACGACGGGCGCAGGGCTTGATCCGCATAGCCAAATGGTCAATCTGTGGGGTTCGTGGATGATTCCGCACGAGGGTAACAAGGGCGGCTTGAACTATACGCGATTCAACAATCCGAAAGCCGACGAGATTTTGAAGCAAGCCGCCGCCGAACCCGACACAGAAAAACGCAAGGCGCTGTACTGCCAACTGACGGAGATGACGCGCGAAGAAGCCAACATGATTTATCTCTATCAGCGTTTGGCGATTGAGTCTTATCGCGACAAATTCGCCACGGGCACCGTTGCCAATAACAGCTGGACCAACGTCGGTTGGGATGCGGCGAATTGGTCGTTGAAGGACGTGAAGTAGTCGTGTGGTCGTGTGGTCGTTTAGTCATGTGGTCAGGTAGCCTGGCAAGCGTCGGGCTACCTGACCATATAAACGCAAGGGCGAGTTTAGCTATGTCCATCTTCGACGCACTTTTCTAAGGAATTGGTCGCCCTTGGTCCCGCCGACTTTGCTTCGTGGCTGCTTGGCGTCGAAGTTGGGGCAGCGGAGCTTGCTGCCGCTGACGGGTTTGATGCAGTTTCAAAATCGCGCTGAGACAGTTCCCCAAATCGTTGCCGCGATTCGCGCTGAACCTAATGAATAGCTACAGCTGGTGTTATTCAAACAGTTGGTTGACTCGATCGCTGACGAGGCCGCGTCGCCGGCGAACGCGACGCTACTCTGGAAATTTTGGCGGCGCGTTTTGACATGGCGTTGCGCGACTATCGGCGCATCGAAAAAGCCTTGGCGCATCTCACGGATTTGGGAAAGGTGAATGCGCTTTTGCGTTTGACCGCCACCGCATCCACATTCGCAGCCTTCGATGCAGGGTTTACACAAGAGACGCGCACGCAAACAGCCAAGCAAAACTGAAGCTGTGGTAAGACAGACTCCAACGCTTTCATCGTTCACTGATCGCAGTGAACTGTCTTTCGTCCATCGGGGCGATGCTTGCTCCCATTCAAACTTTAGGAGGAGAAAGTATGAAAGTTCGGCTGTTGTCTCTCATCGGCATTACCGTGTTGTGGCTCGCCGCGTGCGGACCCGCGACGAGTCCCCCCGCTACGACTGCGCCGCCCGGCGCGCAAGTGCAACCCGCTACCCCTGCGCCCGCAGGGCCCAAACGCGGCGGCAAAGCCGTCATCGCGTACTGGCAGTCGCCCGTGCAACTCAACTTCTACGCCAGCACGCAAACCGTCGTGAACGATGTTAACCAATACGTCGTCGAAGGTCTGACCAATGTTTTGCCGGATGGCACGCGCGTGCCACAGCTCGCCAAAGAAGTGCCCTCGTTGCAAAATGGCGGCGTCAGCGCCGATGGCAAGACCATCACGTATAAGTTGAAGGAAGGCATCGTCTTCTCCGATGGTTCGCCGTTGGAATGCGAAGACGTGGTGTTTACGTGGAAGTTCATCATGACGCCCAACACCGGGGTGACCTCGACGGCGGGTTACCGCGAAATCGAAAACATCACATGCCCCGACAAATACACCGTCGTGATGAAGTTCAAGAATGTCTATGCGCCCTTCGTAACGCTTTTTGAACGCTCAATCATCCCACGCAACGCAGGCAAGCTCGAAGATGGCAAGAACTGGCCCTACAATCGCAAACTCGTCGGCACAGGCCCGTGGAAGATTGACGAGTGGGTGCCCGACCAGCACATCGTCTTGTCGCGCAACGAAAAGTATCGCGAGCAGGGCAAACCCTATCTCGATTCATTGGTGCTGCGCTACACGCCCTCCAGCGAAGTGACGATGCAGCTCTTGAGCAGCGGCGAAGTGGACTACATGTGGAACAACACCGAAGCCGACATTCCGCAATTAGAGAAGATGGCGGGCGTGCGCATCGTTTATTCACAGGGACTTAGCACCGAGCGTTTCTTCCTAAACTTGGCTGAGAACAAAGACGGCGCAGACCCGACCAAACCCCATCCAATTCTAAGCGACAAGCGCGTGCGCCAAGCGATTGACTATGGTCTCAATCGGCAACGTATCATTGACAGTTTGCTCAACGGCAAAGCCTCACCGGGACGCGGCGAGATCGTCGCCGGCTTCTATGATTGCAAGATGCAGCCTACCCCATACGACCCCAATAAAGCCAGACAATTGCTGGATGAAGCCGGGTGGAAGCCCGGCCCCGACGGCATCCGCGTCAAGGACGGGCAGAAGCTCAATTTGAAATTCCAAACGACTTCGGGCAACAAACTGCGCGAAGATTCGCAGGTCTTGATGTCCGAAGACATGAAGAACATCGGCATCGCGCTGTTCATCGAGAACGCGCCGTCGTCGGTGACGATTGGCACGTGGGACAGCGCTGCGCCGCGCGCGCGCGGCAACTTCGACATCGTGATGTACACGACGGGACCCGGCATTGATCCGCACGCGCAGATGTTTGCGTTGTGGCACTCGTCACAAATTCCCTCCGAGAAGTTCAAGAGCGGCACCAACATCACCCGCTACAACAACCCGAAGGCGGATGAGCTGCTGGACAAAGCTGCGAAGGAACTGGACCCAACCAAACGCAAAGATTATTACTGCCAGATTCACCAGCTGACGAAAGAAGACGCCAACATGATCTATGTCTATGCGCGCTTGGGCATTGGCTCTGCGCGCAACCGCTTGCAAGGCAACGTTGGCGGCAATCCCTATCGCAACGTCGGCTGGGATTCGCAGAATTGGTGGGTGGACGAATCGAAGAAGTAGCCTGATTAGTCGTTGGGTCAATTAATCTGTTGATCAGTTAGCCAATGAGTCACTTGGTCGGTTGGTCCTATCAATGCTTTCATCGCCTGTCTCTGCAAATCGCAAACATGACCACCCGACCAAGTGACCAAGCGACTCGCAGGTTAACCGACCAAGTGACCAACCGACTAAGCAACCAACCGACCAAGAGAGCGCTATGACCAACTATATCATTCGCCGTATCATTCAAGCTATCCCACTATTGATTCTCGTCAGCTTCACAGTGTTCTTTCTGATGAACCTGATTCCGGGGGGGCCGTTGGCTGCCTATGAAAACAACCCCGACATCACGCCCGCCGATTTGGAACGCTTGAAGCAAGAGCTGGGCTTAGACGCGCCAATTCATGTGCGCTACCTGACGTGGCTTGGCAGCATCATGCGCGGCGACCTCGGTATCTCGCAAGTCTCGCGCCGCCCCGCCGCCACCGAAATCAGGGAACGCTTGCCCAACACGCTCTACCTGGCGTCTGTGGTGCTGCTCGGCACGCTGCTCCTCTCCATTCCGATTGGCATGATCTCCGCCATTCGCCAGTATTCGTGGTTCGATCATGCAATGACCTCATTGGCGTTCATGGGACAGGCGATGCCCACGTTCTGGCTCGGTCTCATCCTCATCATCATCTTCAACGCCACACTGAAAAATGCGAGCGGCGGGCCCCTGTTACCCGGCGGCGGCATGAAAACCATCGGCGCAGAGCCCTCGCTGAGCGACTATCTCTCGCATTTGATTTTGCCCGCGGGGATGCTGATTTTCTTCGGCTTGGGGCAACACATCCGCTTCATGCGCGCGGGCATGTTGGACGTACTGCACCAAGACTACATCCGCACCGCGCACGCCAAAGGGCTGCGCGAGCGCGCGGTCATTTTGAAGCACGCCTTCAAAAACTCCATTATCCCGCTTGTCACACTCGTCGGCTTGGAATTGCCCGGTCTCGTCAACGGCGCGCTCGTCACCGAAACGATTTTTCAGTGGCCTGGCATGGGCAGGTTGTTCTTCACGCAAGGCATCGAACGCGGCGACTACGCGGTAATGATGGGCGTGCTGATGTTGAGCGCTATCATGATCGTCATTGGCGGATTGGTGACGGACATCGTGTATGGCTTTTTGGATCCGCGTATTCGGTTCGACTAATATGACGCAAGCGCTCGCCAATGAGGCCCTATTCACGACGAGCGACTTTATGCGCATGATTCATTTTTGCGGCGCGCTCCGGAGGCATTGTGTGACTTGGGGCGGCGCATACTCGCCAAAGGCTTTGCGATTGCAGCCACAGCGTACAAGCAAATTGCGGATGAACTCGGCGCGCACACGGCGTACTCTCGCCAGCGGAAGCGGAAGCGGCATGGTTAAGCAAGCTGACAGGCTATCGCAATCGGCTGGCGCATTTTTACCACGAAGCCACCGACGACGAACTCTACACGATTTGCGCGCGACAACTCTCTGAGGTAAAACTTATCCTCGAAGCATTGCGGCGTTGGCTGCAAGCGCATCCCGAAAAACTAGCCGAGACCTTGTAATTCGTTCATAGCCAGAAATCGTGCGCGGCGAAGAGATGGCGTTCTCTAACGTCGCTCCATGCGCGCTAGAGAGCGCACCCTCCGCAGAACTTCACCTTTTCTGGACATGAGCGTTGTAATTTTCTGGGGGGACGAAGCGTATGGCACAAGCACAATTGACCTTTAACACCGCAGGCAGCATAGATTGGGAAGCGCGCATGCGCCCACAACGCTCATTGACCGAGCTGGTGTGGCGACGCTTTCTCAAGCATAAACCCGCCGTCATCGGACTGGTCGCGCTTACGGTTATCTGTATTGGGTGTCTTTTCATCCCGTGGTACACCAACTACGACGCTGGCAAGACCGAGGTCTCGCTCATCCGCAAACCGCCGACGACGGCGCATATCTTCGGCACGGACGAGCTCGGGCGCGACTTGTTCATTCGCATTTGGGATGGCGGGCGCGTGTCGCTGTTGATTGGCGTCTCCACGATGGCGATTGCCATTGTGCTTGGCACCCTCGTTGGCGCCACCGCGGGCTACTATGGCGGCAAAATTGACAATGTGCTGATGCGCCTGACGGACTTCATGCTTTCGATTCCGACGCTGTTCTTGTTGCTCATCTTCGCCCAGCTCTTGCGCGCGACCAACAACCCCACGTTGAGCGGAGGTCCGCTGCCCATCATCATCATCATCGGCATTCTGTCGTGGATGGGCGTGGCGCGACAAGTGCGCGGGCAATTTCTCGGTTTGAAGGTGAAAGAATTTATCGAAGCCGCGCGCATGTCAGGCACCCGCAATTTTCGCATCATGTTCCGTCACATCTTGCCCAACGCCGCAAGTCCTATCATCGTCGCGGCGACGTTGCGCGTCGGCGCAGCCATCATCACCGAATCCACGTTGAGCTTCTTGGGCTTTGGCGTGCAGCCGCCCGCGGCAACGTGGGGCAACATGCTGAAGAACGCGCAAGCGCAGATGACCTACGCGCCCTGGACAGCTATCTTCCCTGGCCTCGCCATCTTCGTCACGGTACTCGCCATCAACTACATCGGCGATGGGTTGCGCGACGCGCTGGATCCAAGGCATGTGGAGTAATTGGAAATTTGAGATTAGAGATTAGGGATTGCTGATGTCCACACTCCAAACAGTAACGACCAATCCTCCGATGCGCGTGTCCCCCGAAGATTTTGAGCGCATTCGCCGCTACTACTGCGCGCGTGAGGCTAAACGCCGTCAAGAGCGCGAAACCGAACGCTTGCGTTGGTTGCAACGCGCACGCGAAACCATCATGCAAATTGCGCCACGTTATACGGACATACGCCGCGTGTTTTTGTTTGGCTCGGTGACGCAAGCTAATTGTTTTCGCCCTGATTCGGATATTGACGTTGCGGTTGAGTGTGATTCACCCGCCAGCGAAAGCGCCTTCTGGCGCGAGCTCACGCGTTGCTTGCAACGTGAGGTAGACGTGCGCCCACTGGTCGAACCGTTGACGATGGTGGTCTTGCGCGAAGGAGAACAAGTCTATGGACCTCAATAAGCTGCTGATTTTGATTCCTAGCATTCGCCAAGACTTGAACGCCATCGCTAAAATCTACGATGAGCTTGAACACCATCCTTTAACCCCTGACGCCGGCACCGATACACTCATTGTCATCGCGTACTATCTGCACAATTTGTACAACGCCTTTGAAAACATTTTCGTCAATATCGCCAAGGCTTTTGAAAATTCATTGGATGATGCAGGACGTTGGCACACGCAACTGTTAGAACGCATGCGCTTAGACGTGATGCCATTGCGCCCTGCGGTCATTGACGAAGTGGCTTATAACGCGCTCGATGAGCTGAGACGCTTTCGGCACATGTTTCGCCATGCGTATTTGGTGAAACTTGAGGCAATACGCTTACAATTGACTTTGAACAAAGCGCTCGCGCTCAAAGCGTTGTACGCAACACAAATAGACCAGTTCCTCGCTTTCCTCACGCAACTGAGAGATAACCTTATAGCCTAATCGCCATCAGGAGGCTTCCATGTCCGCATGCGCCCAATGCAGCACTTCCATTCTCGAAGGCACTGAGTATTTTTTACGTGGCAACAAAGGCAGTGTGCCGCTCTGCTCTAACTGCGCGACCAATATGGAGCGAGCGCTGCAAGCCGAAACTGCTAACCCCAACGTCATCGGCGCGGTATTGCTGGGCTTGGGCGCGGCTGTCCTTGCCTCTGTTGTCTGGATGCCATCGTCGTCATCTCGCGATTCGAGTTGGGCATCATCGCCATCGCTGTTGGCTGGCTCGTCGCGCAGGGCGTGATGTTTGGCTCTGGGCAAAAGCGTGGCTTGCTGTTGCAACTCATCAGCGTCGGCATAACCATCGCGGCGATGGCGGTCAGCGAATATCTCATCGTGCGTCACTTCGCAGTCGAGTCGCTTGCGCGGCGCGGCGTCACTGACATTCCATGGCTGTTGCCATTGGACGTGATGCTGATGTTAATCGTCGAGGGCCTCAAGGCAAGCCCGTTGACGTTGCTGTTCTGGGGCATCGCCGTATGGCAGGCGTTCACGATGCTGCGCGCGACGCCTGCGCAAATCATCAAACCTTACAGCGCCTCCCCCACGCTTCCCACTTCCCCAAAAATGTGAGAGCGTGTTTAGAGCAAACCCCGTTTTCCGTCGCGGCGACTTCGGCAGAAAATGGGCTTCGTTATAAATTTTACCTCACGTCTCAAGGGTTATCACTCGCGCCCATTGCGCGGTATAATGCGCGCACGACGCAATGGTGCAACTTGTCATGCGTCGTGCTGACTTTTGAATCCCATCGTGAGGTGACCCCATGCAACAAAAACAGCGCGCTGCGACGAGCGTCTTTAGAGAGCAGAATGTCGTGCAGCAAGCCGAAGCAGCGCAACCCCCAACCCCCGCGCCGGCAATGGCGCCGTTGCCCCCAGCGCTGGGGGCATCAGGCGCGCCTATGCCGCCAGCCCCTTCCGCGCCGAAACCGCCCGTGCAACCGAGCGGTTTGAAAACCTCCGAGGAGCTGCAACTTGAACGCGAGCCGATTCGCGTGCGCGAGACAGGCATCTGGCCCTTCAAGTGGATCATCGTGCCGCCGAATGTCTATGTCGTGCATACCCGGGCAGGCAAGAAAGCGCCCGTGACGATTGGGCTGGGCGTCTCGTTTCGCTACGATCCACGCACCGACTCCTATCTCATCGTGCCAGCAGCGATGCAGACGATTGGCGTCGTGGCAAACGGCATCAGCAAGGAGAAGCAAGGTATCAACATCCTCGCATACGTGCAATGGCAGATTCACGACTTCGCCATCGCATATCGTAAGCTCGACTTTTCGGACCCACGCGACCCATTGGGCGTCGTCAACGCGCAACTGCGCGAGCAAGCCGAAGCCGCCATCAAAGACAAAGTTTCTACTATGAGCATCGAAGAAATTTTGACGGACAAAGCCCCCATCATCGAAGAGCTCACGGAGCGCTTGAAATTGGTGGCACAAGGACGCAGTAGTGGCAACCAAGCGATTGGCGAAGGCTTGGGCATTCAAATCGTCACGGTGCAACTCAAAGAAGCGTATGTGAGCTCGCAACGTTTGTGGGAACACCTGCAGGCGCCGTTCCGCTATGAACAAGAAAAAGCTGCGCGCCTCAGCTATTTACAAGCGCAAGACGAGATTCGTCAGCGCGAGCTCAGCGCGCGGAAGCTCGCTGAAATGAGCGACGCCGAAGCGCAGGTCGAAATCGAGCGCACCAAGCAAAGCAAGCAAACCGAGGCGTTGCAATTGCGCTTGACTGAGGAGCAGACGCGCTTCACGCGGGAGCAGGAAGCTGAACAACAGAAGACTCGTTTGGCGGAACAGACGACGCTCACCAAACAAGAATCGGAGCAACGTTTGAGGTTGGAAGCGGCGCGCGTCGAGCAAGAGCGCAAGCTCGATGCGCTGCGGCGCGCACAGACTGACGCCATCGAGAAGGCGCGGCTGGATGCAGAAGCCGCCTCGCGTCAAAAGACGTTGCAAGTCGAACAAGCATTGCAAGTGCTGACTGAAGAGACGCGCCTCGCAGAAAGCAAACTGCAAGCGGAACAGCAGCGTTTTGCGCGCGAGACGATACTGAAACAGCGCGAGGCTGAGTTCAAGTTGTTGGCGCAGACGCAAGACGCTCAATTGCAAGAACAAATGCAAAGGGCAACGCTTGCTCGCACACGACAAGAACGCTTGGCACAGCTCGAATTGGAAGAGGCAGCAAACAATCTACGGCTCGCCGTACAACAAAAAGACATCGAACTCACACGCCTACAACAGGAAATCCGCAACTTAATGAATGAACACGACCTGATAAGTCGTCTGATTGAGCGCTTGCCTGAGCTCGCCTCACACATGCCCGAAGTACACGAGCTCAAAGTGTTGCAGACGGGCGGCAGTGATGGCGCGTTCGATGCGCTGTCGGCGTTCTTGGCAAAGACGTTAGCGCTCGCGGAGAGTTTGGGGATTGCGCTGCCGAAGTCATCCGCAGCCCAGAGCACAGCATTGAAGTAGAAAGAAGGAATTATCCTTAATAGGAGCATCTCTTGAATCTCAAAGAACTTGACCACTATCTCATCGGCGAAGCGTGGACTTCCGCCGAAGCGTATGCCAACCTCGAAAGACTGTGCGACTTTGGCTCGCGTTTCGCTGGCTCCGCCAGTAGCCGCGCCGCGCGCGATTTTATCCTCGACAAATTCAAAACCTATGGCTTGAGCGACGCGCGCACCGAACCCTTCGACTATCTGGTATGGACGCGCGGCGAGTGCGGGTTGAAAATCGTTGCGCCGAGCGTGCGGGCGCTGCGTACCGCTATCTCGCTCATCTACTCACCCAATGCCGAGCAGCTGCGCGCGGAGGTGGTGGATTGCGGCATCGGCTCGGAGCAAGATTTTGCGAAGGCGTGTAACGTCAAGAGCTATGATGACGTGCAGAGTGGGAAATTGCTCAGTGGTCGCATTGCGATGGTCACGACAGCGAATCCCGAAAATGGGCGCACGATTCATCGCCGCGAAAAATATGGACGCGCGGTAATGGGCGGCGCAATCGGCTTCATCTACGTCAATCACAAGCCGGGTTTGTTGGCGGAGACGGGGTCGCTGCGTCCGGGGCGACTCGCGGAGATTCCCGCTATTGGCATTGCGTATGAAGAAGGCTGGGATTTAGCGCGGCTGTGCAAACGTGGCAAAGTAGAAGTCGAGCTGACGATTCGCAATCAGTCGGAGCCAGGACAAGGCTTCCATGTCATTGGCGACATCAAGGGGCAGAGCGACGAGACCATCATTGCGGGCGCGCATTACGACGCGCACGACATCGCACTCGGCGCGATGGACGATGGCACAGGCACGGTCGTCGTGTTGGAACTCGCGCGCATCCTCGCGTCGCTCAAAGGGCAATTCAAGCGCACGATGCGCTTGATGGCATTTGATGCGGAAGAGCTCGGCGTGTTGGGATCGAGCGAATACGTGAAGTTGAACAAAGATAAACTCGGTCACATCGCGTTGATGCTCAATCTGGATGGCGCGTGTGGGCCCGTCTCATCGCATGGCTTTTTGTCGAGTGGCTTCAAAGATACGGAAGCGGTGCTGAAACAATACGCCAAAGAGTTCGGCTATCCATTGGCGATTCGTGATCGTGTCGTGACCGCATCGGATAACTTCCCATTCATGATGCTCGGCATTCCTGCGATTTGCATGTCGGCGCGTGTCGAGAATCCCGCGTTGGGGCGCGGCTTCGGGCACACCGCAGCGGACACCCTCGACAAAGTGGCTGAAGTGGATTTGAAAGCAGCGGTGATGACGGTGGCGCGGATGCTGGCGCGGCTTGCCAATCATGATGGCGCGTTGGGCGCGCGGCGTAAGCCCGACGAAATCAAACAGATTTTGATTGAGCAGGATTTGGAGCGACCGTTGAAGGCGCAGGATAAGTGGCCCTTCTAATTTGCGGGGAAAATTTATTCAACACAAAGGCTCAAAGAAATACAAAGAACACTAAGAAAATGTCTTAAAAAGCCTCGTTTGTCATTCTGAGGCGGAGCGGAGCGAAGCCGAAGAATCTCGGTGTTTGTGCTACAGAGACCCTTCGCTCCGCTCAGGGTGATAGTGAAGAAACGCCTTTTAAGACACTCTCTAAGAGAACGTAATATGTTTGCGCTTTTTGTGCATCCTTCGTGCGTTTGTGTTTAAATGGGAGAACCTATGAACATCCAACAAGCCTTCGCGCTCATCGAAGCGAAGCAAGACAAAACATTGGAACGCATGCGGCGCGTGATTGGCGTGAATACCGTCGTCCCGCCCGGTGAAAATTATGACGTGCTGGTGGACTATCTCGAACCACAATTTCAAGCGCTTGGGTTCAAGACAGAGCGTGTGACCGTGCCGCCCGCAAAGGTCGCGCAAATTCCGTTGCCGCTCAAAGGTCCGCGCGTGAACCTCGTCACATCGAAAGTGATGGGCAAGCCTGAAGCCGTCACGATTTACGCGCACATGGACGTGGTGCCCATCGAAGAAGGTTGGAAGCACGACCCCTTCGGCGCGGAGCTGGACAATGGGCGCATTTATGGGCGCGGCACCGCAGACATGAAAGGCACGATTGCGTCGCTGCTGACTGCGCTGGAGGTGATGCACGAGCTGAACATCGAGCCGCGCTATGACATTCACTGTATTCTATGCACCGACGAAGAGATTGGCGTCTATCCCGGCGCGAAGTATCTCGCAGAGCAAGGCTACGTGAAGGGGCACATCCTCTGCATGGAAGGCACACAAGAACCGCGTGAAGCGCTCGCATCGGCGGGTAATGTGGACTTCGTCATTACGACCATTGGCAAGTCGTGCCATAGCGGACGCAATTACACGGGGGTCAATGCCTTGGAGGAGATGATTCCGATTTTGAACGAGCTGATGACGTTGAAGCGCGAAGTCGAGCAGCGCGAGTCGTCTGTGCCGGGCGATCCCCATCCGCAAGCGCGCACGCGTATGATGAACCCGATGTTCAACCTCGACATCATTCAGGCGGGCGTGAAAAGCAACATCGTGCCGTCGTCATGCACTGTCACCGTGAATCGCCGCTTCATTCCCGAAGAGACGTACGAGAGCGTCATCGGTGAGGTGATGGACGCCATCGAGCGCGGACAACAGCAGAGCAAGGCGTTGGAGGTAAAGGTTCAAGTGGTGAAGGTGTATCCATCGGCGAAGTACGATGCCGATTCGGTCTATGCGAAACGGATGCGCGAGGCGTACAAGTTGGCGCATGGCTACAAGGATGATGATTTCTTTCGCGCAGGCGGCGGCGGCAGCACCGACATGGCCGACATCGCCATCATTTGCAACACCGACAAATTCGTGCGCTGCGGCATGGGGCGCATGGCAGAGAGCAACGCGCACGGCGCGGACGAAAGCATTCGCCTCAGCGATTTGCTGGCGCATACGAAAGAGCTGGTGTGGTATTTGGCAGCGTGACAAATGACTAGGGAGGTGCACTTATGTTAGATTGGAGTCAATGTCATGCGGTTGAACGTGATGCTCAACGGGTGAGCGGCGCATCGGTCTTTCGTGGCACGCGCGTGCCAGTGCGCGCGTTGTTTGAAAGCTTAGAAGATGGCGCATCGGTGGATGATTTTTGGGAATGGTTTCCAGGAGTGCAACGCGCTCAAGTGGGGGCAGTGCGTGAGTTTGCCTCGTCCAGCCGTCTGGAGCCCGCTACGCTATGAAAATACTTTTCGATCAAGGCACGCCTGTGCCTTTGCGCCGACACCTGCGCCCTCATACTGTTGATACAATTGCTGAACGCGGTTGAGCCACGCTGACTAACGGCGCATTGCTGAATATCGCTGAACAAGAAGGCTATGAGGTTTTCGTGACCACAGACCAACATCTGCGCTATCAACAAAATCTGACTGGGAGGCAAAATTTGGAAGTTCAAGCGAACTACGATCCGGTCGCAACCACGTATGCACAGCGCTTCATTGACGAGCTGGGTCATAAACCATTCGATTGCAAAATGCTCGACTGGTTAGCGGAGAAGGTGAGCGGCTTGGGACCGATTTGCGATATGGGGTGCGGGCCCGCGCAAGTCGCGCGCTATCTGTATCAACGCGGGCAATCTGTCGTCGGTGTTGACCTCTCCACCGAGATGATGCGCGAGGCGCAACGCCTCAACCCTGAGTTCCCGATTCGTCAGGGCAACATGCTCGCGCTCAATGGGCTGGCTGATGCGTCGTTTGGCGGCATCGCCGCGTTCTACTCGCTCATTCATATCCCGCGTCCCCTCGTCGTGCAAGCCCTACGCGAATTGAAGCGCGTGCTGCAACCGCACGGCGTATTGCTCGTGACGTTTCACATTGGCAGCGGGGTTCGCCACCTCGACGAACTCTTCGGCAAACCTGTGTCGTTGGACTTCCTCTTCTTCGAGGTGGATGAGCTGAAGGCATATCTCAGCGAGGCAGGCTTTGCGTTGACCGAAGTGATTCAGCGTGACCCATATCCTGAAGTGGAAGTGCAGACGCGACGGGCGTATATTTTCGCGCAGAAACCGAATGTGCCATGAACCTGCCAAGCTCAGGAAGTGAGTAAACGAAAGGAGAGGCTATGCTAGAAGAAAACAATCAAAAGGCATTTGTTCGTACTGCGGGCAGGAATTTGCGAAGGCAGGCATGACGAAACATTTGCCCCTCTGTGCTTGGGTTTGTGTGGCTACGAGGGACCCGCCACGCCGCCCTATTGAGACTATGTAGCCTTGCTCCATTTGATTCCTCATGTTACGCGGTCATTGCGAGCGGAGCGAAGCAATCCCCGTTTGCAGCAGGGAGATGGCTTCGCAAACTGCATCCTGAGCGTGTCGAAGGAAACGCTCGCCATGATACCTTTGTGTAAGGTGAGTTAATTCCTTTCGTGCGCCAATCTCCACAACTTTTCCATAATCGTGTGGTAAATTGGTTGCAGCGAGTTGAAATCATGATGCAGTCAACTTACACATGTCACAAAAACGTAAACGTATTCTGTTGATCGGCGGATTTATCATCGCGCTCGCGTTCACCCTGTTCTTTGGGGCGCGCTTTGTAATGCGACTCGTCAACCGCCCCACCTTCGAACCAATTCGCGGCTGGATGAACATTGGTTACATCGCGCGTGCCTATGGGGTACCTCCGCGAGTGCTGGACGATGCGCTTGGCATTCCGCCCGAATCGCGTCCCGAGCTTCGCCCCATCAGCGAAATCGCTCGCTTGCAGAATCGCAGCACAGAAGAAGTGATTCAAATCATCGAACAAGCCATCGCCGCCGCGCGCCCGATGCGCCCACCCCCACAACCGACAAGGTAATTTATGAGTTTACAAGAAACCCTGTTGAACGCATTGGCTACCTATGGAGTCATCGCTATTTTTGTCAGCGTCTTCATCTCTGCGATTGGCTTGCCCCTGCCCACCAGCTTTCTGCTCATCGTCGCAGGCTCATTCATCGAAGCAGGTGAGCTGCAATTCTGGCCCATCGTCATTGCCAGCACCATTGCGGCAGTGCTGGGCGATCACACGGGCTATGGGGTGGGTTGGTTCGGTGGCAAACAAGTCGCAACCCAAATCAGCCAACGCTTGAACGCGGAAGCGATTTTAGCCAAAGCCGAGCAGACCGCGCAACGCTGGGGCGGCGTCAGCGTTTTTTTCAGTCGCTGGCTGATTACGGCGCTTGGTCCCTACATCAACCTCATCAGCGGCATCACGCGCTATACCTTGCCGCGCTTTTCAGTGTGGGTCGTGCTGGGCGAGTTGTTATGGGTCCTTGCATACATCTACTTAGGTCACCTTTTCAGTGACCGCGTTGCCGAACTCAGTGAACTACTCGGAGACTTAAGCTATGTCGTATTGGGTCTGGTGGCGGTGGTAATCCTTGGCTATCAAGTCATCAAAAGTTTGCGTGAGCCAAAAACCAATTGATGATGATGATTTTTCTAGCACAGGCACAGCCTCCCCGCTGCGCCTGTTTCCTTTGCGATGAACGCGGCGGGCAAAATACGGTATAATTGCATTGCAGCACAAAATTGGAAAATAACCAGAGAGGAACAACTGTGATGAATCTATCTATTGAGCGCGAAAAACTGCTGGCAGAAATTCAAAAAATTCCCGAAGCAAAACTCTCTGAAGCCTACATACTCTTGCATAGCTTCAGGCTACGCGCCGAGGCGGCTCGGCGGCCTAAAAAAACCATCATGCAGTACGCAGGTTGTTGGCGCACCATGCCTGATGAGCTATTTGCAGATTTCAGCCACGAAATAGTGACACGGCGCCGCGACGCATTTTCTAGGAGACGCAGCAGTGAAACCCGCGTTAATTGATACAGATATCCTCTCCTTGTTTTTCCGCGGGCAGCCCCAAGTTGTCTCACGCTTTGATAGCTATGCTGAAGAATATACTCAAATCAACTTCAGCCTCATCACGTATTACGAGATTTTGAGTGGCTTGAAGCATCGCAACGCTCGTAAGCAACTTACGACCTTCCTAGAATTTGCGGCTCAAAACAACGTCGTGGCATTGACGGAGCGCTCTGTAACTATTTCGGCTGACATTTATGCCGCCACGCGCGCCAAAGGCACACCCGTGGATGACATTGACATCTTGATTGCGGGCGTCGCCATAGCCAACGATTGGACGCTTATCACACACAATCGCAAGCATTTTGAGAAAATACAGAATTTGGAAATAGAAGATTGGAGTGAGTAAGCCAACTGTTTACACCCCTCGTCAGAGGCACAGTCTCGTTGTGTCTATTTCTGAACATGAGCGCAATTATTTTATCAGCTAACCCAACAGGCACAGCCTCCCCGCTGTGCTTGTTTTGTTTCTGCACGCTACGTGAAACACAGTATAATCGCACGCATCAATCCAAAGGAGAATTATCGCATGTCTTCACCCATATATCATGGGCAGATCGCGGGCACGCGTTGGGATCCCCATCAATATCTGAAATTTTCAGATCACCGTTTGCGTCCTGCGCTCGAATTATTGGAGCGCGTTCCCCTCACTGCTCCTGAGACGATCTACGATTTGGGTTGTGGCGCCGGCAACCTCACGCGCCTGATTGCCGAGCGTTGGCAGACGGCGACGGTCTATGGGCTCGATAATTCAAAAGAGATGCTTGAAAAGGCAGCGAAGGAGACGGACAAGGTGCAATGGGTCGAGGCAGACATTCGCACGTGGTCGCCCGCGCAACCGCCCGACCTCATTTACTCCAACGCCGCGCTGCATTGGGTGGAGAAGCATCGTGAACTTTTCCCGCGTCTCGTCGGACTTTTGAAAGCGGGTGGCTGTCTCGCCGTGCAGATGCCATTGAGCTTTCCCATGCCATCGCATCGCCTCATGCGCGAGACGTTGGCGAATGGCGGACCCAACGGCAGCCCCATTGCCACTGAAACCTTTAGGCAAGCTATCGTGCGCGAATGGGTCGAGAGCGCGGCGACGTATTACGACCTGCTTGCAAGTCATACTCAGCAGCTCGACATTTGGGAGACGGAATATCTGCAAGTGTTGTCGGGCAACGATCCTGTGCTGGAGTGGGTGAAAGGCACGGGCTTGCGTCCCATCCTCAACGGACTTGATGCAAGCGAGCGTGACCTCTTCCTCGCGGAGTACACGCGACGATTGCGTGAAGCGTATCCGATGCGCGCCGATGGACATACGCTCTACCCATTTCGGCGGTTGTTCATGGTTGCTATTGTTTGAGCAATGTAACATTACGCCGCTCACGTTTAGAAAAAGCGCTACGCTCGCGGTGGATGGTCACCGCCACCGCCCATGGCGTGGGCTTTGCGACCAACGGGAGTCCCGCGCGAGCCAGAAGGGTTGCGCGTTTTCTGGACATAAGCGCACTACACCAATTGAGGAAAATGGGAGGGGCTTGAACACCAGGAGTGTGTCATTTACCTTTAGACACGCTATCAGCAACGCCTACTTTCCAAACGACTCTACTTGCCGCAAGCGTCGGTGAGATCGCCGCCAAGCGCGAAGAGTCCTCCACACTAATGCGAAACAGGCAAACGCGATGCCACGTCTGCCTGTTCGACCTCCATTCCCAATCTCCAAATTCTAAGCGTTCAGCTCTAATCTCCACTCATGCCTGTTTCATTTTCTCCAGCTCATGAGTCATTCCCAACCGCATGAAAATTTCGCGCGCTTCGTTCCAGAAGGTGTTCCCAGACGGCGCATCGGGATTGGTGGTGGGGTGTGTTTGTTCGTAGTGGGCCCAGGCGCGCAACGTACGGGCGCGTTCGGCTTCGAGCTTCACGGCGTTGAATGCGCGCAGGCTGGCCTCGAAACACTCGCTGGGTGTGTGCGGCTCGCGCTCGACCAAGACATGATTGCCCGTGTGGGCGGCAATCAAGCCCAGCACACGCCATGCACCGCCAATCATCTCTTGGTCGCCGATCGCTTCCGCGAGTCGCAAAGCTTCTTGGGCTTCGATGAGGGCTTCGGTGACGTTGCGCTGCGCGAGACGCAACTCTGCCAGACAGCGATGCGCTTCTGAAACAGCGAAGCGTCCTTCGGCTTCCGTCATGCGAATAGCGTGTTGCAGCGCGGTTTCGGCGCGTTGATATTCGCCCAGCTCGATGTACGTGCTGCCCTGATTCGTCAGCAGCACACGCTGGAACCAAGGGTTACTCGTTTCTTGCGCGAGCTGCATCGCTTGTTCATAGCGTTGTAGCGCGCGACGATAATCGCCCCGCAGCCGCGCAACCTCGCCCAGATTGTTCAAGGCGATCATGATGTTGCGTTGCACTCCCGCCCCACGACTCAATTTGAGCGCCTGCTCAAAATAGGCGTGCGCCTGCTCAAGCGGCCCCGTGTTCATGGCTAACAAACCGAGCAGGTTCAAGCTCTGCGCCATCATCAGGTGATCGTTGAGGGAGGCGCTTAATTCTAAAGTTTGTTGTCCGAGCGTGACGGCTTTGGCATGGTCGCCCGTTTTCAATAACAGCCAACCATAGTAATACAACGTATCCACTAACGTCGTTTGGTCGTGCGCGGCGCGCGCCAACGCTTCGGCTTGTATGACGCTGGCGAGCGCGGCGCGATAGTCGCCCAACTGCAGTTGCGCCTGAGCGAGATTACACTGGGCGCGAGCCTGCGCGCCTAAATCATTCAAGGTTTCTGCCGCTTCGCGCATGGCGTCATAAGCTTTGATGGCTTCGGAGAAGCGACCTTCTTGTCGCAACACGGCGCCGCGCTCCGCGTGAATGTTCAGACGTTCCGCCGCCGCCGTGTCGGGCAGCAACGCCACCGCTTGGCTGTACCACGTCTCCGCGCTCTGATACGCATACAACGAGCGCGCATGTTGCGCGGCCATCAAACTATAGGTGATGCCTTGCGCCGTCTCGCCTGCCTGAATGAAGTGATGCGCGAGTTGCGCCGCCACAGGCGCGAGATTCGCTTCGTATTGTTTCGCCAATGTCTGGGCGATTTTGCGATGCAACGTGCGCCGCCACAACGTGCTCATGTTTTGGTAAATGATCTGATGCACTTCGTCATGGCTGAACGTCAACAACGAACCGCCGTCCATTTCCCGCAGCAAATCGCGCTCGAAGGCCTCGTCAAGATTTTCCAGTAGCTGTTCCTCGGTTTGATTGACGACGGCGAGCAAATCTGCGTACGGAAATTGCGAGCCCAGCACGGCGGCTTGGCGCAGCGTTTCTTGCGTGGCGGGGCGCGTGCGCGCGACGCGCCGCAGCACGATGTCTTGCACGCTTTGCGGCAGCTTCATCTCTTGCAGCGGCGCGAAGTGCCACGTTCCATCGTGAAGCGTCGCCAAGCCTTCGTCTTGTAGGCTTTTCGCCACCTCTTCGACATAGAATGGGTTGCCGCCTGTGCGCTTATAAATAATCTTCACCCATTCTTGCGGCACGTCGCGGCTCCAAATCAGCGACAGCAGCTGCGCGACGCCTTCGTGATCGAGCCGATTCAACGTAATGTGATGATAGAGTGGATAGCGGCTGAGGTCGCGCAGCAATTCGCGTAAGGGATGCGTTTCGTCGAGCTCGGCGTTGCGATAGGCGCCGACGAGCATGACGGGGATGTCCGCGATGTGTCGCGCCAGGTAATGGAACAGTTGCAAACTGGCGGGGTCAGCCCAATGCAAATCGTCCAGCACCATCAGGCGCGGGCGCGCCTTCGCTACGCGCGCCAAAAAGTGAATCGCATCGTGCATCAAGCGGGCGCGCTCTTGCGTGGGGTCGAGCGGCTTGAGGGGAGGGAGATTCGCTACCACCGCGCGCACTTCTGGCACAAACGACGCGATGACGGCTGCGCTCTCGCCTAGTTGGGCGTGCGCTTCGTCGTGTGGCGTGCGCGCCAGATAGTTGCGCACGATTTCGATGAAGGGTTGATAAGGCGCTTGGCCTTCAAGGTCGCTGCAATGACCAAACAACGGGGTGGTGTCGCTAGTGGCGCGCACCCGCGCCGCCAGCTCTTCCGTCGTATAGGTTTTGCCAATGCCGGCTTCGCCTGCCAGCAGCACGACTTGCCCACGCCCACTACGCGCTTGGTCCCACAGTTTCAAGAGGTGCTTGAGCTGCGCCTCGCGTTTCTGTCCGATGATGCGCTGCGGATGCGGGGGTGCCGCCGCCAGCGGCGTTATGCTCAGTGGGTTCTCAGTCGCTTCAGTTTCATGGGGGATAAGCGCGAGCCCCGTTTCGAGACCAGAGAGAACGTGTCGCACTTGCGCCGCGTGCAAATAGCGCTGCTCTGGATCTTTGGCGAGGAGTTTCAAAATCAAATGCTCCATCGAACGCGAGATGTCGGGGTTCAATTCGCGCGGTGAGGGGGGTAGGGTATGCAAATGCCCTTGCACGATTTCGGCGCGCGTGCCTTCAAATGGGCAGCGCCCGGTGAACAATTCATAGAGCATCACGCCCAGCGCATACAAATCACTGCGTTGTTCAACGGCGCTACCCATGATTTGTTCGGGAGACAAATAGCTGGTCGTGCCTAAGAGCACTTGGGTTTCGCTGAGGGGGCGACCTTCTTCGATCCAGCGTAAGCCCACGTCGTTTAGCTTCACTTCGTCGGCGATGAAGATGTCTTCGGGTTTGAGGTTGCCATGCACGATGCCTTTGCTGTGAACATATTCGAGCGCGCGCACGATGCCGATGAGCAGGTCGAGGTCGGGTTGGAAAGTTTTCTTCATCAAGTCGCGCAGGGTCTGACTGTCCACGTATTCCATGACCACGTACGCCAAGCCCCAATCTTCGTCGGCGTCGAAGATGGTGACGATGTTCGGCAATTTCAGCTGCGCCATTTTCTTCGCTTGTTGCAACAGGCGTTGCGTCGTCGCTTGACTCAATGACGGCGACAACACTTTGATAGCGACCTCACGATCCAGTCGTGTGTCCGTCGCTTTGAACATCATGCCGATGTCGCTCTCGCCCACTTTGTTTTCGATACGATAACGCTTCTTGAGCATTTGGCCGGGCAAGCCCAGCTTTTCGTGCGCGCTCAATGCGTCAAGCGCTGCAGGCACGGTTGGATAGGTTGGGAAGAAGTCGCCATACCCGAACATCTCGATGACATGCCGCACTTGCGGGTTCAGACTTGCCAGCGCCAATGGTTGGCCACGCCGTTGCCCATGCAGATCAACTAAAGCGCGCAACGTCGCTGTGTTCATGCGGGTTAGGTGCGTTAGGTCGGCGATGACTTTGAGGGCTTTGCCGCTCATCGCGAGCTCTTCGTTGGCGATTTGGCGCGCGAGGTCGGGCAAAAT
>CAZDYP010000075.1:0-22679 GCA_964509505.1 uncultured Anaerolineae bacterium | reverse complement strand
GATATGCACCCTGCCGAATACGAGAAGATGTTCCGCGTCGAAGCGACGCATTGGTGGTTCGTGGGCAAGCGCCGGTTGGCGCGCGTCTTGCTCGACGCCTTGCCGTCGCCCTTAACGCCTCGCAGAATTTTGGATGTGGGTTGTGGCACGGGCGGCATGTTCTTGTTGCTCAAAGAGTATGGTTGCGCGCATGGCGTGGACATGAGCGAACTGGCGTTGGGGTTTGCCGCCCAACGCCGACTCGCGCAACTCAGTCGCGCTGCACTGCCGCATTTGCCATTCGCCAGCGAAACCTTCGATTTGGTATCTGCCTTTGACGTGTTGTATCATCGGCGAGTGGCCGATGACCACAGCGCCTTGCAAGAAATCGCGCGCGTGCTGAAGCCACACGCTCATTTGGTGTTGACCGATTCGGCGTTGCCATTTTTGCGGAGCGCGCACGATGACACCTTTCATGGCGCGCGACGCTACACCACCGCCGAGATGAGCGAGAAGCTGCGCATGGCAGGCTTTCGCATCCAACGACTCTCCTACGCCAATTTTTTTATTTTCCCTGCGATTGCCTTGCGACGGCTCATGCGCCGCAACGTTTCCGCCGACGAAGGATCCGATGTGCATGAAACACCCGCCTGGCTCAACGGCTTGATGGGCGGCGTCTATCGCAGCGAAGCGAGTTTGCTCAAGCGCGTGAATCTGCCGATTGGCTCTTCGATTATCGCATTGGCCGAAAAAAATACTTAGTAAAAAGTAATTAGTAATTGAGGCTCTCTCGATTTTAGTGTAGAATGCTCACGCACGATGGACACATCCCGCGCCGGAGTGGTGGATGGGCCCATCCACCACCAGTGTTCTACATCAAAGTCAGAAGACCCGTAATTGACCACCCGCACACAATTACCAATTACGAACATCACTCAATGGAGAGTGAGCATGAATACTTTAAAACAAACCAAAACGACTATGGCCGCCTTGCTAGCTTGTGTCGTGTTCTTCGGCATGATTGTGGCCCGCTTCATTTACTCAGTCAAACCAACCATTGCTCTGGCAGAGCTGCCGAACGCTAACGCGAAAAAGCGCGGTTGGCTCGCACGAGCAAAGCAGTGGCTACCTCGTAAATTGCACCCTGCGCCGGATGTCGCCGCGCGATAAAAAATTTCCCCCCTCCCCCATGACCGTCCAACTCCACACGGTTTCTGTCGCAGTGCTCGGCGTGCGCCAGCAGCATGTTGCGCTCGTGCGCGTCGGCGACGCTTGGGCATTGCCGCAAGCGTCTGTGCCCACAGGCGCAGCGCCTGCGGAAACAGCGTTGCGTATCCTGCATGAACAGACAGGTTTGACCGCGCGACTAGACCGTGTGAACGAAGCCTGCTTGGACGAGCATGGCATCCTGATCGTATATTGGGCCACTGTGGACGAAGGCGCATCCCACGCAGCCGTTTCGTTCTTTGCGCCCGACCACCTTCCGACCGAGCTTGTCTCCCCCACCCACGCAAAAGTCTTGCAAGCGTGGGCCAAAGTGACGCGCCCTGTCTGGCCATGGCAAGCGAGATTTTGCTTGCGCTGCGGCAGCGCCCAGCTCTCCTTGCAAGAGCGTTTCGGGCGTGACCGGCTGACGTGCGAGGTGTGCGGTTACATCTTCTTTCGTGATCCCAAGATCGGCGCAGGCGTATTCATCGTGCAGGATGGCAAGGTGTTGTTGATTCAGCGCGGCGTCAACCCCGGCATGGATTTGTGGTGCTTTCCGAGCGGTTTCATGGAGCATGATGAAACACCCGAAAGCGCGGCGGTGCGTGAAGCGAAAGAAGAAACAGGCTTGGATGTCACGCTCGACGAGCTCATGGGGCTGCACTCGTACCTCGACCCCGCGCGCGGCAACGGCATTCTTGTTTTATATCAAGCCCATGCTGTCGGCGGCACACTGACCCCTGGTGACGATGCGAAAGGGGTGCGCTACTTCGCGCCCAATGAATTGCCTCCGCCTAGCGAAATCGCGTTCCGTACCCATCGCCTCGTGCTGCAAGCGTGGCGGTCAAAACACCTCAATAAACAAGGGAAATAGGAGAAGTGAATTTCCGCTTATCTCCTTTTATCTCCGCTAATTTCCTTCCCGCAGCAATTCCGCCAACTTCCACTGGTTTCCCTCTTTTTGCAAACGCCACGTGTGCCTGAGTGTTTGCGCTTGCGACGAACCGCGCGGGACGAGGGTGAGCGTCGCAGACACGCTGGCGCTCTCACTTTGTTCATCCTCGATGTTCAATTCATGCACACGAACTTCTTCGACTCGCTTGGACAGTTCTTCCAATTGTGGTAACGCCATGCGTGAGGTTTGCGGTTCAGTCAACGTGCGCGCCATACGCTCCGGCTCGTGACGCCGCCAATGCGCGTAATACGCGAGCGCCGCTTCTTCTGGATAATTGAACGTCGTGGGCGGCCCCAACAAAAATAGCACATCGCTTTGCACAGCGTATGCGTCCTTGACCCATTCGGCGTGTGTCGCGCGAAAGATGATGGAGCGCGGAAAAAGCATCTGCATCGCGGTGAAGTCATAGACGCCATTGTGGCGCGCATCGTCAATCGCCACGCCCTCATTTCCTGTGAGTGAAAGCAATACCGTATAGGCTGCCCCATTCCACTGAAACACGCGCACAACTTCAATCTTGTCTTTGATGACACCTTCCAACATGATTTCGAGCTTGCCATCCTGATTTATGTCGTCAATCGTTTGACCGAGCCAGCGCTCGCGGAACAATTCGAGGGGTTGCGCGCCGCCGAGTGAATACGCCTTGCCCTTGTCATCCTCACGGCGAATCACCAAGCCGTAGCCACTACCGCGTTCTTGATAAATGACGAGCCAGCTCAATACGCCACGCTCGACAAAGGGCGTCGCTCTCATGCGCTGCGCATCGGCGGGCAGAAATTCCGCAAAGTCGGGTTGCCACAAACGGCGCGGCAGATTCGTGGGCAACGGCGCTGGCGTGGTTACGACGAATAGCGTTGGCGCAGCGTTAGGCGTGATGGTCGTAGCGAGCGACTGAGTTGGCGCCGTGGTCGGTATGCTTGATGCGCCACAGCCCAAGAGCCACACGCACCACCATAGGCACAATAAATTTTTCATGCGTATATTCAACATCATTTCCGTTCTAGCTCCAGTTCTGGTTCACCCTGAAAACTGCAACTCAAAACTGGAATTCATAACTCAATTCGTCACATCCTTTTCTCAATACAATGACCCATTCAACCTTTGCAAACTTCTCTGCAAACTTCAATCGGCAATCAAAAATCTAAAATCCAAAATCGTCGCTGCCCATTTGGGATGACTTCTCTCCCATGCTAGAATCTGCGCCATGTCTCAACGCTCCATAGGGGCGCACGTTTGGCAACTCCCCATCATCTTACTCATCGCCTTCACGGTGCGCCTCATTAACCTGACGTTTCAGCCGCTGTGGTTCGACGAGGGCTGGAGCGTCTGGTTCGCCAGCTCCGACTTGCTCACCATGTTCGCGCGCACCGCCGCCGACATCCATCCCCCATTTTACTACGTCGTGCTGCATCTGTGGGTGACATGCTGCGGCGCCGGTGAGCTTGCGTTGCGTCTCTGCTCTGTGCTGCTTGGCGTCGTCGGCGTCGCCGCACTCTATCGTTTTGCGACTGACTTGTGTGATGAGCGTGTTGGCAGGTTGACCGCTTTACTCGCCGCCATCGCGCCCATGCACATTTTCTACGCGCAAGAGATTCGCATGTATGGCCTCGTGACGACGTTGGGCGTTGTATCGTCGTGGTTATTCTGGCGCGGACTACAAAGGGAAATTAGGGGAGATAAGGGAAAGAAGGGGAGATATTGGTTCGGGTATGTGGTGGTTACTAGCGCTGCGATGCACACCCAATACTATGGCGCGTTCATCCCACTCTTTCACGGCTTGTATTGGTTGTGCGCACTCGTCACTCGTCGCTCGTCACTCGTCGCTCGCAATCCGCGCTTTGCAATCCGCAATTCGCAAATCGTATTTCCCCTAATTGCCTTTATGGCTCTTCTGCTCCTCTACACCCCATGGCTCTGGTACGTCACTAACCAACTCGTCGCGTATGTCGGCGACAAGGTAAGCATCGAACAATATGCGCCGCTTGCGCCGCACGAATATCTTTGGCGTCATCTGGTCGCCTTCTCCGTTGGGCATCTTTCCGCTGATGTGAGTTGGTTGGCATGGGCGACCGTCCTCTTCGTCCTCCTTGCGCTCATCGGCGCGCTCCCCATTCCCCGTTCCACGTTTCACATTTCATCCTTCGACTACGCTCAGGACAATCGCTTCATGTTTCAGGTTCCTCACTCTCCGCTCCCCCCTTCACGCGTCACGCTCCACGCAATTAGCTTTCTGCTTTCTGCTTTCTTCATTCCCATCCTCGTCGCCCACCTCATTCAGCTGCGCTTTCCCTTCGCGCCGCCGCGTATGGAGCGACTGTTGTTGCTCGCCTCGCCGCCATTCATCATTCTCGTCGCGCGCGGCTTGTTAGTAATGAGTAATTGGAGAAGGGGAACGCAATTCAGCTCCAATCGCCAATCACCAAGCGCTAATTACCCATTACTAATTGCTCATTACTTATTGCTTTCTTTCATCATCATCATCTCTGGTCTCTCGCTCGCCTCATTCTACACCACTCCCCGCTATCCCGACCAAGACTACCGTCCCATGGCGCGCCGCATCAACGCATTCGCGTTACCCACTGATGTCGTCGTCGTCGTGCATCCATGGCAGCAAGGTTTTCTGCAAGCGTATCTGCAAGCGCCGGTGTCGTTGCAACGCACGGCGTCGGATACGTGGGGCGTCGCTGCGCAATCTCAATTGAATGACGCGCTGGCAGAAAAACGGCGCGTGTGGTTGGTGACTTATCAGGCGCTGGGGCGTGTGTTAGAAAGCGAGCTGGAAAAATATCTGGCAGCGCAAGCGCTGACGGTTGACGTGCAATGGCACGAAAAAACAAAGCTCACGTTTTACGCGCCTGCGCCATCCTTCGCCATCACCACAGCTAGCGGCACGCAAAAATTATTTGGGCTGCACGGTGAGCAAAACTCGTATGCATCAGGTTGGGGCATTGTGCCGTTGAAAGTATTGTTAGAGGATACAGGCGTCACGGCGCCGACGCCCCAAGTCAGCTTGCGACTGCGTGACGCGCAACAACGCATCTGGGCAACACAAGATCGCCAATTCACGCCCCAACCAGAAGCCTTTGCCAGTCGCCGTCTGTTCTCCGACCAATTTGGTTTTCTGATTCCCGCAGGCACGCCGCCCGGCCGTTATCAGGTGAGCCTCGCGCTCTATGCTGCAAAAACGCAGCAACCACTTGGCGACGAAACGCGCATCGCTCAAATCGAAGTCGTCGCGCCAGACCAGCCGTTGCCCATTGCCGCATTGCCCATCCAAACATCACTGATCGCTGATTGGCTCGACACACGCTTGCTCGGCTACACCTTGCGTGAGGGCGCATGGCGCGCGGGTGAGTCATTGCCTCTCGATTTATTTTGGCAAGCGCGCGAGACCGTGCATGATGAACGGCTGCTGTTCGTGCAATTGCAAGATGCGCAAGGCAAACCGTATGCCATCACCGAAGGACAACCCGCACAACCGACCAGCGCCTGGCGCAAGGACAATCTGCTGCGAGAGCAACGCGAGCTGTTGTTACCTGCGACGTTGCCGGCGGGACGCTATCGGATCGTCGTCGGCTGGCTCACCGCGTCCGGTCATGCGCGTATGCCGTTAGAACGCGGCGGCACTCAAGTCGTGCTGCGTGAAATTGATGTGCTGGCGCGCCCGCACCAATTCACCGCGCCTGCCGCGCAAACATCGCAACAGCTACGCTTTGGCGATGTGGCGCAGCTCGTCGGTTATGATTGGCGCTATGATGCGGAGCGGCGCACCGCTGCCTTGCGTTTGCATTGGCAAGCCTTACGCGAAATGGAAACCGCATACAAAGTGTTCGTGCATCTCACGACACCCAACGACTTCACCCCCCTCGCGCAACACGACAGCGCGCCCGCCAACGGCGCATTGCCGACCACCAGTTGGGTCAGCCGCGAGTACATCGCGGACGAACATCTCATCACCCTACTACCCGACATGCCGCGCGGCGCGTATCGCGTGTTGGTTGGTCTGTATGATCCGCAAAGCAACACGCGCGTGCCTGTCTTCGACGTATCAGGCAATCGGTTCACCCATAATGCCGCAGAGCTGCTACAATTTGAAACGCAGTGAACGAGTAAACGAGGAACGGGAAACGGGGAGACGAGGGTTGACCCATTGACTCGTTGACCCGTTGAGCCGTTGACTCATCCACTCACCCATGCTCCGCAAACTCGACCACCCTCTTCTCCTCGCCCTGCTCATTCCCAGCTTCGCCATGTTGCCCTTCGTGCAGAATGCGGGGATGCCCAACGTCGCCGATGGTGTCATCCATTTGTTGCGTCAAGTGGATTTTGATCGTGCGCTGCGCGACGGCGCACTCGTGCCACGCTGGGGCGCGGACTTGTATGGCGGCTTCGGTTACCCACTCTATGTGTTCGCGCCGCCGTTGCTGGCGTATGGCGTCGAGCTGTTTCACGGGTTGGGCTTGCCGATGGCGCACGCGCTCAAGCTGTGTGTGCTGCTGACAATTGAGCTATACAGTGTGGGCATGTTTCTGTTCATGCGCCCGAAGGTCGGCGCGTATGGCGCGCTCAGCGCCGCTGCGCTGAATGTGTATGCGCCGTTTCGTTTGCGCGAAGCCATCGTCACGGGCGGCAACTATCCACAGTTCCTCGCCATGAGTTTGTTCCCACTTATCCTCTGGGCATTGGATGGCTTCATCACGACGCGCGCACGCCGCTATTTCATCGCGTCTGCCTTGAGTTATGGCGCGCTCATCCTCAGCCACGTGTTTCACGCGCTGAGCTTCACGCCCGTTATCGTGGGTTATGTGTCGTTGCGCTTGCTCACAACTCGCGCGCCGTGGCGTGTGTGGGGTCTGACGTTGCTAGCAGGGGTGTTGGGTTTGTTGCTGAGCGCGTTCTTTTGGTTGCCGTTGTTCCTCGAACAACCATGGGTGCGCGCAACCGCCGAAGCCTTTCAACAAGCAAGCGACTTCCGACCGCGCTTTTTATCGTGGACACGCTTGGGCGCGCTGCCATTGCCATTGAATGTGAATGAAGCGAACGCTGATGTGCCGCTCAGCCTGGGGTTGCCCCAGCTCATCGTTGGCGTGATAGGCATGGCGAGTGTGGTGTGGCAGCTGGCGCGCAAGCGTCAACCTACTTCATGGTCCGAGCCGTTATTTTTGTTCTGTGTATGCGCCTGCTCTGTTTTTTTGCAGCTCCCATCATCGCTATTCTTATGGCACACGATTCCAATGCTGCCTATCGCCGAATATCCATGGCGCTTCATGGGCATCAGCGCTTTTGCGTTGGCGGCGTTGGGCGGTTACAGTATGATGCTGTGGCGCGACCATGACGTGCGCGGTGTATTGCCCACACTCATCATCGCATTGACCCTTGCGTGCGCGTTTCCATACACCATCGCGCCGCGCGGCTTCTGGCAACTCGACACGCCGACGCCGCAAGACGTATTGAGCTACGAGCAAGCGACAGGCGCCTATGGGTTGACCACGCTCAATGAATATCTGCCACAAACGGCACAAACCATCCCCGCAGATTTGCCCGCGCCATTGAGCCGCGCAAAAATTGACGTGACTTCATTGCCGCCGCAATCCATCATCACACCCACGCATTGGTCGCCCCATAGCGAGCGCGATACGCTGACGCTCACACAACCCGCCCGCGTGCGTTTTCGCACCTTCAACTATCCGGGTTGGGCTGCTTCTGTGGACGGCAGCGCCGCGCCGATCACGACATTACACGACGGCACAATCAGCGTGCCTGTACCGACAGGGCAACATCACGTCGAGCTGCGCTTCGAGACGACCACCGCGCGCCGAGTGAGTGAATGGCTGAGTTTGTTGACCCTCGTTGCCTTGTTGAGTATCGCCAGCAAGCGTAGCGATGTCTTTAGACATCAACCTGTGACTAACGTCGCCACTACAGCTATCTCTTGGCGCTGGCTCGTCGGCGCTTTATTGCTGTTAGGTATCAGCAAAATCGGCGTGGTTGATACGCAAGGTGGATTGCGCGCGACGCACGCGCTGCAACCTGTCGCCGTGTTCGGCGAACAGTTGGCGCTCATCGGCAGCGAACTGGATGAAGCCGCTGTGTCACGCGGCGGTGAACTTCATGCCCGTTTCTTCTGGCGCGCTATGGCGCCTTTGCAAAACGATTATCGCGTCATCGCGCAGCTGGTCGCCGCTGATGGGCGCGCCATCACTGGCACAGACAAGCAACATGCAGGCGATCCCGTCGCGCAAGGCGAAACGCCGACCTCACAAATTCCATTGGACAAATATCTGCGCGACGAACACATCATCAAAATTCCCATGAATATTGAAGCGGGACGTTATGAGCTGCGCGTGGGTTGGTATGATGGCAAGACCGGCAAACGCTTACGCTTGCCCGATGGAGAAACGCTGTTCAAAGTTGGCGTCATCGAAATACGATAACCTAACCTTGCAACGCCAAGGCGCAAAGATTTCACAAAGGCGCGAAGCAAACACCTGCGAGTTTTTGTGAAGTTGAGTGTCTTGGGGTTTAGTTTGTTCCTGAGCGTAAAAAATGAAACGCATCATCATCATCGGCGTCGGGTTCGGCGGCTTGCGCGCCGCCCAAGCCTTGCGTGGGCAGGGCTTCGACGTGTTGCTGCTCGACCGTCAAAACTATCATCTCTTTCAACCGTTGCTCTATCAAGTGGCGACGGCGGGCTTGGAGCAAGAAGCGATTGCGTATCCGATTCGCGCCATCATTCGCCGTTGGCGTGGCGTGCGCTTTCGTCAAACCGAAGTGACGAAGATTGACTTCACGCAACGCCAAGTCATCACGCGCGCTGGCGCATTGTCGTACGATTATCTTGTCATCGCAGCTGGCAGCGCGACAAACTTTTTTGGCATGGACAGCGTGCGCCAACACAGCTACGACCTCAAACAACTGAACGATGCCGTCGCCTTGCGGAATCACATCCTCACCATGTTCGAGCGCGCGGCGCAAGAAAGCGATGCAGACAAACGCAAAGCCTTGCTGACATTTGTCATTGTCGGCGGCGGTCCCACGGGCGTTGAGTTTGCGGGCGCATTGTCGGAACTTGTGCGTCACGTCTTGCGCCTCGATTATCCCGAGTTGCGCGTCGCAGAGGTGCGTATCATCTTAGCGGAAGCGGCGCCTAGCTTGTTGCTTGCCATGCCCGAACCATTGCAACGCTATACACAGCGACGCTTGCAGAATATGGGTGTCGAGGTCATGCTCAACACATCCGTCACAGGCGCGGCTGAAGGCATAGTGCAACTGAAAGATGGCGCGACCATCGCCGCGCACACCTTGTTCTGGTCGGCGGGTGTGCGTGTGGCGCCGCTCGCCGATACATTTGATGCGAATGTGCCCCGCGCGCGTGGTGGGCGCATCGTCGTGCAACCTGAATTGAATCTGGCGGCGCAGCCAGAGGTGTTTGTGATTGGCGACCTTGCCTATCTCGAACAGGATGGTAAGCCCTTGCCGCTGATGGCGCCCGTGGCGATGCAACAAGGCACATACGTCGGCCAGCTCATCGCGCGCCGCGAGCGTGGGCAACCCATCAAACCATTTCGTTACGTGGACAAGGGCGCGATGGCGACGATTGGGCGCGGCGCGGCGGTGGCGCAGACGTTTGGCTTGAAACTCTCGGGCTTCATCGCGTGGGTGGCATGGCTCGGTTTGCACTTGTTGTATTTGATTGGCTTTCGCAACCGCTTGGTCGTGTTGCTCAACTGGGCTTACGACTATTTCTTGTTCGAGCGACAGATTCGTCTCATCACACAAGAGAGCAAAGGGCATTGACGAAAAAACGGTTTGGCTTATACTTTAGACCTATGAACTATCGTGATTACATAACGATTGATCCTAACAAACGCGGTGGGAAGCCTTGCATTCGCGGTCTGCGGATCACGGTTTATGAGGTGTTGGAATATTTAGCGTCCGACATGACCGAGACGGAAATTCTTGCTGATTTCCCGGACCTCACTCGTGAGGACTTGAAGGCGTGCATTGCCTTTGCCGCTGACCGTGAACGCATGTTAGCCGCTGCACCTGCCCTGTGAAACTGCTCTTCGATGAAAATTTGTCACACAAATTAGTGTGGCGGCTGGCTGACCTTTTTCCCGAATCAGTGCATGTGCGTGATGTGGGCTTGAAGGACGCCGACGATGTGCGGGTATGGGAATATGCCCAAGCAAACGAGTTGGTGATTGTCTCAAAGGATTCGGACTTGCATCAGCGTAGTTTCGTGTTGGGTCATCCGCCTAAAGTCGTCTGGGTACGATTGGGTAATGGCTCAACAGCGGCTGTTGAAAATTTGCTGCGTAGAAGTTTCGCTGCGCTCGAAGCATTCTACGCAGACCCTCACGCCTCATTTTTAATTTTGTCATAACCCTCTCGCAGTCATCGTGAGATGAGCCAGCCCGTAGGCATCCTTCGGCTACGCTCAGGATGCAGTCTGCGTGCGAGCACGGTTACACCGACTTCGTAGAGAGTTTTATTCACCCCGTGTTTCGCAACCCCGCCGCGATCCCGTTAATCGTCATCACCACCACCTCGCGCAATGCCTCGACCTCTGCGCCGTCTTGATTAGCTAAGGCGCGCAAGCGGCGTAGCATCTCCACTTGAATGTAATTGAGCGGGTCAACGTACGGATTCCGCAAATGCACCGAGCGTTGGATCACAGGATCGGCGTCCATCAGCTCCGCGTGTCCCGTCACGTCCAACACCATCGCGCATGTGCGCGCGTACTCGTCATGAATGCGCGCGAAGAGTTCGTCGGCAAGCGCACGGTCAGACACCAACTCCACATACAACGCGGCGATGCCCATATCTGCCTTCAGCAGCGACATCTCCGTGTTGTCGAGTAATGCGCGGAAGAAGGGCCACTTCGCGTACATCGCGCGCAACTCGGTCAATGCCTCCGCATGGTGTGAACGATAGGCTTGCAAGGCTGTGCCCAAACCATACCAACCCGGCAAATTGAAACGGCTCTGCATCCACGAGAAGACCCACGGAATCGCGCGAATGTGCGAGACATTTAGTGTGCCGCCGCGTCGTGTCGTTGGGCGCGAGCCAATTCGCAAGCGACTGATTTCGTCGAGTGGCGTCGCTTCGCGCCAAAACTCCATGAAGCGCGGCGTCTCATACACCAGAGCGCGATAATGCGCGTGCGCCGTCGCCGCCATCATGTCCATCGCCGCGCGCCACACTGTTTCGTCCCTCGTCGTTCGTCGTTCATCACTCGTCCTTTGTCCTCCATCTTCCGTCTCCCGCCCCCCGTCTCCCATCACACTTGCCAACAACACCGCGCTGACAATCTGCTCCAGATGCCGATGCGCGAGCGCGTGATTCGCGTAATGCGAAGCGATGGTTTCGCCTTGTTCGGTGACGCGGAAACGTCCGGCGACGGTGCCCGGAGGTTGCGCGCGAATGGCGCGATTGGCAGGACCGCCACCGCGCGCGACCGTGCCGCCGCGTCCATGAAACAAGGTGAGCTTGATACGCTGCGCCTGGCACACACGCGCGATGTTTTCTTGCGCCTGATACAACGCCCAGTTCGCCGCGAGATACCCGCCATCTTTGTTGCTGTCCGAGTAACCAATCATCACCATCTGCTCATCCTCGCACGTGGCGAGATGCGCGCGATATACGTCGAGCGCGAACAAGTCCGACAAGATGCGCGGCGCAGCCTCAAGGTCGTCGAGCGTCTCGAACAATGGCACAATCGAGAAGCCGTCGGCGCAACCTGCCCACTGCGCGAGTAACAACACCGTCAGCACGTCGGCGGGAGTGCGCGTCATCGAGATGATGAACGGCCCGAGCAACTCGCGCCCATACACACTTTGCGCGCGCTGCACGAGACGGAACAACGCCCACGTCTCGCTCGTGTCGTGCGTTACGCCTGCCTCCATCGTGAGGTTGGCCGGGCGCGGTTCGCTCAACCATTTCAACAACGTCGCCATCCGCGCAGCGCTCCCGTTCTGTTCAAAGGTCAAATCCAAATTGAGCGCGCGCAAGAGCTCGCCCAAGGCAGCGGTGAGGCGAGACGAATCTTCGCGCAGATCAAGCCGCACCGCGTGCAAACCAAATACGGCGAGTTGCGCTTGCGCGTTGCGTAAAGCTTCATCCGCCAATGGTTTTGACGCATCACGCGCAATCAACATCAACGGCGTTTGCAGTTCGGCAAGCGTGAGCCGCGCACGATGCGGATACGTTGCGAGCAGATGTTTCGTCACCTCCTCTTGGGATGCGGCTTCGAGGTCAGAGGCGAGCAACGATAGCGCCAGGCGATAGGGTTCAGCCGTGTAACGGTTTTCGAGATACGCGGCGTGCGCGGAAAATGGGCGACGCGCCGTGAGCCATTGTTGCAATTCATTCGACGGCGGTACACGCCGCGCACTGAAGCTCAAGCGTCGCGCCAGTTCTTGCAACGAGCGGCGATGATGTTCGACAGCAAGGCCACGATGCAAGCGTAACGTCTCCGCCGTGATTGCGACGGTGACGTTGGGGTTGCCGTCACGGTCGCCGCCTATCCACGACGCGAGCGTGAGCCAACGCTGAGGCGCGGGCAAGGTGGGATAATACTGCGTGAGCGCGTTCTGCAAATCATCATAGATGCGCGGCAGCACATCCCAGAAAACGTTGTCCACAAAATAGAGCCCTGTCCGTACTTCATCTGTCACGGCGGGTTTTGCGGTGCGTGCGCGATCGGTGAGCCAGAGGGCGGTGATTTCGCTGCGCAAGGCGGCGCGCATTGCAGTCACTTCGCGCGGCAACAGGTTCGTGTGATACAACGCGCCGAGGAGGTCGCCGATACGCTGTAATTTCGAGAGGATGGTGCGCCGCTTCGCTTCGGTCGGATGCGCGGTCAAGACGATTTCGATATGCAGCTCGCGCAACAACGCCGCTAACGTCTCAGCGCTGACGCCTTGCTGCTTGAGCTGCGCGATGGCTGCGGCAATGGATTCGCTCAATGGTATGTCGTGCTGCACGCGTTCACGTTCGCGCAACGTCTGCACGCGTGAGGTTTCTTCCGCGAGATTCACAAGGTCGAAGTAGAGCGCGAACGCCGCAGCCACCGCGCGCGCTGCGTTCACATCGAGCGCAGCCACCGCTGCGGCGAGTTGCGCTGCCGCTTGCATAGCTGTGGGACCTGCAAGGTTTGTGTGGTCCAGCGCACCGCGCCGTGCTTTGGCGAGGGCGCGAATCTGTTCTTCAGTCTCGAACACTGTAATGGATTCTTGCTCACGCAACACCTGTCCGAGCGTCTCGCCTAGCCAATGAATAGATTGAGAAAGTTCCATAGTTGACATGCTTCACGCAGTTATAGTATGCTCACGCCGGGTTTCACTTTTAACACGAAGACACCACGCGGGCGCGAAGATACAAAGAAAAATGACTCGCTCGCGCGCAGAAATCGCGCGTGGCGGAACACGATGAGGCGGCGGCGTTCTCGACGTTGTTGGTCGCGCGGCGCTGACGCATGTTTTCTTGACCTGAGCGAAATGGCTTTGTGCTTCTTTGGGCCTTCGTGCCTTCGGGTGTAGATTGTTTCCACATACTTACTGCCAATGCATACCCATCTCATCCTCTGTCTAGACGGTATCGGTCCCGAATATCTCGCCGCCAGTCAAACGCCGACGCTCGACGCGCTCAGTCGCAGCGGTTGGCGACACATCGGTCTCGGCGCGATGCCTGCCGTCACTAACGTCAACAACGTTTCCATCGTCACCGCGAGTCCACCGGCAGCGCATGGCATCACGTCGAACTACTACTTCGACCGCGCGACGAAGCAAGCCGTCTATATGGAGTCCGCGGACTTCATACTGGCGCCGACGCTGTTCGAGCGCGCGACGCAACACGGCAAGCGTTCGGTTGTCGTCACTGCGAAAGACAAACTCCGCACGCTGCTTGCGCGCGGCGCGAGCGACGCGATTTCTGCCGAGACGCCGCCACAATGGATAACTGACGCTCTTGGCGCGCCGCCGCCGATTCTCTCGGTTGAGGTGAATCATTGGCTGTGTCGCGCGGCAGCCGAAGTATATCGGCGCAACCCGCCCGATTTGATGTATCTGACGTTGACCGATTTCGCGCAGCACCAGTATGCGCCCGAAACGGCGGAGTCGCAAGAAAATCTCGCCACGCTCGATGCGCTTATTGGCGACATCCTCAACACGGGGCCCGAGTTCAACGTCATGGCGGCGGCGGATCATGGGATGCGCGCGAAAACGCTCGCGCTCGACTTGGGGCAAATCCTAAGGCAGCAAAAAATTGTGTGCGACGCCGTGCCGATTATCAAAGACCGCTACGTCGCGCACCACCAAAATCTTGGCGGCGCGGCTTACATCTTCCTCGACGACATGGCGCAACTGAATGATGCAATAGCTGTATTGCGCGCAGAACGTGGCGTCGAGTCAGTGTGGACGCGCGCTGAGGCGGCTACCGAATTTCAATTGTATCATGAACGCATTGGCGACCTGTTTGTGTTGTCCACGGAAGAGGTTGTGTTTGGCTCGTTACCCACGCCGCGCGAAAACGTGGTGATTCGCTCGCATGGTTGCTTGCGCACGCGCGTCGTGCCGATTATCGTCAGTGGGCCCGCTGTGCCGCGCACGCCGTTCACGTATAATTACGAGATAGCGGGGTGGATTGAGTGGTAATGTAATCCATTCAACCCAAAGCCACCAAGTCACGCAAAGGACATAAATAAGTATTACGCCGTTCAACCATGACGAAGCGAAGAAGTTTTTGCTGTTCTTCGCGCCCTTCGCTTCTTCGCGATGAAATGGTTGCGACTGCGTAACGCTGAAGGTTTTTAACCCAAAAGGAGCTCTATGAAATTCGGTATTCACAACCCCTCATGGCTGTTCAGTTCTCACCCGCACGATATTTTTGAAGAAGTGAGACGCAAAGCGCAATGGGCTGAGGCGCATGGCTTTGCGTGGTTTTCGGTGATGGATCACCTGATTCAGATTCCGTGGGTTGGCGCGCCCGACGAGCCATTCATGGAAGGCTGGACAGCGATTACGGCGCTCGCGGCAGTGACAAGCAAGATTCGTCTGGCGACGCTTGTCTCGTCGGTGGCGTATCGCAATCCTGCATTGCTCGCAAAGATGGCAGCGGGCGTGGACATCATCAGTCGTGGGCGCGTGACGCTCGGCATCGGCGCGGGTTGGTACGACGCCGAATACAAACAGTATGGTTGGGAGTTTCCGCCCAAGCCTGCGCGCCGCATCGCTCAACTCGAAGAAGCGGTGCGCTTGATCAAAACGATGTGGCAAGAGCCGCGCGCGACGTTTCACGGCAAATACTTTCACATCGTCCAAGCCATCCTCGAACCGAAGCCCGTGCAGAAACCGCATCCGCCCATTATGATTGGCGGCAGCGGCGAGCAGCTCACGTTGCGCGTCGTCGCGCGCGTGGGAACAGCGTGCAACCTGTTTGGCGATCCTGAAAGCGTGCATCACAAGCTCGACGTTTTGCAGCGACATTGCGAGCGCGAGAGACGTAACTACGATGAAATCGAGCGCACCAATTTGACGAGCTTACTCTTGGCGAAAGACGAAGCGGCTTTGAAAGCCAAGCGCGAGCGCTTGCAAGCGCCCGAACCCTTTCGCGGTTTCATCGTCACTGTGCCGCAAGCCGTTGAGCTTGTCGCGCGTTACGAGCAGGCCGGTTCGCAAATGTTCATTTGTAGCTTCTACAAGAATGACCGCGAGAGTATGGAACTGTTGGCAGAAGAAGTGATGCCGCAGTTTGCTTAGAGCGTGTTTTGAAATTCAGACCCTAACGGTTTTTCTGGCGCAGCGGGTTCACCAGTGGCGCCGCAAGCCTGCCGGAAATGCTTTGTGGCTGGCCAGCGAAACCGTTAGGGTCTCGGTCTGATATGTTCAAAACACTTTCTTAGGTTACAAGCAGACCTCACAGGTTTCCACGCTTCGCGCCTGTGAGGTCTTGTTCATCATCTCAAGTGGTCTGCCATCTTCCCACCAATTGGCGCTTGTCGCCGCGCCGTCTTGTCTCATGGTAGCTGCATGTCCTCTGCGCGCTCCGAATTTATGCAAGGCATCCAACCGCAACTTCCGTTGGTGTTAGGCACGATTCCATTGGGCTTGCTGTATGGCGCGCTTGCTGGACAAGTCGGACTGTCTGCCATTGTCACGCAAGGCGCGTCGCTCATCCTTTGGCACGTCGAAATTTTGCAACGGGTGGTAGCCGCTCCGCAATTGCCCGACGAGCTGGACGCAGGTTATCAGGTGTTGCTTGATAAGGATCACCTGACCGACGGATTGAAGCCTCCAACCTACGCAGCCTATATCCCAAGACCACCGACAGCGAGAGAATATCGAGAGGCAATTGAAGAGTTCTGTCTTGACGCCACTTACGTAGCCAAGTTCCTTTGGCGCGACGACTTAGTAGCGGCGAAACATATTCTGGATCACTCCATGAAGCAGCAATACCTGCGACCCGTGCTGGAATGGCGCTTTGAGATTGACCATCAGTGGTCGGTGAAGCCAGGTCCCTATGGGAGACGACTGAAGCAGTGCTTACGTCCCGACCTCTGGACAGAACTGGAAAGCACTTACACGGGAGCTGAGTTGGCAGCGAATTGGGATGCGCTGTTCAAGACCATGGTTCTGTTTCGCAAAGTGGCAAGCGAAGTCGGTGAGCGGTTGGGGTATGTTTATCCCCATGACCTGCATCGGCGTGTGGTCACGTATGTGGAGAAGGTGAAAAATTTGGAGCGTAAGGCAGAGCGCTTCTGTTAGAGAGTGTTTGCCTTTCGCAGCGCTATGAGAATACCTATGAAAGTCTTTCTCATCTTTCCCCCGCCTTGGACGCCCGCAATGCCATACCTCGCTTTGCCCGTGCTGACGGCGGTGTTGCGGGCGCATGGCGTCGAAGTGATTCAACGCGACCTCAATCTGGAAACGTATGACACCGTCTTGAGTCGTCCTTATTTGGAGCGCACGTTGGAACGCCTCCACGCTGCCTATCCACGCGAACGCCATTCCCCCCGTTCAAGTCTTCCCACTCGCGCTCGCAAATTCCGTTCTCCCCGTTCCTCTCCATTGACAGAGCTCCCCCCACATATTGCATGGGCATTCGCCGAAGGTCCCGCACTCGCAGCGCAAATCGAAAACGCCAAAGCCGTGTTTCGCAGCCCCGATTTTTACGATGGCGAAAAAAGTCTGGACGCATTCACGACCATCATGCAGTCGCTCGAATTGGCTTCGCTGCCCTTCCACCCCGCGCAACTCGACTTTTTGTATTACACGCCTGCAGCGCCGTTAGACAGCAGTCGCCAGCTGTTGCAAGGCGTACGCGATACACAACACAACATCTTCCTCGATATTTTCCAGCGCGGTGCTTCGACCAGCTCGGCACAAGGCATCGTCGCCGACATCGTGCGCGAAAAACCCGACCTCGTCGGCATTTCGATTCCGACGATGGGGCAGATGCTCGCCGCCATGACACTCGCGCATCTCGTCAAACAATCGGGCTTGAAGTGTCACATCACCATTGGGGGCCCACACGTCTCGATGTTGCGCGAGCAGATTCCGCGCGCGCCGCTACTGTTTGACCACTTGATTGATAGCGCCGTGATCTTCGACGGCGAAACACCCTTGTTGCGACTGGTGGAGGCATTGAATGGCAAATGCGACATTCACCAAGTCCCTAATCTGATTCATCGCACCAACGGCAAGATTCACGTGAATGCGAGCGAGACGCCAACTGATTTGCTCTTGAACCCAACGGCGAAATCTCACGACAGCTCAAAGAACGTGCTGCCCGATTTCGATGGCTTGCCGCTCGACCGTTACCTCGCGCCTGATTTGATTCTGCCGCTCATCACGGCGCATGGCTGTTATCATGGCCTCTGCGCATTTTGCAACGTGGGTTACGGCGCGGGCAAGGGCTTCGTGCCGTTTCAAGTCGAGCAGTTGGTTGAACAGATGCTGACCTTGCGCAAAAAGTATGGCACGCGCCACATCTTCTTCACCGACGAAGCCATCCCGCCGCGCACGACACGGCTGCTCTCGGCGCGACTTGAGGAATTGGATTCGCCCGTCCATTGGTGCAGCTGTGCGCGCTTGGAGAAGGCGCTGACCGCCGACTTGTTGCAGAGCGCGGCGCGTGGCGGTTGTCGCATGTTGTTCTATGGTTTGGAGACGGCATCGGAGCGCCTGATCGCGCACATGGACAAAGGCACACGGCTTGAGACGATGAGCCGCGTTTTGCGAGAAGGCGCGCAAGTCGGCATCTGGAATCACACCTTTTTCTTTTTCGGCTTTCCGACCGAGACGATTGAAGACGCGCAAGAGACAGTCAACTTTCTCTACGCCCATCAAGACGCGATTCATTCCGCAGGATTCGGCACGTTCGTCTTGGAACGCTACGCGCCTGCACACTTGCAGCCAGCCAAGTTCGGCGTTAAGCGCGTGATTGAAAAGCCAGAGCGCGATTTGGCGATTTACTTCGATTACGAAGTCGAATCGGGAATGGACGAAGCGATGGCGCGCACTGTCCGCGAACGGTTTTTGGAGGCGCTGCCGCGTAAGCGCTATGGTCAATACTATACCCACGACCCGCATCGCTTTTTGTTCGCCAGTCACTTGCACGCACAGGGCAAACCTTATCCCGTGTGGCTGGCGGACGAAGAGGCAAATGCTTTCACGCAAAGTCGCTAAGCATCGCAAAGAAAAAAAGGAGGCTTTGTGTTTAAGTAGCCTTATGAAGTTTCAAAAAATAGCAGGGGTATGGCGTACGGGTGTAGGACAAGTTTTTAACTTGCCCTACGAAGAGTTCAAGATTGACCTATATTAGCGTGAATGCGGGATAAGCCACCGCGAAGGCAATGCGCGCAATGCAGCGCCAAACCGACCTCCGTCGGCTGGAACTGAACCCGCGCAGGCGGGTTTCGCAGTGAGTCGGCGTGACGTTCAATCGCCCGCCACCTTATCCCGCATTGCCGTTATATTACATTTTGCGGGTCATCGCCTTACTTGAGCCGGGTTTGGACAAAGATGGAAAAGTACGCGCCCTTCTGTCAAGCGAAGTGCGATACTAGAACACTAAGACTTTGTGTCTGCGGGATTCCTTCGTGTCTTTGTGTTGAGATGTGTTTGAGGTTGATCAAGTGAGGTGACTAATGAATGTAGGCAAAAAGTGGGCTTCAGAATTGCGTGAGTATAAAGACCCCGTGAGCGGCGCGCGCGTGCGTCAACTGACCAACTATCGGGGACACAGCAATTCCTCTTACTTTACTTATCCGTGCTGGTATGACGACGGACGCAAACTCGTCATCGCATCCGACCGTGAGAACCGCACCAACTTCTTCGGCATTGACTTGACGAGCGGCGAGCTGACACAGCTCACCGACCTCGATCCAGCCAACGGCGAAGTGGACGCGCAATCCATGACGATGAATCCACGCCGCGCTGAAATGTATTTCTTGCAAGGGCAGACGTTGCACGCGCTTGACCTCAAGACGCTCGCGCTGCGTCCGATTTTTACGATGCCACAAGGTTACACGGCGGAAGCGTCCAACGCGACAGCGGATGGCAACTATGTGGTCACGGGCTATTGCCAAGACTTGTCCGACCGCTTCAATGTTGACCTTGGGCATGGCTATCTGGGCTTCCGCGAGATTTGGGCGGCGCGTCCGCATTGCGTCATCATTCGCATCTCATTAGAGAACGGCGCAACAGAAGTCATATTTGAGGATAACTGCTGGCTAGGGCATCTGAACACCTCGCCCACCCTGCCGCACATCATGACCTTCTGCCACGAGGGGCCATGGGACAAGGTGGACAATCGCATCTGGGGTTTGAATCTGCGCACGCGTGAGACGTGGAAGATTCGCCCCACATCGCCCGGCGAAATGGTGGGGCACGAGTATTGGATGGACGATGGCGAGCATATCGGCTATCACGGCAAGACAAGCAACGGGCCCATCTTTGGCGGGATTCGCTATGACAACAGCAATCAGAATGAAGCGCCGTTCGCATTTAACTCGTGGCACTTTCACGGGTATCGGCTCGATTGGGTAGTTGGCGACGGCGACGCGCAGAATCCGTATCTACTGTTGTGGCGCTTGCAGGATGGCAAGTACGAGGGACCGAAAGCATTGGCGTGGCATCGTGGCTCGTTTCATACGCAACGCGCGCACGTGCATCCGTGCTTTAGCGCAGACGGCAAACAAATCGTCTATACGGCAGACCCGCAAGGCTACGGGCAAGTGTTCATCGTGGACATCCCTGAGTGGGACGCCTTACCTGACCGTGATAAGCTTCCATAAGCGCGACTTCTGTTGCAAAAAGTTTCACCGCAGAGTCGCGGAGACGCAGAGTTTTTTATAAACTCACGTTACGCCCCCATTGTCATTTCGAGCGTTGTTTGCGAGAAATCTCACTCGTAGCATGGGAGATTTCTCGCAAAATACGCTCCTCGAAATGACACTGCGTAGCGTGAGTTATAAAATTTTCTCTGCGCCTCTGCGCCTCTGCGGTTCAAAAGTTTTCGCGTGTAGTTTGTGCAGGTCATTCCATTAGGCGAGGCGCATTATGCAATCATCGGAAAGTTCTACTCCCATTTATCGCAATGCATCTGCTTCTATTCCAGAGCGCGTCGCGGATCTCTTGGCGCGCATGACGTTGTCAGAGAAGGTCGCGCAACTCGGCTCCACCTGGGTCGCGGCGCTGCAAGATGGTCAAGCGTTTTCGGAAACGAAAGCGGCAAATGTGATGGGCGATGGCATCGGCCAGATCACACGACTCGGCGGCGCGACTGCCCTCACCCCGTCGGCGAGTGCGGAGATGGCAAATGCGATTCAAGCGTTTCTGCTCAATCACACGCGGCTGGGCATTCCCGCCATGATTCACGAAGAATGTTGCAGTGGCTACATGGCGTTGGGCGCGACGTGCTTTCCGCAGATCATCGGACTCGCCAGCACGTGGACGCCAGAGTTTGCCGAAGCGATGACGACGATCATCCGCACGCAAATGCGCGCAGTGGGCGCACATCAAGGCCTCGCGCCTGTGTTGGACGTGGCGCGCGATCCGCGTTGGGGGCGCGTCGAGGAGACGTTTGGCGAAGACCCTACACTCGCGGCGCAGTTCGGCATCGCGTATGTGCGTGGCTTGCAGGGAGCCACTCTCCGCGAAGGCATCATGGCCACCGCCAAACATTTTCTCGGACACGGCATCTCGGAAGGCGGGATGAATTGCACGCCCGTGCATATCGGGCAGCGCGAGATGTTCAACGTGTTCTTGATGCCATTCCAAGCCGTCATCCGCGAGGCGCATTTGGCTTCGGTGATGAACGCCTATTCCGAACTGGATGAAGATGTGGTCGCTGCCTCACGCGCTATCTTGACCGATTTGCTGCGCGGCGAACTGGGCTTCGATGGCTTGGTCGTCTCCGATTATCGCGCCATCCCCATGCTCAACGATTTTCATTATCTCGCGCCCAATAAAGCGAGCGCGGCGGCGCTGGCATTGCGCGCGGGGATTGACGTGGAACTGCCGCGCACCGATTGTTATGGACAACCATTGCTCGAAGCCTTGCAAGCGGGATTGATTGATGAGGCGTTGCTTGATGTTGCAGTGAGCCGCATCCTCCAAAAGAAATTCGAGTTGGGCTTGTTTGAAAATCCTTATGTGGACGTTCAACGGGTCGGCGCCGTTTACGAGACGCCCGCCCAACGCGCGCTGGCGCAACGCATCGCGCAACAGAGCATCGTGCTGCTCAAGAACGAGGGCAGCTTATTGCCGTTGCCAAAGACGCTTAGCACGCTCGCCGTCATCGGACCCAATGCGAATGTGGGGCGCAATCTGTTAGGTGATTACGCGTATCCGCCGCATATCGAAGGGCTGATACGCAACAACCCGGACCTGGCAACGCTGTCAGGCTATGACCCGAGTGCAGCACAAACCGTCAAGGGGTCTGTCGTCGTTCCATCCGTCTTGGATGCCATCACACAAAAAGTCTCTCCGCAAACACGGGTGCTGTTCGCGCAAGGCTGCGCGATTAACGATGATGATCAGAGCGGTTTTGATGAAGCGGTGCGCGTGGCGCAAGCGGCTGATATCGTTGTTGTGATCGTTGGCGATAAATCAGGACTCACACCCGATTGCACCAGCGGCGAGTCGCGTGATCGCGCCGACTTAGGTTTGCCGGGGGCGCAAGAAGAATTGGTGCGCGCGTTGGCGGCAACGGGCAAGCCGATTGTGGTCGTCTTAGTCAATGGTCGCCCGCTTGCCATCCCGTGGATTGCCGAGCATGTTCCCGCCATCGTCGAGGCATGGTTGCCCGGCGAAGAAGGCGGCGCCGCTATCGCGGAGGTGTTGTTTGGCGATGTGAACCCGGGCGGCAAACTACCCATGACGTTTCCGCGCGCCGTCGGGCAGCTTCCGATTTTTTATAACCACAAGCCATCGGGCGGCAAATCGCATTGGCATCGTGATTACGTGTCGTTGAGCGTCACGCCGTTGTTTCCTTTTGGGCATGGCTTGAGCTACACCCAATTTGAATTTTCCAA